>DASWNZ010000082.1:0-14870 GCA_036398975.1 Longimicrobium sp.
AACGGGAAGCCCGGCACGGATGCACGCAAACACCCCTCCCCCGCGGTTGGGGGAGGGGCAGCGAGGAACGAGCGGGGGAGGGGGCCGGGGGCCTAAAACACCCGCAGATTGATGTACTTCTTCGGGTTCGCCTGGATGTCCTCCGCTAGCGAGCCGTAGCGCGTGGCGGTCTGGTTGATGTTGGCCGCGGCGGCGTTGAGGTTGTTGTAGAGCGACTCGTCGCGGCTCAGCTTGCCGAGCGTTCCCTCGCCGCGGTCGATGCGGCCTGCGATGCTCGCCATGGATTCGCCGGCGGCGTTGAACGAGCGGGCCGCCGCGTCCATTCGCAGCGAGATGGAGTCGGTGCGGGCGATGGCGCGCGCCAGCTCGGGGCGGGTGGCGGCGCCCTCGACGCCCGCGGCCGAGCGGCGCAGCGAGCCGGAGACGCCCTGCAGCTCGCGGCGCTGCTCGGTTGCCAGCGCGCTGAGCTCCGCCAGCATCCCCTGCAGCTCGACGGCGCTCGTCTGCACGGCGCCGATCGTCTGCTGGCTCAGAAGGGCCTGCGCGCGGCCCAGGACGGTGTCCGCCCGCGTGCCGACGGCGGTCGCGGTGGCCATGATGTCGCTGGCGCCGGCACCGGAGGCGTCCGTGGAGGGCAGGATGCCGCCGTCGGCCAGCTTCTGCGGCGAGCGGCCGGGGAGGATGGTGGCGACGACGCCGCCCAGCAGCCCGTTGCTGCTCAGGTACACGCGCGAGTCGGCGGGCACCGGGTACTCGCCCTCCAGCTCCATCCGCACCCGGACGCCGTTGTCCTGGATCTCGAAGGAGCGGATGCGGCCGACGTTCACGCCCCGGAGCTGCACCGGGTCGCCCTTTCGGATCCCGCCCGCCGTCTCCACCAGCGTGGAGACGTAGTACCGGCCGCGGAAGGTGCCCGGGTCGGTGAGCAGGAAGAGGGCGAAGAGCACGGAAAGGATGCCCACCAGCACGAAGATGCCGACCTGCACTTCGCGGCGGGGAGTGCGTGCGACGCTCACGGTGGCGAGGTCCTCGCTAGGGATTCGGTTGCGCGGGGCCGTGGGGGCCCCGCCATCTGCGCGCTGTATCATTATACTGCCTCGAGCAGGTCTGAGTCGGGAACGTCGCGCTCCAGGAAGGCCCTCACCAGCGGATCGCGGCTCGCCCGGAACTCGTCCGGCGTGCCCACGAAGCGGATCTCCCCGTGGTCCAGCATCGCCACCCGGTCGGAGATGGGGAGCGCCCCCTCGATGTCGTGCGTCACGATGATGGAGGTCACCCCCAGCTCCCCCGCCAGGCGGGCGATCAGCCGGTGGACCACCGTGGCGTTGACCGGGTCGAGCCCCGTGACGGGCTCGTCGTACAGCAGGATCTGCGGGCGCGACACGATGGCCCGCGCGATCCCCACCCGCTTCCTCATCCCTCCCGAGAGCTCCGAGGGGATCTTACCCAGCACGGCGTTGGGGTCCAGGTTCACGAGCTCCAGCGCGTTCACCACGCGGCGCAGCACTTCCTCCTCACCCGCCTCGCGCTGCTCCTGGTCGCTGAGCCCCTGCGACACGTTCTCGAACACCGTCATCGAGTCGAAGAGGGCGGCGTTCTGGAATACGTACCCCACCTTGCGGCGGATCTTGTCCAGCGTGCGCTTGGGAGCGCCGACCACCGAATCGCCGTCGATCACCACGTCGCCGCGCTCGGGGTGGATCAGCCCGATGGTGGTCTTCAGCAGCACGCTCTTGCCCGTGCCGGAGTGCCCCACCACCGCGATCGTCTCGCCGCGCCCCACCCGCAGGTTCACCCCGGCCAGGATGGGCCGGTCGAAGCGCTTGTGCAGGTCGCGGTACTCCACCATCGGCCCGTCGCCGTTCATCGCGCCCTCCATCGTCAATTGAGGAGGAGGGGCGGAAAGAGCGCGTCCAGGAAGAGGACGGCGAGCGTCATCAGCACCACCGCGCTCGTCGTGGCCTTCCCCACGCCCTCGGCGCCGCCGCGGGTGGTGAGACCCATGTGGCTGGCGATCAGCGGGATCACGAAGCCGAAGACCACGCCCTTGCTGAGCGAGTAGAAGAGGTCCCAGCTGTGCCACCAGAGCTGCGCGCCGTACAGGAACGCGTCGGCGCTGAGCCCGATGGTGGCCTGCGCGGAGAACATTCCGCTCAGGATGCCGGCCGTGTTGGCGAGCCCCACCAGGCAGGGCACCACGATGACCCCCGCGACGATGCGCGGCGACACCAGCGTGCGAACCGGGTCGCGCCCCAGCGAGTGGAGCGCGTCGATCTGCTCGGACACCTGCATCGTCCCCAGCTCGGCGGTGATGCGCGCGCCCACGCGGCCGATGAGCACCACGGCCGTCATGATGGGCCCCAGCTCCAGCACCACGGACGAGGTCACGATGCTTCCCAGCACGTAGAGCGGCACGGAGCCGGTGAACTGGTAGCCGCCCTGCTGCGAGGTCACCACGCCTGCCAGCATCCCCGTCACCAGCACGATGGGCACGGACGAGACGCCCATCCAGTACATCTGCCGCACCACCTCGCGCAGCGGGATGCGCCCGGTGAACAGGTAGACGACCGTCTGCCACACCAGCGCCCCGATGCTCCCCAGGTTGGCGAGCAGGTTCTCCGCCCCGCGCCCCAGCCCGCCGAGCCCCTTCTCCACCGGCCGCAGCGGCCGCACCCGGGAGCGCTGCCGTGCCTCGGGGAGCGTGGCGTGCTCCGTGGCCTCTCTCTCCGCCTGCATCGCCTTCCCCCGTATAAGGCCCGCCGAAGCTAAGCCGCGAATTTACAACAGATTACACCTAAATGCAACCGGAACAACCGTTTAGCCGCCCTGCCTCCATCTCCGCTCCCCCTGCCGTACGCGGCGGGAGGCGGTGCACGCCGGATGGTTCCGGCCTGGCGAGCTCCCCCTCTCCCCGGCCCTCTCCCCCGCAAGCGGGGGAAAGGGTGCACACCGTCCATAATCGTGATCCGGAGCACTCCCCCTCCCCCAGGCTGTTTTGGGGGAGGGGGATGCGTCGCGGAGCGACGCTGGGGGTGAGGGCCCCTCAGTCCCCCGGCACCGCCTCCGGCTCCAGCACCGTCACCCGGCGCGGGCGCTCTTCGCCATGCGAGCCGCCGCCGTGCCCGCCGCCATGGCTGCCCGCGGCGTGCGTGGACTTGCGCCCAAAGAACGTCATCGTGTTCTCGCGCAGCTCGTCCAGGATCTCGTAGAACGTCGGGATCGCGATCAGGGTGAGCAGGGTGGAGGTGATGGTGCCGCCGATGACGGCCACCCCCAGCGGCGAGCGGAACTGCGCCCCCTCGCCCGTCCCCAGCGCCACCGGGATCATGCCGGCGATTAGCGCAAAGGTCGTCATCAGGATGGGGCGCAGGCGGATTGCGCCGGCCTCGATCAGCGCCTCGCGCCGCGGCAGCCCCTTCTCCTGCGACCAGATTGCGAAGTCGATCAGCAGGATGGCGTTCTTGGCCACGATCCCCATCAGCAGGATCACGCCGATCATGCTCATGATGTTGAGCGTGTTCCCCGTAATGCGCAGCCCCAGCATCACCCCCACCAGCGAGAGCGGCAGGGAGAACATGATGGGGAGCGGGTCCAGGAAGGAGCCGAACTGGACGACCAGGATCAGGTACATGAGCATCACAGCCACGCCCAGCGCGAAGAAGATGCGCCCGAACACCTCGTTCTGGTCCTCCGTCTCGCCGCCCTGCGACACCTGGTAGCCCACCGGGACGTTGACCTTTTCCAGCCGCTCGGTGATCCCGGCGACCACGTCGGTCAGCGGGACGCCCTCCGTGTTGGCCTCCACGTTGATGACGCGCTCGCGGTCCAGGTGGCTGATGACGGCGGGGCCCAGGTTGCGCTGCACGCGCGCCACCTGCCCCAGCGGCACGGACACCGGCCCGCCCGCGCCCGCCGGTGGGAGCACCAGCGGCACCGCCTCCAGGTTGGCCGTACGGCTGCGCGCCTCGGCGGAGAAGCGCACGTACACGTCGCGCGTCTCGCCCGAGGGGTCCACCCAGTCGCCCGCGTCGATGCCGGCGAAGGCGGGGCGGAGGGCCTGCGCAACCTGCCCCGCCGTCACCCCCAGCGAGCCCGCCAGCCCGCGGTTCAGCTCCACCGTGAGCTCCGGGCGCTGCCCCTTGGTGGAGAGGCTGACGTCCACCGCGCCGGGCACCTGCTTCACCTCGCCCATCACCTGTTCGGCGAGGGTGTTGAGGGTGGCCAGGTCCGGACCGCGAAGCTGGATCTGGATCTGCTTCTGGTTGCCGAACCCGCCCGTGGCCAGCGCCGCCTGCGCGCCGCCGATGCGCTTCGCCTCTTCGCGAAGCTCGGCGGAGATCACCTCCTGCCCGCGCTTGCGGTCGCCCTTGGGCGTGAGGCGCACGTAGACCGTCGCCTCGTCCACCGCGCCGCCGCGCCCGCCCACCGTCGTGTAGGTGTAGCGCACCTCGGGCTTGCCGCGGGCCAGCGCCGCCACCTCCTCGGCCTTCATCTGCGTGTAGGCCAGATTGGAGCCCGGCGGCGTGTCGATCTCCACCATGAACTCGCTGCGGTCGTCCTTGGGAAAGAACTCGCCGCCCAGCTTGTAGACGACGGGCACCATCCCGGCCACCATCATCCCCACAATCAGCGAGCCCAGCACCACCGCCCCGCGCCCGATTCCGCCCAGGATCTTTCCGCGGCGCCTGCGCCCGATGGGCACGAGCGGGGCGACGACCGCGGCCAGCAGCGACATCCCCAGCACCACCAGGAAGCCCAGGATGCCGGTGGCGGGGATCTGCAGCGCGCCCAGGAACATCCCCAGCGCCAGCATCACGATGAAGAGCCGGTGGTCCAGCGCCCACCCGATCACGCCGCGGTAGCGGTGCGCCTGGTGGTCGAACCAGCGGTTGAAGCGGTCCAGCGTGCGGGTGATCCACCACTTCTCGTTCTCGGGGACGTGCGGGTCCGGCCAGTAGGCGGAGAGCATCGGGTCCAGCGAGAACGACACGAAGAGCGACACCAGCACCGAGCACGCGATGGTGAGCGCGAACGGCGCGAACCACTGCTCCGCCAGGCTCCCCATGAAGGCGATGGGCACGAAGACGCAGACGATGGAGAACGTCGTGGCCGCCACCGCCAGGCCGATCTCGTCCGTCCCCTCGCGCGCCGCCGTGTAGTGGTCCTTACCCATCTCCACGTGGCGCACGATGTTTTCTCGCACCACGATGGCGTCGTCGATCAGGATGCCGATGGCGAGCGAGAGGCCCAGCAGCGACATCGTGTTGAGCGTGAAGCCGAAGGCCCACACCGCCGTGAACGAAGCCAGCACCGACACGGGCAGCGCCAGGCCGGTGATGATGGTGCTGCGCCACGAGTTGAGGAAGATGAAGACGACGAGCACCGTGAGGAGCGCGCCCTCGATCAGCGTCTCCTGCACGTTGTCCACCGAGTTCTCCACCCGCTCGCCGGCGTTCTGCACCACGTCCAGCTTCACGCCCGCCGGCAGCGTCTTCTGCAGCTCGGTGATCTCGGCGAGCACCCGCTCGGCGACGGCCGTGGTGCTGTACCCCTGCGACTTCACCACCTCGATCCCCACCGCCGGGCGCCCGTTGAAGAGCGCCACCGAGCGCGCCTCCTCGGTGCCGTCGCGCACACTGGCGATCTCGCCCAGGCGGATGATCTGCCCGCCGCGCTGCGCCACCACCAGCTGCGAGAACTCCGCGGGGTCCGCCAGGCGGCCGCGCAGGCGGATGGTGCGCTCGTCCAGCGCGCCGTTGATGCGGCCCACGGGCGCGGCCAGGTTCTGCGACTGCACCGCCTGCACCACCTGCGGAATGCCGATGCCCGCCGCCTGCATGCGCTGCGGATCGACCTCCACCGTCAGCTCGCGCTCCACGCCGCCTACCACGTTCACCTCGGCCACGCCCTGCAGGCCGCGCAGCTGCCGCGTCACGCCGGGGTCAGCCAGCCGCGTGAGCTCGGGTGAGCGCAGCGCCTCGGACGAAAGGGTCAGCGAGACGATCGGCTGGTCGTTCGGGTCGAACCGCGTGAGGATCGGCTCCTCCATCTCCGGCGGCAGGTCCCCGCGGATCTGCGACACGGCGTCGCGGATGTCCTGCGTGGCCTGCTGCAGGTCCTTTTCGAAGTTGAACTCCACCAGGATGGTGCCGAAGCCGTCCAGCGACTGCGAGGTCACGCGGTCCACGCCGCTGATCCCGGCGATCGCCTCCTCCATCGGCTCCACCACCTCGCGCTCCACGATGTCCGGCGAGGCGCCGGGGTACGGCACCGCCACGTTGACGATGGGCGGCGCGACCTCCGGGAACTCGTCCGTGTCCAGGTTCCAGAGCGCAAAGATGCCGAACACCACCAGCGCCAGCATCGTCACCACGGTGACGACGGGCTTCTTGATGGCGAAATCCGAGATGAACATGTCTCTCTCCTTACCGTGCCGGGGCGGCGCCGGCGGCGCGCACCCGTACGGGAGCTCCCGGCGCGGTGCCGACCGCCGCGCCCACCAGCACCGTGTCGCCCGGCGCCAGCCCCGTGATCACCTCCACGCGGTCCGTCTCCGAATCGCGCGCGCCGAGCTGCACCGTCACGCGCTCCGCCTTGCCGGCGCGCAGCCGCAGCACGCTGGGCGCCACGCCGCGCTCGTCCACCGCGTCGGCCGGCACCGTGACCGCCTGCCGCGCGCCCGCCTGCACCCGCCCCTCGGCGAAGAGGCCGGAGACCAGCACTCCGTCCTGGTTGGGGATGGTAACCACCACCGGGATCTGCCGCGTGGCCGGGTCGGCCGCGGGGGAGATGCGCTGGATGGTGCCGGTGAAGGTGCGCCCCGGGTACGCGCTGATGGTGAACCTCACCGGCGTGCCGATGCGCAGCGCGCTGAGCTGCTCAGCCGGCACCGCCGCCTCCAGCCGCATGCTGCCGGGGTCGATGATGGTGAAGAGCGGCGTCCCCGGCTGCACCACGTCGCCCGCGCTCACCGGCCGCGCGCTCACGATGCCGCTGATGGGCGCGGAGATGATGGTGTTGGACTGCTGCTTCCGCGCCTGCGCCAGCCGCGTGCGTGCGTCGGCGAGCTGCGCCTGGCCCGTGGCGAGCTGGCTGCGCGCCAGCTCCAGGTCGCGGTCCGCCACGGCGCCGGCCTGGTTGAGGGTCGAGGCGCGCTCCGCGTTGCGCTGCGCCGTGCTCACGCTGATCTGCGCCGACCTCACCCCGGACTGCGCGGAGATCACCGCGTCGCGGATCGCGGAGTCGTCGATTCGCCCCAGCGTCTGCCCCGCGCGCACCGGCTGTCCGCGGTCCGCCGTCACCTGCAGCACCGTTCCGCCGAGCTGCGCCGTCACCGCCGCCTCGCGCTCCGCCGCCAGCGTGCCGGAAAGGGTGGGGCCGCTCGACACCTCGCGGGTGGACACCACCTCGATCGCCTCCGGTCCCAGCACGATCTCCGCCGGCCCCTTGGCCACCGCCGCGTCCGACTCCCGCCCGCACGCCGCAAGCACCAGCACCGACGCCGCCACTGCGGCGCGCATTCCTCTATTCCTCATTGACCGCCTCCGGTGAACGCCGCCTGTGTGGGATCCGTCGCGGGCGGCTGCTGCTGTTGCGGCCGCTGCTGCTGCTGTGTGTTCTGCCCCGCCGACGACGGCACGCGAGCCGCGCCGCCCAGGTTGAACGGAAGGTCGGGAAGGAGCGCCAGCCTCACGCGCGCCACCGCCAGGTCGCGCGCGGCCTGGGCGCGGTTTGCCTCCGCCTGCTGCAGGAGGATGCGCGAGTCCGCCACCTCGATCTGCGTGGAGATCCCCTCCCGGTAGCGGATCTCGGCGATGGAGTACGCGCGCCGCGCCTGCTCCACCGTGCCGGTCGACGCCTGCCACGACGCCTGCGCCGCCTCCAGCTGCTCCAGCGCCGTGCGGGTGTCCAGCGAAGCCGCCTCGCGCGTCTGGCGGTACTGCGCCTGCGCCTCGGCGAGGTTGGCCTCGGCCACCAGCCGCTCGCCGCGCAGCCGCCCGCCGGTGAAGATGGGCACCGAGAGCCCCGCCCCCACGCTGGCGTTGGTGCGGAAGTCGTCGTACGCGGGCAGAACCTCCTGCGGGAACGCCACCCGCCCGTAGCTGAAGGTCAGCGCGATGTTGGGATACGAGGCCGCCCGCGCGATCCGCCGCTGCTCCTCCTGCACGCGCACTGCCTCCGCCGCCTGCCGTACGGGCGCGCGCAGCGCGGTGGATGTATCGCCCAGCACCCCTTCGCGGCTGGCGAAGCGCGCCACCGACACCGGCCGCGCGTCGTCCAGCGGCGTGGTGAGGGTGATGGGCGCGTCGGGCGGCAGGTCCAGGAGCTGCTTGAGGCGCAGGTACGCCAGGTCGCGCTCGGCCCGGCGCTGGATGAGCACCGGGCGCAGGTTGTCGCGCGAAACCTGGGCGCGCAGCAGGTCGAACTCGGGCTGGTTCCCCACCTGCCGCGCCAGCGTCGTCTGCCGCAGCGTGGTCTCCGCCTGCGCCAGCGTCGCCTCCGCGATGTCCACCAGCTGGTTGGCGAGCCCCGCGTCGAAGTACGCCTGCGTCACGTCCAGGGCGAGCTGCGCGCGCTGCGTGCTCAGCGTCACCTCGGCCACGCGCCGCCCCGCGTCCGCGATGCGGTTCTGCGCGTTGAGCGCGCCGCCGTTGAACAGGTTCTGCTGCGCCGTCACCCCGTAGCGCCAGGTGTTCTCGCTCCCAAAGCCGGCGCTGCTGAGCCCCGCGAAGGGGTTTGCGCCCTGCTGGCAGCGCAGCCGCTGCTCCAGCGAGTCCACCCGCTGCTCGATGGGGAGTGCCGGGTTGGGCGTGTACGGCCCGGTCGGGGGCGGCACGGGACATCCGGCGGGCGGCCCGGTCGCCGTGGTGTCCCCACCAGCGCCCCCGAACCCCGAGAACTGCGACGCCAGGGTGCGCGAGTACGACAGGTTCCCGGCGATCTGCGGAAGCCGCTGGCTGCGCGCCTGCAGCACCTGCCCGCGCGCCCGGGTCACCCCGGCCCGCGCGACCGCCACCGTCTCGCTGGCGTCCTCGGCCACGCGAAGCGCGTCGTCCAGCGACAGCGCCGCGCCGGCCGCGGGGCGCGAAGCCACCGGGGTCTGCGCCGCGAGCGGGGCCGCGAATGCAAGCAGGAAGAGGGCGGCCGCCGCGCGGCGATACCCTTTGTGCGATCTCATGTCAGAACGGTCCGTTTCAAGGTTTCGTCACGCCGCGTCGTCGGTGGTCCGGCGGCTGGCGCGGCGGGTCTCCTTCCACTCCTGGATCAGCCCTTCCACCCGGTCCACCAGGAGGCGGTGGAAGCGCGACGCCCCGCAAAGGCGCTCGCATCCCACGGCGCGGTCGGCGGGGAGGCTCTCGCGGGCCTCGTCGAAGAGCTGGATCATGTCGGTCCAGCGCCCCTGCGCCACGCGCAGCATCCTCTCCCACGGATCGTCCCCCGCGCGGTAGAAGTCGCGCCGGTCGCCCAGCGACGACACCCGCTCGATGAGTCCCAGCGACTCCAGCATGCGCGCGTTGGTGCTGACGGATGCCTTGCTGGCCTGCAGCTTCTCGGTGAGCTCGTCGAGCGAGTACGCCCGGTCGCCCACCAGCAGGAGCCCGAACATGCGTCCGGCCCCGCGCGGCATCCCTTCCCGCTCGCAAAGGAGCCCCATCCGCTCCACGAACTGCTGTACCGATCCTTCCATCTGCTCACCGGGTCAGGGGGAATTCGAGGCCGCAAGCTAAAGCGTTCGTTTCGTTCAGTCAATACTGAACGAAGTGAAAACAAATGTTGTAGCTCCTGCGAGATCCACAGAACTCTTGCTTGCACCTGAAGACTAATATACGTTGAAACCAACGTACAACGATTTCAACGTACGATGGAGATCCCGCAATGAGAGCTAACCCAGGAGGTCAGATCGCACCGTCCGAGGTGATTGGCCGGGGTCCACTGATTAATCGACTCTGGAGGGTGCTGGATCGCCAGAGTGTTCTGCTCACGGCCGAGCGCCGGATCGGTAAGACTACCGTGTTGAAGAAGATGAAGCTTGAATGCCCTTCCGGCACGCTCGTCTTCTACCGCGATCTCGAGGGAGTGCGTACGCCTCTGGAGTTCGTACAAAAGGTGGTGGAGGATGTCGATAGCAGCCTCAGCGCGAGGGATCGAGCCAAGAGCCGCGCACGCGCACTCATGGGCGCGCTCGCTGGATTCGAGATCGGACCAGTCATCAAGTTCCCCGCCTTCGAGAACCAGGACTGGAAGGCGCTCCTGGATGCCACCATCGCGGATCTCGCGACTTTCCAGAAACAGCAGGTGCTCTTCTTCTGGGACGAGATCCCGCTGATGCTCTACAACCTCAAAGCGCGCTTCGGGGAAGAGCTCGCCATGGACGTCCTCGACTCGCTGAGGGCACTCCGCCAGCACCACGCGACCGTTCGGATGGTGTTCACCGGGTCCATCGGGCTGCACAACGTGCTGTCGTCGCTGAAGCGCGGCGGCTACGCAAACGATCCGGTGAACGACATGCTCACCATAGACATGCAGTCGCTCTCCGAAGCTGACGCGAGGACGCTCGCGCGGCGCTTGGTCGACGGCGAGCAGCTCACCTCCGCGGACCCACATGCGCTCGCCGGGCACATCGCGGAGGCAGTGGACCGGCTCCCCTTCTACATCCACCACGTGGTCGACAGCCTGACGGAGCGGGACGACCACAGCACCGCGACCGTGGATGCGATCGTCGAGGAACGCCTTGCCGACGCGCAGGACCCCTGGCACCTCCGCCATTACGTGGAGCGGATCCGCACGTACTACGAAGGTGAAGCCGTCGACGTCGCGTTCGCGATACTCGACCACCTCGCGACTGCGGGAAGCGCCGTTCCCTTCGCCGAGCTGCGTAACGCGGTGGACGCACAGCGCACCGGAACCGCCAAGCAGGACGTTCACGACACGCTCGACCTCCTGAAGCGTGACCACTACGTCGTGCAGAATCCGCGCGACGGCACATACTCATTCCGTGTCCCCATCATCCGCCGCTGGTGGCGCCTTCATCGAGGCATCTGAAATGGTCACCTTCCTTTCGCACTTCACCCCGAGCATGATGCCGGAGGACGTGATCGAGCGGATCTTCGTCCAACGCAAGCGGCTGGCGAGCCGCCTCGTCACTCTCGTTCGCGAGAGCGTCCTCGGCACCGCGAAACACCACACTCTGATCGTCGGCCCACGCGGCATCGGCAAAACGCACCTCGCGTCCCTCGTCTACCACCGTGTTCGTGCCATACCCGAGCTGGCCGACCAGATTCGGATTGCGTGGCTGCGCGAGGAGGAATGGGGGATCGCCTCCTTCCTCGACTTCGTGATCCGAGTCCTGCGCGCGCTCGATGAGGAATACCCGCAGGCAGGGATGGCTGCCAAGATCGACGGCCTGTTCGCGCACAAGCCGGAACAAGCCGAACGCGAAGCCGTCGCGTTGCTGGACGAGTTCGTCGGCGACCGCACAGTCTTCCTGCTCACCGAGAATCTGGATCAGTTATTCGAGGGGCTGAACGACGTAGGACAGCAGCAATTCCGGGCGTATCTGCAGGACCGGGCTTCGTGGACGATTCTCGCAACCGCACCCGGCCTGTTCAGCGGGATCTCGCTCCAGAGTTCTCCCTTTTACGGATTCTTCCGAGTTCGCCATCTGAAGGAGCTGTCGGTGGATGAGGCGATCGAGCTCCTCCAGAAGATCGCCGAGCTCAGCGGCCGCGAAGACCTGGCCTCATTCGTCAGCACTCCGGTCGGCCGCGCCCGAATTCGTGCGGTACACCACCTGGCGGGTGGCAACCATCGGATCTACGTCATCTTTTCCGAATTCCTCACACGCGAGACCCTGGACGAGCTGGTAGATCCATTCCTGACCACGATGGACCACCTGACGCCGTACTACCAGGCGAGGATGCAGTCGCTGTCGCCGCAGCAGCGGAAGATCGTGGACTTCCTGTGTGAAATCAGGCACGCTGTCCCGGTAAAGGAGATCGCGCAGCGCTGCTTCATCACTCAACAGACCGCATCCGCCCAGCTCAAGTTGCTCAAAGAACGCGGCTTCGTCCGCTGCTTCAGCGTGGGCCGCGAGTCGTACTACGAGCTCATGGAGCCCCTGCTCCGCCTCTCGCTGGAGGTGAAGAAGCAGCGAGGCGAGCCGATCCGCCTGTTCGTCGACTTCCTGCGGTACTGGTACACAAAGCCGGAGCTGGAAAAGCGGCTACATACGGCCGGAACGATAAACCCGATGGATCGGGAGTATTTTTTTCGCGCCCTTGAGGAATGGGATTCGGCACCGCTCGCGCAGGATACACAGATTCGCGAGTGGGAGGAACAGCTCTCAACGCGCATGGCTAACGGCGATTTCCATGGAGCGATGGAGTTCGCAGAATCACTGGCTCACATACGTGGGGCACCGGCCGACTATCTGCGTAGGGCAGATTGTTGTTTCCATTTGGAGGATAACGAGCAGGCTCTCATTTGCCTTCAAGAAGTCAGCAAATCGGATCCCGAGAACACGTGGCTGCCTGTGTTGTTCGCATTCGTGTACACGCGGATGGGTCAGTTCGACAATGCATTCGAGATGCTGGAGAGGCCTGGTGTAGCGGGACCCTCCTCCAGCTATTGGGGCTTGCGTGGCGACGTGCTGGCTCACCTGGGGCGGGTGAACGAGGCCCGCGTTGCCTATGAGACTGCCCTCAAGCTCGACCCTGACGACATCAATCAACGAATCAACCTAGCTTGGTTCCTGCACGAATCGAAGGAGTTTGGAAACGTGCTATTGGTCGTGAGGGACACGCCCGATTACGAGAACAATGCTCGGCTTCTCGAGCTTGCAGGATCGGCGCTTAACTGGTTGGGGCGTTTGGATGAGGCACTTGAAGCTTTTACGAAGGCGATAGCCCTGGAAGAAACTGCATGCGGGAGATCACAACTGGGAGAAGTACTCATCGGTATGGGGAGGCTAGATGAGGCGGATTTGAGCCTTACGCGTGCGATCGAGTTAGAGCCGTCACGAGCGGCCTCGTGGCTTTGGCTAAGTCGCGCAAAACGACTCCTTAATGACCCAGAAGCGGCAACGAACGCGGCAGTTATAGGGGCTAATCTCCGATCGGACAGTTATGAAATACAGTTAATTGCCGGCCACGAACTGGAACTCGCGGGAAATTGGATTGAGGCGATCCCCCGCTATCAACGCGCGGCAGAACTGAGGCCAGACGACATATTCCTGAAGTTCCGAATCTCAGTGGGCCTAGCTGCCAGCGGCGGCTGGACACAAGCTCTCACCGCCCTCAGCGAAGTAATGGCCGGTCCGGGTGAGATCACCGGTGATTTCGGCGTTGGTAGTGCACTGTCTAAGCACTGGCTTTTGGCCCGACACAGTTCATTTTGGCGCGACGAGCTAGCGGTGATTGCAAGTCTCTACTCGAAACGTGGTCTGCTCCCGATCCTCGCTACCGCGATCACGAAGTCGCTAGAGGTGCCAGCAAACACGCTGATCTCACCTGGTGCGGTGCGGGAGTGGGTCCGCGTCTGGAACTCACTCGCCGAAACATATCCAGAATTGGAACTTGGAGTACGGCTGTTGACTGTGGGCGTTGAGTACCACATCACCGGCGACCCGCGCCATCTTCTCGAACTCGCGTCGGAGGAGCGGACGATGGTGGAAAGCATACCAGGCATCCGACCACTGTCGGAACTGACCTGACGCATTCACGCACAACAGAGAACACTCAGGTATGGAGAGAACTCCTTCTCTGTGGCTCTGTGTCTCTGTATGAGCCCTGCAGTCGCAGTTCTCTCCGCGTCCTCCGCGTCTCCTCGTGAGACATCTGCGGTGCATGCCCCCACACCGCCGCTCGCGCAGGAGAATGGCCGTCTTCTTGCCACCACACCGCCGGTTCCGTCACGCAACACAACCCTGGCCCCGCGCCATGCCCAGCCCAGAAGCCCGCCACCGCGACCACGAAGCGCGCTACGGCGCCGCGCGTGAAGGCGTGTGCGTGCTGGCGCCGGACTGGCGCTTCCGCTACGTCAACGCCTCGCTGCTGGAGATCCTCCACCTGTTGGGGAAGCGCGAGGGCGTGTCCTCGCTGTGGGATGCGCTCCCGGGGTGGCGCGGGACGCCGGAAGCAGAAGCGCTGGAGCGGGCGATGGAGGACCGCGCCGCCGTCTGCTTCCGCGTGGCGGGCGCGCGCGGGGCCGGGCGCACCTGGGAGGTAGAGGCCGAGCCGCTCCCCAGCGGTGACCTGCGCGTGCACGTGCGGCACACCACCCCGCGCGCCGCCCCCGCGCCCGAAACGGCCGCCACGCACGAGGCCCGCCTCGCCTCGATGGTCGCCCACCTCCCCATCGCCGTGGCGCTGCTGGATGCGGAGACGCTGGAGGTGCGCGAGGCCAACGCCGCCTGCCACGCCCTGCTCGCCGATCCGTGGCGCGCGCCGGGCTCGCTGGTGGGGCACACGCCGGCCGAGATCGTCCCGGGCTGGACGGGGTCGGCGGCGGAGCAGCGGGTGAAGCGGGTGGCGGAGACGGGCGAGCCGTGGGAAGTGCCGGAGCTGCGCGTGCCGGCCACGGGCCAGCGCCCTGCGTGGCTCCGGCTGAGCGTGCGCGCCGTGGACGTCCCGGACAGCCGCCGCCACCTCCTCGTCGCCGCGGTGGAGGTGACGAACCCGGTGCGCGCCCGCCGCGCGGCCGAGGCGGAGCGGCGCGCCCTCTTCGATATCCTGGACACCCTGCCGGTCGGCGTGATCGTGGCGTGGGCGCCGGATGGCCGGATCGCGTACGTGAACCCCGCGGGCGCACGGCTGGGCGGGCGCACGGCGGAGGAGCTGGGCGACCACGACGCCGAGAGCTACCTCGCGCAC
>DASWNZ010000083.1:0-11025 GCA_036398975.1 Longimicrobium sp.
GCAACCTCACCTCGTTCGGCGCCTTCGTGGAGATCGAGCCCGGCATCGACGGCCTGGTGCACATCTCCGACATGAGCTGGACCAAGCGGATCCAGCACCCGTCCGAGGTCGTGAAGAAGGGCGACGACGTGGACGTGGTGATCCTGGGTGTGGACGCGGAGAACAAGCGCATCTCGCTCGGCCTCAAGCAGACCATCGAGGATCCGTGGGACGAGCTGGCGCAGCGCTTCTACGCCGGCCAGGAGATCAACGGCACCGTGTCGCGCCTGCAGGACAAGGGCGTGGCGGTGGACCTGGGCGACGACATCGAGGGCTTCGTCCCCGTGTCGCAGCTGGGCGTCACCGGGCTGCAGAACCCGGCCGACGTCTTCGCCGAGGGCGACGAGCTGGAGATGCGCGTCACCGAAGTCGACGCGCCGAACCGCCGCATCGTCCTGGAGACGACCCGCGTGCCGAAGTTCGAGGGCGGGCAGCCGGTCCTCCCGGTGCGCGACGAGACCGCGGAGAGCACCGAGGGTGCCGAGGAGACCACCAGCGACGCCGGCGGCGACGTCGTCGCCGAGCCGGTGGCCACGGACGCGGAAGACACCGAGTAAGTCTCTCGGTTCTTTGCTGGACGCACGAGGGGGTGCGGGGCTTCGGCTCCGCACCCCCTTTTGCTGTCCTGCCCCCTCCCCCCGGCCCCCTCCCCCGCCTGCGGGGGCGCAGGGCGGGCGAGGCGGAGAACTCCGCTCCCCGCGCACAGATCTGGTAGGGGCGCGATTCATCGCGCCCGTGCCCGCCGCCGCTCCGGAAGACGGAGGCAAACGGAGAGATAGGAAAGTGGACATTGTTGCTACTTGAATTTCGTGGCTGGTATAAATATGCTCTCTTCGCGCCACCATGCGCGACGTTCCTTCTCAACCGCCAGAGGAGAGACCATCGTGAGAGCGAGAGCATTCGCAGTGTTTGCCGCCCTGATCGCCGCCGCCGGAGCGTCCGCATGCTCCGACACACCGGTAGCGCCGGACGTGGAGGGGATGCGGTCAGAATCCCGTATGGCGCCTTTGTTGGCGTCGGCGCCGGGAAAGGGAATCCGTGGGCGGTACATCGTGGTGATGCGTGACGGAGCAGACGGGGCGGGACTGGGGCGGCAGGTGGTCGCGGCGCATGGGGGCGAGCTGCACTACACGTACTCCCGCGCCCTGAACGGCTTCGCGGCCACCCTCCCGCCCGCGGCCGTCGAGGCGCTGCGCCGCAACCCGCAGGTGAAGTTCGTGGAAGAGGACGGGACCGTGAAGGCGAGCACTACGCAGTACGGCGCGCCGTGGGGGCTGGACCGCATCGACCAGACGGTGGACGGCAACTACAACTACACGGCGACCGGCTCCGGCGTGCGCATCTACGTGCTGGACACGGGGATCCGCTTCGACCACGCCCAGTTCGGGGGCCGCGCGTCCGCGGGCTACGACGCGTTCGGCGGCACCGGGGCGGACTGCAACGGCCACGGCACCCACGTGGCCGGCACCGCGGCGGGGAGCACGTACGGCGTGGCGAAGAGCGCCAGCCTGATCGCCGTGCGCGTGCTGGACTGCGGCGGGTCCGGAACATGGAGCGGCGTCATCGCGGGCGTAGATTGGGTCACGCAGTACCACGTGAAGCCGGCCGTGGCGAGCATGTCGCTGGGCGGGGGCGGCAACACCGCGCTTGACGCGGCGCTCGCCAACTCCATCAGCGCCGGCGTGACGTACGCCGTCGCGGCGGGCAACAGTGCGGCGGATGCCTGCTACTACTCGCCGGCGCGGGCTCCGGGGGCGCTGACCGTCGCCTCATCCGCGTCGGCGGACGAGCGGTCGTCATTCTCCAACTTCGGGCACTGCGTGGACCTGTACGCACCGGGCTCCGGCATCCTTTCGGCGTGGCACACCAGCAGCTCGGCGACGGCCACCCTCGACGGCACCTCGATGGCGTCGCCGCACGTCGCGGGCGTGGCCGCCCTGTACCTGCAGGGCAACCCCACCGCCGCACCCGCCACGGTGTCGTCGGCGATCCTGAACTCAGGGGCCGTGAACGCGGTGATGGGCGCCGGCTCGGGAGCACCCAACAACCGCCTCGTGAACTCCACGCTCTCCGGCTACTCCCCGCCGCCGTCGTTTCCGTCGTCGGGGCCGCCCAACGTCCAGATCCAGTGCTGGGACTCTGGCTTCCAGGGCTACCTCGATTGCTATGCCTATGCATCCGGCGGCACGGGCGCGGGCTACGAATACACCTGGTTGACTGGAACGTCGTTCGGCGGCGAATACACGATGGTTCAGTGCCCGTATTCGGGCCAGATGTACTCGTACGTCGACGTGTACGTCACCGTGCTGGACAGCGGCGGCGCGGGCAGGACGGCGTGGCAGTCGGTCCAGTGCACCCCCAGCGCCTGGTAACGGGCCCGGCGGGTCACTGTCGGTTTTTCGTGGAGGGTGTGGGGCTTCGGCTCGGCACCCTCTTACGCTCCCGTCCGATCTTGCCCCGGTCCGGGCCGGTGTGCAGATTCCACGTCGCAGCATCCACCCTCCCGCGCCCGGAGCCCCTCATGCAGCCAATCCGCTACGCCCTGACCGCCACCCTGCTTCTCTCCGCTGGGCACGCCGCCGCGCAGAGCCAGGCGCCGGTCGCGCCGTCGGAGCCGCCGCCGATACCGCACACCGAGGCAACCTACGAACTCTCCGCGGTCGAGGTTCCTCCAAGGATCACCAACCGCGCGCGGGTGGGACCGCTGGTGAAGGAGCTCTTTGAGAAGGCAGTGGGCCCGCAGGGCGGCCGGGGGGCAGTGACCCTCCGCTTCGTTGTCAACCCGGACGGCACCACCGCGCGCGCGATCGTCGTGGTACCCAATGAGAACCCCGCGATCGACGAGGCGGCGCTAACGGCCCTGCGCGCGATGCGCTTCACCCCCGCGCAGATCTACCAGAGGAACGTGCGGGTACTCGTGGATCTTCCGCTCCCCTACGACGTTCCGCCCCGCAAAACCCGGGGCGCCCCCACGCCTGCGCCTTCCAACCGGTGAAATGATGAAGACCGTTGCCTCGCGCCTGTTGGTCGTCTGCTGCGTCCTGATGCTCCCCGCGTGCGCGTCGGGGGGCGGAGGCGGGAGGCCGAGCCCCGCTGCCGCGACCTCTGGGGCCGTGGCCGACACCGCCCGCGTGTACGACGTCGAACAGGTGACGGTGAAGCCGAGGCTGTCCAACAACACCGCCGTAGCACGGGCGCTGGAGCAGAACTACGGAGGCGTGCAGCGCGACGCAGGCTTCGAGGGCACCGTCCACCTCCGATTCGTTGTCGAGAGGGACGGCCGCACCTCGTCCATCGTAGTCATGCGGAGCAGTGATGCGCTGTTCAACGCCCCCGCGATCAACGTCGTGCGAGCCATGCGCTTCCACCCCGCCCAGGTGAACGGCGCGCCGGTGCGCGCCAGCGTGGAGCTCCCGATCACCTTCAGGCGGAGTTCCTGACGGCGGACGAAAGCGGGTCCAGGCCCGCGACGCGGAGGGAGCAAGAAGAGAACGGCGGGCGGGCTCGCGAAAGTGCGCACCGATGCTCTTGTAATTGCCGACCTTTAAAATTTAAGATCGAATTGCGCCAGCGCGCGCGACTTTCCTTCACCCTTCAAGAGGAGAGAGCATCGTGAAAGCGAGAGCATTCGCAGTGTTTTCCGCCCTGATCGCCGCCGCCGGAGCGTCCGCGTGCTCCGACACGCCGGTAGCGCCGGACGCGCCCGGGGTGGGAGCAGAATCCCGAATGGCGCCGGTGTTCGCGGCGGCGCCCGGTGCGGGGATTCGCGGGCGGTACATCGTGGTGTTCCACCCCGGGTCGGACGCGGCCGGGGCGGCGCGGCAGGTTGTGGCCGCGCACGGCGGCGAGCTGCACTACACTTATTCCCGTGCTCTGACCGGCTTCGCGGCCACCCTCCCCGCCGCGGCCGTCGAGGCGCTGCGGCGGAATCCGCAGGTGAGGTACGTGCAGGAAGACGGGATCGCCTCCATCAACACCACGCAGACCAACGCGCCCTGGGGGCTGGACCGCATCGACCAGCCGAACCTGCCGCTGAACGGAACCTACAACTACACGGCGACCGGCGCGGGCGTGCGCGTCTACGTCATCGACACGGGGATCCGCACCGACCACGTGGAGTTCGGCGGGCGCGCCTCGGCCGGGTACGATGCGTACGGCGGCACCGGGCAGGACTGCAACGGGCACGGAACGCACGTGGCCGGCACCGCGGGCGGCAGCACCTACGGCGTGGCCAAGGGCGTGACCCTGGTGGGCGTGCGCGTGCTCGACTGCAGCGGGTACGGCAGCTGGAGCGCCGTGATCGCCGGAGTGGACTGGGTGACGCTGAATCACGTGAAGCCGGCGGTCGCCAACATGTCGCTGGGCGGAGGCGCCTACACGGCGGTCGACGACGCGGTGAACAACTCGATCGCGGCGGGCGTGACGTACGCGGTGGCTGCGGGCAACGACAGCTACGACGCCTGCTACTACTCGCCGGCGCGCGTGGCGGCGGCGCTCACGGTGGGCAACTCCACCTCGTCCGACGCGCGGGCGTCCACCTCCAACTACGGGAGCTGCCTGGACCTCTTTGCGCCGGGCACCGACATCACCTCGGCTTGGCACACCAGCAGCACGGCCACCAACACCATCAGCGGCACCTCGATGGCGTCGCCGCACGTGGCCGGCGTGGCCGCGCT
Organism: Longimicrobium sp.; assembly: GCA_036398975.1. Lineage (GTDB taxonomy): Bacteria > Gemmatimonadota > Gemmatimonadetes > Longimicrobiales > Longimicrobiaceae > Longimicrobium. Next base: position 4,716 of record DASWNZ010000083.1, read on the forward strand.
CTACCTGGAGGGCAACCCCACGGCGGCGCCTGCCACGGTGAACTCGGCCATCATCAACGCGGCGTACACCAACAAGCTGACGAACATCGGCACCGGCTCGCCCAACCGGCTTCTCAACTCGCTGGTGCCCGGCAACCAGCCGACGCCGCCGCCGGGGGGCGGCCCGCTGACCGCCACGGTCGTCGGCTGCGACCTCTACTCCTACTACAATAACACGTACAGCTGCACCGTCACGGCCAGTGGCGGCAGCGGCACCGGGTACAGCTTCACCTGGGCGTACGGCGGGGAATACTACGACCAGGGCGGAGTCAGCAAGGCGTACGTCACGTGCAACAAGAATGGCTCGTACCCCTACTATTCCAGTGGGTACATGAGCTCCTACGGGACCGTGACGGACAGCAACGGCAATTCGGCGTACTTCTCGATATCGCGGTCCTGCTGACGGGGCGTCCGTTCGCCACGAGGTGACGAGCAGGGGGGTGCGGAGCGAGACGCTCCGCACCCCGTTCGCGCCGGCGAGCTGAGCCTCGGTAGGTCGCACCGCCTGTTTTACGCCGGCGAGCGTACTCGCGTGGAGAGCGGGATTGGGCGTGGTTCACCAGTGTTCCCATAGCGAACCCTCAGCCGCATGAGGATGTCGACCCCCCACTTGCACTGTCTGAAAACGCCACTTATAGTCTGAATACCCGGTCATCCTGACCACCCTTTCAACACCTTCAGAAAGGATGTGAGGCATGCGATACTCGGTGTTTGGTCCCCTCCCGGCCCTGCTGGCGGCGGGCGCCGTCGCGGCGGGGTGCGCCGACGCGCCCACCACCACGCCCCTCCCCGCGAAGGGCATCGAGGCTCCCGCGCCGCTGCACGCGGCTGCGCCGTCGCAGCGGGTGAGCGACCGGTACATCGTCGTGTTCCGCGACGACACGCGGGACGCGCCCGGGCTGGCCGCGCGGCTGGTGGCGGCGCACGGCGGCACGCTGCACCACACGTACACCCACGCGCTCCGCGGCTTCGCGGCCACCCTGCGTCCCGCGGCGGTGGAGGCGCTGCGGCGCAATCCGCAGGTGAAGTTCGTGGAAGAGGACGGGATCGTGAAGGCGACCACCACGCAGTACGGCGCGCCGTGGGGGCTGGACCGCATCGACCAGACGGTGGACGGCAACTACAACTACACGGCCACCGGCAGCGGCGTGCGCATCTACGTGCTGGACACCGGCATCCGCTTCGACCACGCCCAGTTCGGCGGCCGCGCGTCCGCGGGGTACGACGCGCTCGGAGGCAACGCATCGGATTGCAACGGCCACGGCACGCACGTCGCCGGCACCGCCGCGGGGAGCACCTACGGCGTGGCGAAGGGTGCCAGCGTGATCTCCGTGCGCGTGCTGGGCTGCAACGGCGCGGGCACCACCAGCGGCGTCGTGGCGGGCGTGGACTGGGTCACGCAGTACCACGTGAAGCCGGCGGTGGCGAACATGTCGCTGGGCGGCGGCGCCAGCACGGCGATCGACAACGCGGTCGCCAACTCGATCAACGCGGGCGTGGCCTACGCCGTCGCGGCGGGCAACGACCGCGGCGACGCGTGCCTGTACTCGCCCGCTCGGGTGGCGGGGGCGCTCACGGTCGCCTCTTCCGCGCCGGGCGACGAGCGGTCGTTCTTCTCCAACTACGGGCGCTGCGTGGACCTGTACGCGCCCGGCTCGAGCGTGGCGTCGGCGTGGCACACCAGCACCACGGCGACGATGACGCTCAACGGCACCTCCATGGCCTCGCCGCACGTGGCGGGGGTCGCCGCGCTGTACCTGCAGGGCAACCCCACGGCCTCGCCCGCCATGGTGTCGGCGGCGATCCTGAACTCGGGGGCCGTGAACGTGGTGACCGGTGCCGGCACGGGCGCACCCAACAACCGCGTGGTCAACTCGACGCTCACGGGCTACTCGCCTCGCCCCGCCTTCCCGCAGACCGGCGCTCCGACTGCGTATCTCTCCTGCCAGTACATCGGCGGCGGGATGGTGGACTGCAGCGCCGGCGCGTCCGGCGGCACGGGCGGTGGCTACGAGTACACCTGGATCAACGCCTCGGGGTACGACAGTTACGGTTCGATCCAGTGCCCGCAGACCGTCCACGGCACCTGGGTGGACGTGTACGTGACTGTGCTGGACAGCGGCGGCGCGGGCGCGGAAAAGTGGCAGGCGGTGGAGTGCCCCGGCGGGATGTGGGAGCCGATCTGAGGCGCATCGGGCCCGCGTAAACAGGGGGCCTCACACAGAGACACAGAGCCACAGAGAGAACCACAAAAGGGTTTTCTCTGTGGCTTTCACTTCCTTCTGTGTCCTCTGTGTGAGGCGGTTCGTTGTTGTTCTCCCTCTGCGTCTCCGCGCCTCCGCGTGAGGCATTCCTTGTGACCCGTGCGAGCCCGGCACCGGCGTGGTAGATTCCCCGCCGAATTGCGGGGATACCTCACACGCACAGCACGGGCGGCGCGCGATGTCGATGCGGGAAAAGCTTGAGAAGCTGGAGGAGCTCCGCCGGCAGGCGGAGATGGGCGGCGGCGCCAAGCGTATCCAGGCGCAGCACGAGCGCGGCAAGCTCACCGCGCGCGAGCGGCTGGACGTGCTCCTGGACGAGGGCTCGTTCGTGGAGCTGGACCGCTTCGTCGTCCACCGCGCCACCGACTTCGGGCTGGAGAACGAGAAGTACCTGGGCGACGGCGTGGTGACCGGCTACGGCACCATCCACGGGCGCCTGGTCTACGTCTTCTCGCAGGACTTCACCGTGTTCGGCGGGTCGCTCAGCGAGGCGCACGCGGAGAAGATCGTCAAGATCATGGACCTGGCGCTCAAGAACGGAGCGCCGGTGGTGGGGCTCAACGACTCCGGCGGCGCGCGCATCCAGGAGGGCGTCGTGTCGCTGGGCGGCTACGCGGACATCTTCCTGCGCAACACGCTGGCCTCCGGCGTCGTCCCGCAAATCTCGGCGATCCTGGGGCCGTGCGCCGGCGGGGCGGTGTACTCGCCCGCCATCACCGACTTCATCTACATGGTGCAGGGGTCGAGCTACATGTTCGTCACCGGGCCCAACGTGGTGAAGACGGTGACGCACGAGGACGTGACGATGGAGGAGCTGGGCGGCGCCGCGACGCACGCGGCGAAGAGCGGGGTGGCCCACTTCGCCGTCAAGAGCGAGGTGGAGTGCCTCCACAAGATCCGCCACCTCTTCGAGTTCATCCCACAGAACAACCAGGACGACGCGCCGCGCAGGGCCACCGACGACCCGTTCGACCGGGCCGACGAGGAGCTGCTGGACGTGGTGCCGGAGAACCCGAACAAGCCGTACGATATGCACGACGTCATCCGCCGCGTGGTGGACGACGGCGAGTTCTACGAGGTGCACGCGGACTACGCGGGGAACATCCTGTGCGGCTTCGCGCACGCGGGCGGCCATTCCATCGGCATCGTGGCCAACCAGCCGGCGGTGCTGGCGGGAGTGCTGGACATCGACGCGTCGGTGAAGGCGGCGCGCTTCGTCCGCTTCTGCGACTGCTTCAACATCCCCATCCTGACCTTCGAGGACGTCCCGGGCTTCCTCCCGGGCGTTACGCAGGAGCACGGCGGCATCATCCGCCACGGCGCCAAGCTCCTCTACGCCTTCTGCGAGGCGACCGTCCCCAAGGTCACCATCATCACCCGCAAGGCGTACGGCGGCGCGTACGACGTGATGAGCTCCAAGCACATCCGTGGCGACATCAACTACGCCTGGCCCACCGCCGAGATCGCGGTGATGGGTGCCAAGGGCGCCGTGGAGATCCTGTACCGCCGCGAGATCGGCACCGCCGATGACCCGGCCGCCGCCGCGGACGCGCGGCAGCAGGAGTACGCCGAGCGCTTCGCCAACCCCTTCGCCGCCGCCGCCCGCGGCTACGTGGACGACGTGATCGACCCGCGCGAGACGCGTGCGCGGGTGATCAGCGCCTTCGACATGCTGCAGAACAAGCGCGACAGCAACCCGCCGCGCAAACACGGCAACATCCCGCTCTGATGACGATCGACGAGCTGCTGGAGGGGTACTCGCCCGAGGTGCGCGATCTCGCCCTGCGCGCCTGCGACCTCGTGCGCTCAGTGCTCCCGGACGCCGTGGTCAAGGTGCATCCGGGGTGGAAGAACATCATCTTCGGCACCGGCCCGCGCATGGGCGACATGGTGGTGGCGGTGATCCCGCACAGCTCGCGCATCAACCTGCAGCTCGTCGGCGCCGATCTCCCCGACCCCGCGGGGCTGCTGGAGGGCACCGGGAAGATGGGGCGGCACGTCAAGGTCGCCTCGCCCGCCGTGCTGGAGAACCCGGCCGTCCGCGACCTGCTGCTGGCTGCCGTCGCGCACCAGTCCCACCCCGCCGCGGAGCGCGTCGCGAAGGCGGGGCGTCCCGCCGACGGCTACCGCGCCTACGCCAGCAAGACGATCGCTGTCCCCCTCGATACCCTCTTCGCCGCCTGGACCGACGACGACACACGCCGCCGCTGGTTGGGCGACCACCCCGTCACCATCCGTGGCACCACCCCCGGCAAATCGCTCCGCGCCCGCTGGACCGACATGCCCATCGACGTCCGCTTCGAGTCCAAGGGCGACGCCAAGAGCAGCGTCAGCGTCGACCACCGCGGCATCGCGTCCGAGGAAGAGGCGGCGGCGCTGAAGGCGGCGTGGGGCGCGGCGCTGGAGAGCTTGAAGGCGCTCCTCGCTCGATAGGCCTCACGCAGGCAAGCGGAGACACCGGGAGCTTTTTTCGGTGTCTCCGCTTTTTCTTTTTTGCCCCTACCGGCTCGTCTCCCCCACGATCTATGGCGGCCACACGCCAGATGGCCGGCTACACCGATACGCGTAAATGAGCGGCGAAGCTCGTTTCGAGACGCTCGTGGAAAAACCGAGGAAAATGGTATGCAATTCGCGCCGTCCGCATCGCGTCGGAAGCGCTGGCTGTAATGAGCCACCGCGCGCGTTCTGTCTGCCTCTACGTCGATAACGGCCCGTGCTCCTATCACCGCCTCGCTGGACCAATCAGCCGCTCAGGCTGTACCATGGAACATTGCAGGCCGATGCGCGGTCGATCGTAAGTCGGGGCGTAGATGTCACGCGAGGGAGGTCAGGCACAGATTTCGGGCCGGGGTTCTATACGACGTCCGATCTGGATGCCGCCGTGGAATGGGGGTCTCAGCTCGCCTCGAAACGGTACCGCCGGTTAGCCGCGGTGGTCACAGCCGAGCTGGAGAGGGAATCGCTCGCCGCGCTTTCGGCGTTGTCTTTCGTTCGCGGAGATAGCGCGGCGCACGACTTCTGGAGCTTCGTGATCCACTGCCGGGGCGGTGCACTTCACCATGGTAGGCGTGCCTCTGCCGGCTTGAGGTATGATGTGGTCGTGGGGCCGGTGACCGCGATGTTACGCCAGCGAACGTGTGTGCCAGAGACGGACCAGATCAGCTTCCACACGCCCGCGGCGGAGGCGGTGCTGAACGCAATCAAGTGGAGCTTCGTATGATAACAGCACAGCAGGCAGAGGCCTTCTGGAGTGTGGTTGAGGAGTGCCTGGTAAGGTTCCACGAGTACCCGGCGTCGCTGGCGAGCCAGCAGGTGGCAGAGTTCCGTTCGTACCTAGTCAGCGCTCCTGGCGGTATGCGGAAGGGGATGGTCTTTCACGCCGAGCCTTTTGACGTAGCGTCTCGAATCGCCGACAGCGAACTGCCGTTGTTGCAGGTGTCAGAGGAATACGCGGTGCTGATGGCGGCCGCCTTCCCTGCGGAGCCGGAGCCGTTTGCCGTGCGCGAACGCCAGCATGGGTACGGCCCATGATCCCGCGCGATGAAGCCGAGGCATACTGGGATGTCACTCGGGATTGCTTGATCCAGTTCCACGGAATCGCACTCGAGGAGGCCGGGCTGCTCGTAGCATCGCTTCGTGAGCGGCTCGCCCAAACCGGCGTGTCGATGGCCGAGGAGATGATCTACCACGACGAACCGTTCTACGTGGCTTGCGATCTGGCGGGAACGGAGCTCGACCCGTTCAAGTTTGACGCTGAGTACCAGCGCCTCCTGGAGCGCCCTTTCCCCCTGATCGAGAGCGTAGCCGCGGTTGGCGAGACCGGGCCCGAGTACCGACCGGAGCGCTGACCCGCCATGCTGGTTGGCCGTTTCAGAGTCAAAGGCGGAGCCGATCGAAGAAGAGCAGGGCGCGGAGACCAATCTCCGCGCCCTCTCTCGTTTCGGTGCTATCGCGCGGTGCTGGCGGCTATCACGCGCTGGACGAGGCCGTCAATGGCGTTCTGCTCG
>DASWNZ010000084.1:0-8087 GCA_036398975.1 Longimicrobium sp.
CGTGCGTCTCGGGCCGTGCCGCCCGCGCGCCGTGCTCGCGGGCGGCGCGCTGGAGCGCCTGGCCAAGCTCCTTGAGCCCAGCGCGGGCGCGCTCCGCCGCCTCGCGCACGTCGTCCGGCATCTCCGCGACGCCCTGCTCCCACGTCCTGCGGTTCTCCTCGCGCATGGCGGCGGTGCGCTCGCGCATGCGCTCCACGAAGCCCACGGCCTTGCCGCGCACCTCGCCCAGCACGCCGCCCAGCTGCTCCGTTGCCCACGCCTGCGCCTCCTTCTTCGTCACCTCGTACGCGAGCACCGCCGCCTCGTCCACCGCCCGCTCTCGGCCGAGTGAGGTGCGGATGTGGAACTCGCCGGGCGCCAATTCCGCGTCATCGGGGATGATGAAGCGGCGGGCGAGGGCCGCGTCGAGCCAGAGGGTGTGCATGTTCCTCCAGTCTTCGGGGAAGGGGAGGCGATAGGTGGAGATGTCCATGTTCTCGGGAGTGATGGTCTCTTCGTGCACAGCCTGTACTTCCCACCCCAGCCTGCGTCCGCCCGTGTAGAGTGCTCGCAGCAGCGTGGACAGCGCGCGTGGTGCGGAGGACCGGAGGGGCCGGCCGGGCCGAGCAGCGACACGCTGGCGCCGGACGCGCAGCGCCCCGCTCACGGCGTCTTCGCCTTCGGCCGGCGGATGACCACCGTGGGGGCGGGCGTGGTGGCCGCGGCCGGCGTTCCGAACCCCGGCTTGAGCGTGATCTGAGCGCGCTTGGCCGAGTTCTCGTCGCGCGCGATCACCATCGCGTTCGAATAACTGTTGCTGCCGCCCAGCGACTGCGGGAACATGTGGTCGATATTCGGCTTCCGCGGGTTTGTCTTTGGAAGCGTGTCGTCTAGCACGATCCCGGATTGGTCGGAGATGATCACCCCCTGCCCATGGAGGGAGATGTTCTCGGCGAGGAGGACATTGCGCTGGTGGTCGGAAAAGGGCCTGAACGGCGCCACGTCGTGCGGGTCCACCAGGTGGGCGTAAGGCCCGTTGTTCCGGTTGAGCTGCCGGAACATCTCGGTGAGTGCCTTGATGGGGCGGGCGCCAACGGCTAAGTCCTCGATCGTCGAGATCACCTTGCTGAGCTGGTACTCGAGGAACTTCGGCCCGGTGTTGACCCCCTGCGGAAGCTCCTTTCCCTGATCCTTGTCCAGCATGTTCCACTGCATCATGATCTCGTCCCGATCCGAGAAGTACTGCGCGCGCTCGAGGCGGTCGATGATCTTCTTCCGGCCCTTGAAGTCGGGCATCGCCTGGAGCTCGGCGATCGACAGCCGCAGCCCGCGGCTGATAATCGTCACGCGCGAGGCCATGGTGATCTCGAGCGTGCCACCGCGCGTGGTGCCGGTCAACGTATGCCCCTCGCCCATCATGCTCAGCGGGAGCTCCACCGCGCCGTCGGGTATTTCGCCTTGCCCCTCTCCCTCCTCCTTCTTCGCCTTCGTCTCCTTTTCGTCTCCCGGGCTGGCCTCCCAGTGGTACTTCCACTTGTCGCCGCCGTCCACGACCTCGAGAACCTTGAATACCGGGTGGTCGGCCCTGACTTTCGCGGCTACCTGCACCGCCTCCACGTGCGAGATCTTGCCGTTCTCGACGACCTTTGCCTCTTCCGTGTCGATGGCGCCCAAGCCGGCGCGGACCTTGTCGGCCTTTTCGGGATCGTCCTCCTTCACCTCGTCGTCGGCGTCCTCCCCCAGCCCCAGTACCTTCAGCAGCCCCTTCGCCTTCTCGGCCAGGAAGCCGATGATGCGGTCGACGATGGCGAGCACCTGGGTCTGGAAGCCCTTGATGACGTCTGCGATGGCCTCCGGGAGCCCGCCGAGGCCCAGGTAGCCGGCCAGGAAGTCGATCACCGGCGGGATCAGCCGCGCCAGCGCCCCCTCCACCGCGTTGGCCATCCCGCCGATGTTGCCGGCGATGAGGTCGGTGACGCCGTTGACCACCGTCTCCACGAGGGTGAAGATCCGCGCGGCGTTCTCGAAGATCCACTTGAGCACCCGGAAGATCGCCTCGATGGCCTGCAGGATGGCCCCCGCCGGGTTGAACAGCAGCAGGATGCGCGGAGTGACGGCCTGGATGAGCGCCTGGACCAGGTACTCCACCGCCGCGTCGAGCACCATCTGCAGCAGGTTGGCCGGGTCCAGCTGCTCCTTGATCAGCTCGAACAGCCCCTCGGGCCCCATCTGGATGAGGCTTGAGACCAGCTCCCACGCCTTCTCGATGAGCGCGACGTTCTCCTCGCCGATGTGCCGGGCCAGGATCTGCCTGATGTTGGGCCAGGTGAGCCCCATCAGCTGCAGGAAGAAGGTGATGATGCTCTTGAGCGAGGTGTCGGCGGGGATCTGCACCCCCACCGAGCCCAGGCCTGAGAAGAGCCACTCCATCAGCCCCTGCAGCAGGTGCGTGCCGATGTTGTCGAAGAACTGCGTGAAGCCCTGGCCCAGCGCGCTCATCAGGTTGTTGACGAAGTTCATCGGGTCGTCGGCGATCGAGTCGATCGCGGCGCCGATCCTGTCCACAACCGCCCAGAACGAGGCGGGCGAGATGCCCAGCACGCTGAGCAGCCCGTCGATGATGAAGCGGGCCGGGTCTTCGAGGAACGCGTTGACGGCGTCGGCGATGCGGCCGATGAGCCCCTTGGCCGCCTCGCGCAGCTCGTGGATCTTGGCGCGGACGTCCTGCACCGCCTGACTGGCGCGGCGGGTGAGGTCGCGGGTGAAGTCGGAGCGGGTCTGCTGCGCGCGCTCCTGCAGCCCGTTCAGCCGCTCGCCGAACTGCGCCTGCTGCTCGGCCGCCCACCCCTGCAGCTCGGCGGGGAGCGACTCGAAGACGGCGGCGATCTGCGTGCGCGAGTCGTCCACGATCGCCTCGCACGCGGCGATGACGCCGTTGACGTCGCGGGAGATCTCGCGGATCAGGTCGCAGACGCCGTCGCCGAAGGCCTTCTCGGCGGCGTTGTACTCCTCGGTGACCCAGTCCGGCAGCCCGGTGAAGTAGTCGACGACGGCCAGCGCGGTGCTCTCGTGGCGCTCGTCCACCCACTTCTTGACGCGCGCCAGGTGCTGGTCGAACTCGGTGGAGAGCACCTGCACCCCGGCTTCCCACCGGGCCATGGCGGTGGCCGGCAGGGGGTCCAGCAGGCTGCTGACCCGCGTCTGCGCGTCGTCGAAGATGCGCTGCGCCTGCGCGGCGGCCTGGGTGCGCATCTGCTCCTCGGAGCCCACTATCTCGCCCTGCTGGGCGGCGCCGGCGCTGGTGGTGCTCTCGCGGCTCCCCCGCAGCGCCTGGAGCGCGGTGGCCTGCAGCGCGGCCATGTCGGCCTGGGCGCCGGCGAGCGTGGCCTGCTGCTCGGCCAGCACCTCCTGCGGGTCGCGCGCGGCCGTCTCCGTCAGCTCGCCCTGCGCCGCGCGCGCCTCGGCGATGGGGCCGTTCTCCACCAGCTGCGCGGGCTCGGTGTCCATCCCGGCTTCGGACATCTGCTGCCCGGAGGCGGCCACGTCCGCGTCCAGCGACACCGCCTCGGGGGCCACGCCGTCGGGAGCCGCGGCGTCGGCGGCCAGGTCGGGCGGCGCCTCGCTGGCGGGCGGTCCGTCCAGCGGCACGGGCTCCTGCGCGGGCGCGCCCTCGGGCTGCTCCTGGAGCTGGTCGTACTGGCCCTGCACGTTCTGGGTGTCGGCCTCCACGGAGGCGTTCATCTCGCCGCCGGCCTGCTGCGCCATCTCCTCGGGATTGGCCTCGACCAGCGAGTCCTCGTCGGGCGGCCGCTTGTCGCGGATGACCTGGTAGATGCGGTCGCAGAGCTCCTCGATCTCGGGGCTGGGCGCGGGCCGCTCGCCCAGGGCGGCGACCAGCTGGTCCCCGGCCCGGGCCTGCGTCTCTTCGGCGGGCTCCTCCACGGCGGCCCGGGCGTCGCCCACCTCCTCTTCGGCGGGGGGCAGGTCGGTGGTGACCTCCACCGCGGCGCCGGCCCGCTGGTCCACCGCCTCCAGGCGCGCCTGCTCCTCGGGCGAGAGCTCGGACGGCGGCTCCGGCATCAGGAGCTCCGGGCCGCCGCCGCCGGGTCCACCAGCCGCGGCCTCGGCTCCGGCCGGTGCACCGCCAGCCGCGGCGGGGGCAGCGCCCGCCGGAGCGGACGCCGGGGCTGCACCCGCCGCAGCCGGAGCCGCCGCGGGCGCGGCTGCGGCAGGCCCGGGCGCGGCAGGCGCGGACGCGGGCGAAGCGGGTGCGGGTGCGCTCGACGCCGGTGCGGCCGATGGGGAGGGAGGCGCGGATTTCGGCGTTGCCGGGGGTGATGCGGGCGCGCCGGCGGCGGGGCCCTTCTTCGGCTTGTCCGCCGGCTTGCGGCGTACGGCGCCGTCCTGCTGCAGCACGTGGGTGACCTCGTGCGCCATCAGACGCACGTCGCCCGCGCTCTCGCCGCGGCCCAGCCAGATGTGGCGCCCGTGGGTGAAGGCGCGGGCGTTCAGCCCGGCGGCCGCCTGGTGAGCGCCGGGGCCGTCGTGCACGCGCACGCCGCCCAGGTCCACGCCCATCCGCGTCTCCAGCGTGCCGCGCGTGGGGGCGGGGAGCGCGGAGCCGGTGCCGGGGGAGGAGATGGCGGTGGCGGCGGTGCTCTGCATCGCGGGCGTGGCCGCCGCACCCCCGGGCGCCAGCCGCTGCACGGGTGCGGGCTCCTCGTCCTCCTCCTTGAGCTGGACGGCTGGGGCCTCTTCGTCTTCCTCCTTGAGCTGGATCGGCGCGATGTCTTCGTCTTCCTCCTTGAGCTGGATGGCGCCCTTGTCGTCGTCAGGGAGGTCGGCGGGGGCGGCCTGGACGGCATTGGGCGCGGGCGCGGTAGGGTGCTCCTCCACCTCCATCATCTGGTGGACGGGCAGGTCCTCCTTTTTCTTCATCTGCGGAGGACCGGAGGGGCCGGCCGGACCCAGCAGCGACACGGCGGCGCCAGGTGCCGACAGCCCGCCGGCCACGCGGTCCGCAACGGCGTCGGCCTCGATCTCGTATGCGTCACCCGGCTGGCCGATCACCGGCTTGCGCTGCACGCCGCCCAGCAGGAGCGCGGGCGGACCCGGGGCCGCCGCCCAGCCGGAAGAGGCCGGGGATGCGGGGCTCGGCACCACTGCGGCAGGTGCGCGCGTCGGCGCGGAGGGGGCGTGTGCCCCCTCCGCCCGCGCGTGCGGACGCCGGACGTGCAGCGCCTCGCTCACCGGACGGCGTCGGGGTGCGGTGAGTACGCTGCGGTCAAGCCAGGGCCTCTCTGGACTGCGGACATCAGGCTCCCCAGTGGATGTGCGGCTCGCGGTACGGCGATGCGCAACGGGCTGAACCGGACGGTCCTATCTCGATCTCCGTCACGGAGGCGGCGGGTCTCCTCGCGTCCCCCATGCGCGCGCGAGGAAAGCCTCCGCGTACGCGGCCAGGTAGTCGCCCAGCAGCCCGGGAAGGTCGCCCTCCGCGCGTATCAGGCGGGCGTAGCGCGTGCCCGACTGCAGCGGGTTGGGGTCGACCCGGGCGCCAATGCGCGCCGCGAGCGCCGTCCGGCCGAAGATGGCGGCGGGGCGCGCGGCCGACGTCAGCCAATCCAGGTAGTCGCGTACCTCGACCGCCGCCGCCAGCTCCTGCACCTCCGTCTTCTCCAGCACTTCGGCGCGGTTCAGGTCCAGCGCCACCACCCACGAGAACGCGGCCGGGCTCGCCTCCTCCAGGCGGTCCAGCACGTCCGGGCGGCAGAGCACGAGCATGCCGCCTCCGGGCTCGGGCGCGGCGCCCTGGGCCACCGCGGCAGGGACGCCCAGCCGCCGGCCCAGCGCCTCCGCCAGCGCGTCGTAGCGCCGGGCGCTTCGCAGCGGAACGGCCACGGCGCCGCCCTCCGACACCTCGGTGACCCGGGCGCCGCCGGGAACGATGACGATGGATTCGATCGCGTGCACGATGCTCTCATGGTTCTAGTCGGTGCCGCCGTCGCTGCCGGGCGGAACGGGAACGGGGGTCGGACCCGGACCGAGCGTGGTCGGCGGCGCATCGGCCGGCACCACGTTCAGGTCGATGTGGAAACCGGTCAGCACCTTCTGCGTCGGGCTTACCTTTGCGGTGCTCAGCTCGGCGGCTGTGGCCTGGGTGCTTGCCGGTACGCGGCTGCCGCCCACCACCGTGGCGCTCTCGATGCGCCCGCCCCTCTGGACGATTGAGTTCTGCGCATACTGCACCGAGTGCGTCTCCAGGACGAAGGCGTTCAACTCGGCCGTGCTCATCCGGCGCGCCAGCTTCGCTTCCTGCGCGGCGATCTCGAGGATGGTGCGGGTGTTGACGATGGTGCTCATGTGCACCACGCGAGGGCCGGTGAAATCTGCTCCCGCCTGCCGCTCCAGGATGCGCATCTGGCGCATGGTCATGTACGTCTCCAGCGGGGTGCCGCGCCCCGCGACCATCTCGGGCGAGGTCTGCACCCACCGCTGGGCCGACGGGATGTCGTCCAGGAAGGCGAAGTCCATGTTGAACTGGCCCGTCTTCGAGTCGAAGGAGCGGCCCATGCTCCCGGTGGTTCCGTCGGGCGCGGTTACCGAGGTCTCCACCGTGGTCTTGCCGCCGCTGGTGGTGACCACGTCCTGGAACTTCCAGCCGCCCGGCGGAGGATTGGCCGGGTCGATGGCCACGTCAAGCCCGGGTACGCCGGTGTTGGTGCGGCCCGGCACGGGCTCGGGCGTCCCCCCGGGGCGGGTGCGCGGGCCGCCGAAGCGGGCAAAGAGCCAGGCCAGGAACAGGTTGGCGAGCAGCCCGCGGTGCCAGCACTGCCCGGTGGCGACGTTGGTCACGATCCCGATCGCCGCCGAGAGCGCCATTACGGCGAGGATAGCGGCGGCGCCCCCCAGGCCCAGCGCCGCGATGCCGACCACGCCGAGCGCCATGGCCGTGCCCGCCAGCACGCCGATGGCTGCGTTGCGAAGGATGGCCTCGGGTGCGTACCAGTCGCGCCCGGCCCGCACGTTCTCCTCGATACCCGCGACGGCGCCGCCCACCGCGCCGCCCACGAGCAGGGCCCCGGGCCCCAGCGCCGGGAAGAGCACGATGGTGACGATGAGCCCGATCCAAAAGGAAGGGCTCTTCAGCATGTTCCAGAGGTCCGCCAGCTGCTCGACGAACCAGTCGCCGATGTCGGAGAGCACGTCGCGCTGCACCGCGGGGCCGCGCTCGGCCTCGTTGGCCTCGAGGTGCTCGTCCACCCGCCGTTCCCCTTCGGAGATGCGGGCACGCGTGTCGCTGACGGCCTCGCTGGCGCCGGCGTCGGCTTCGGCGACGCGCTCTGCCATCCCCTGCTCCAGCGCGCCCGCCGCCTCTCCGAAGCCGGTGGCGGCGGTCGAGGTGGCGGCGTCGAGCGTGAGCCCGGTGTCGGCCACCACTTGGTCGCCCGCGGCGGAGGCCACGGCGGTCATCCGCCCCATCCCCTGGACCGCGGCTTCACCCGCCTCGCCCGCCCCGGCGGCGAATCCGTCCGCCCCCTCGCGCAGCCGCACGGACACGGCTTCGGTGCCGATAGAGAGAGCTGCCGCGCTCTCCTCGCTGGCGCCGGAGAGCGCCTCGCTCAACTCGCCCCCGGCGCCGCGGGCCAGCGTCGCCGCCTCGCCGTGCATCTCACCCACTCGCACGCGAATCTCGCCGCCTGCCCCCGCGGCCTCCGCCTCGTCCAGCTGGACCGCGGCCAGCTGCGCCGCGGCCTGGGTCTGCATGTCGCGGCTGGCCTCGGCGGTCGCCTGGCCCTGCTCGCGCAGCGCGTCCACGGCGCCGGCGCCGGCCTCCGCCGCCTGGGCGCGGTGCTCGCCGGCGCGCGTTCGCAGCGCCTGCGCGGCGGTGCCCCGGGCCGCGGCGATCTCCCCGCCGGCGGCACTCCCCTGCGCGTGCAGCGCGCCGGCGGTCTGGCCGGCGGCTCCGGCGACGCCGGCGTCGGCGGCGGCGGCGGTCTGGCCCAGGTGCGCAGCGAGCGGCGCCGCCTCGCCGGCCACAACGGCCGCGGCCTGGTCGGCGTGCGCGCGCAGGTCGGCCGCCGCCTCACTTGCCTGGGTGGTCAGCC
>DASWNZ010000085.1:0-4644 GCA_036398975.1 Longimicrobium sp.
CGGTGAAGTCGTCCACGCCGGTCCAGCGGCCCTCGGCGAAGGGGCGGAGCGAGGAGCCCCCGATGCGGCCGGCGTCGATGCCGGCGAGCAGGTTCCACCCCACCCTGGTCTCCTCGCCGTCGAGGATGTCGAACTCGCGCCGCAGCACGGCCGCGCCGCCGCCCAGGTACACGCCGCCGAGCGCGTACGGCTTGACGATGGCGTCGGCGTTGAACTGCCAGGTGGCGCCCGGGTCGCCCAGGAACACGTCGAAGCTCGGCGCGAGCGCGAGCTGCCGCACCAGCGGCAGGCGGAGCTGCGCGCCGGCCGATCCCTGGTCGTCCTCGAAGTCGTACCCGCCACGCACGCCGAACTCCGCCGGGCCGCGGTCCCACCCACGGCGGCGGTGCTCGCGGTCGCGATCGCGGTCACGGTCCCGGTCGCGGTCGCAGACCATCACCCTGCCACCCACGTATCGCCGGCACTGCTGCGCCTCGGCGCTCGCCGCTCCCAGCACCATCAGCGCGATCAGACAGACGGTCGTTCTCCGCATGGCATCTCTCCCCATTCGCTGCGACACGCGGGCGCACCCCTGCGCGCCCGCCTGAGGTTGTGATGCCGTACCCGTCCCGATGGTTGTAACCGCGCCGGCGGAGTTGCTTGCGCCAGGCGCCCCTCCGCACGATCCTCCTGCGCATCGTTCGTCCTCACGCTTCGCCCTGCGCGCACGCGGCCTCTTGCTCTACGTCTACCTCGCCGCCGGCGGCGTGATCGGCACCCTCGCGCGCTACGGGCTCGGGCAGTGGGTCCCCGCCTGGGCGCGGACCGGCTTTCCCTGGCACACCTTCCTGATCAACGTGGCCGGGTCGCTGGTGCTGGGGTTCGCGATGCGGGCGTTCGATACGCTGCCGGTGACGCCGGAGCTCCGTGCGTTCGTCGCCGTCGGGCTCTGCGGCGCGTTCACCACCTTCAGCACCTTCAGCTTCGAGACGGTGAAGCTGATGCAGGACGGCCACTGGGGCCGGGCTTCCCTCTACGCCGCCGGGAGCGTGGCCGTGGGCCTGCTCGCCGTCTTCGCCGGGATGGCGCTCGCCGGCGCCGCCATCCGCCCCAGGGCATGACGCGGCGAGCGAGTCGCGCTCCGTCGCCCATCCGCCGATTCCGATCCCCGATCCCCCTGACGAGCGAACGATGATTCGCCTCACCCTCTCCCGGTCCGCCTTCGCGGTCCTCGCCGCGCTGACGCTCGCCGCGCCGGCCCGCGCGCAGACGGGGTCCGGTCCCGTGCGTATGGCCGCGCCGGACGCGGCGCGGCTCTCCGCGCCCGCGACGCTCCGGCTCGCCGCGGCCGCCGTTCCGACCGCCGCGCGGGTGGATACGCTGGCCCTGTCGCGGCCGCGCCTCTACTACTCTGCGCCGCTGGCGTCGCTCATGGGGGTGGCCGGGGTAGTGCTCGGGTACGGCAGCGGGCTGGGGTTGCTCAACTGCCAGGACGAGGCGGCGGAGTGCCTCATCGGGCCCGACGACTCCGAGTACCTGCTCGCGTACGCGGGGCTGACGATCGGTGCCGCGACGGGCGCGCACGTGGGCGGGAAGACGCGTGACAGCAAGGGAAGCGTCTTCGCGACGCTCGGCGGCGCCGCGCTCGGCGCGCTCCCGGTCCTGTTCGCGCCCAGGGACGACGACGCGGTGGGTTCCTACGCCGGCGGCATCGTGGGCGGGACGGCGGGCGCGGTGCTGGTGGACTACCTGGTGCGCCGCCCGCGGAACTGAGACCATCCATCCCATGCTCGAATCTCCAGGTCCTCAGATGAACCCTTCGTCCAACAGGCTCGCGCTGGCATTCGTGGAGCGATTCGGGGAGGTTCTTCCGCCCCCGGTCACCATCCATGCGGTGGGCAGCCGGCTGGATCTCCACGCGGATGGCGTGCTCCTCGGCGGCTCGGACGCGGTGTGCATCCTGGAGGAGGAAGACGGCCGCACCCTCCCCGAGCTCGCGGAATGCGTCGGGCACGCGGTGCTCGGCGGCATCCAGGATTGCACGGCGGAATACCTCGCCGCCCCGTGGCCGACCGGGGCCGGCGGCGAGATGACCCTGCCGCATGCGCGCGCCGACGCAGGCCGGCTCCACCTCTGGTACGGGGCCAGCGAAGCGGCCGCGGTGGTCAGGCTCAGGCCGATCGAGCTCAGCGAGGTGGCCGACGGGTGACGGTGCCGTCCGCCGCCGGAGCAGTGGCCGGCCGGCATCGTTGGAGACCAGATCCGGAGATGAGTTGGTTATGGATCCTTCGGCCTGAAAGTCATTCCGCAGACGCCAAGTGCAGCATGGCCGCGCTCAGAGGGTGTTGAGAAACCCGGCCTCACCGGTGTCATCCTGAGCTCGACTTTAGCCATCTCATGCGGCATAGGCGAGCGTATCGACGATGCGTCGCAACAGAGGTGCTGGAATTCTTTCGTGGTCGGCCGTTGACTGCGACTGCAAGAGATTTCCGGATACCCAGAGATGACAGCGCACGGCGGCGATGGCGTCACTGAAGGTCGGAAGGGGCTTTGGGTACCAGGCGGCACGACGGGCCTGGATGAGCTGGCGCTTTTCGAGGCGGTCGGCGAGCAGGGTGATGATCGAGAACGTACCCAGGAGGCAGGGGGTGGTACGTGCGATGGCGAGGTCGGACCACTGCCGCTGGGTTTCGATACCGAGATGGCGCCGGCTCTCCTCGAAGGTGACCTCCACGCACCAGCGCCGGACGTAGAGGCGGATGATCTCGAGGGCATCCATCTCCGGATCGGTGGACAGGTAGGCGCGCGCTTCGCACTTCCCGGAGGGATCGCGTACCAGGACCCAGCGGATCGGGATGGCGGGGTTGCCGGGGTAGTACCAGAGCGCGGTCCCGGTCGCGATCTGGAGGTCGATCTCGCGTTGGCCGTACCAGCCGTCGAGGCGAACGGAGATCCATTCGGTGAGCGGGTCCGTCAGCCGATCCTTGAGGCTGGGCAGGCGCTCGCCGACCTTGCGGCGCCCGCCACGCTGGCCGGGCTGGCGTGGGGGTGGGGGAGCATGGAGCCTGCTGTCGAGGCGCATCTGGGCCACGACGGTCACCCGGCTGCAGATCGCGCCGAACAGCTTCTGGCTGGTGTAGTTGACGTCCATCAGCACGATCAGGCGGCGGTCGGGAAGCCAGCGCGCGAGCTGAAGGATCATCTGCCGCGCCCAGTCGACGACCGTCTTGTAACGGCGCCCGGCGCTGGCAGCGTAGCGCTCGGAAGGAGCGAGTACGGTGAGAAACGGCAGAGCCCACACGCGCTGGGCCCATGGGATGTGTGGCAGGAACATGAGCGCGACCCAGCGCAGCCCGCTCGTCTTCACGAAGAAGCTGCGGCTGGAGCGTACCGGATCGCGGTAGATGCCGCGGGGCTTGATCTTGGCCCCCCAGCGGCGCTCGATAAAGTCGTCGAGCACGAAGATGAGCGGTTGGCCGGTGGCGGCGAAGGCCCGCACCAGCGTACGCAGGAGGATCCGCGATGCCTTGCGTGCATTCCAACGCGCGCGTGACAGCACGCGATGGTAGTTGAGGAAGTGAGGATCATCCTGGAGCCCAACGGCGCGCAGGGCGGCAGTCACGGTGCGCGAGCCCACTGACAGGATTGCCCCCTTCAGCAGCCGGAGCGCGTTGGCGAAGGTGGGTCGGGTGAAAAGAGGAGCAAACTCGGCGAACAGCTGATCCAACTCGTCGTCGTGCATAGACACACTGCTCCCCAGCATGGGTGTGGGGGCACCGTGCAGGTGAACAGAGTATGCAAAAAATGGACAAAGTCGAGCTGAGGGCCTGACACGGCGAGGCCTGCGAACACGGGGGTCCGCAGGCCCCAAGGATCTACCCGAGGCCGCCACGTGGCCTGGGCGCGGCAGCGACGAAACAATCGAGGATCGCGACCGTCTCGACTTCGGCATTCGCGTGGCTTCCGCAGCAGCTCTCGCGTGTCCTCAGTTAGATCCTTCGGCCCGGCCGTCACCTGTGCGGGGGCGAGCCCAGGCGTGTTCGGGCCTCAGGATGACACCGTTTGGGCGTAGGTTTCCCGGTTTCTCAATAGCCTCTCAGGATGACGTCCAGCGCGTTGCGTGCTTTCATGCCCCGCGGGTCGGCGCAGCCGGTGGACGACTCAGGATGACATTTTCTTGTTCTTTCGAGTCAGGTGCAGGTTGGACTGACCATGCGACCCTCCAACGGAATCTGCGATGCACCCGTTCTTTCCGGCAGGCGGCCGCCGGTTGAGAGCGATGGGAAAGTGGGTTGAGCCCTGCGCCGTATCGTCCTGGTCACCCGGCGGGAGAGGTCCCGCCGGGTGACCAGGACGAACCGGAACCGGGAGATGGAAGATGCTGACCCTGAACGCGTTCCAGCTGCGCTGGCTCGCCGACGCCGCCTCGGGCTACCGCGGCGCCGACGGAGAACCCCTCTACGTGGCCCCGGCCAGCGCCGGGGACGGGCCGTTCGAGCTCCTGCCGGCGGACCCGACCACGGGCCTGCCCCCCGCGGGCGCCCTCCTCGAGCTCGACACCTTCGACATCAACCCCCAGCGGCCGCCCACCACCCAGGTGGAGATCTGGTCGGGGACGGACCATGCGGACCTCGTCCCGACGTACGACGCGGTCTTCTGGACGGA
>DASWNZ010000086.1:0-4388 GCA_036398975.1 Longimicrobium sp.
CGGAAGGTGGGCGCGATGAATCGCGCCCCTACCACGGATGCCGTGGTAGGCGCGCGTAGTTCTCCCCCTCACCCGCCCTGCGCCCCCGCAGGCGGGGGAGGGGGCCAGGGGGAGGGGGCCCTCTGCGGACCCAGGCGCCGCCGAACCGCACCCAAGCCCCCTCTCACGATAACAGAGGGCGGAGCCCTCTCCTGTTATCGGGAGAGGGGGCAGCGAGGAACGAGCGGGGGTGAGGGGCCCTTCAGTTATCCGCCGACCCCTCGATCCCCCGCGCGCCGGTGCCCGAGGCCTCCACGTTCAGCCGGATCAGCAGTCCCAGCAGCTCGCGCGCGGTCTGCGGGGAGAGGGTGGGGGAGTGCGGGACGAGGAGGGGGAGGCGCACCTCGCCGAGGCGGGCGCGGGCGGCGCGGGTCAGCATCACCGGCTCGCGCGGGTCCAGGGCGGCCACCGCTTCCGGGTCGTCGGCCAGGACGACGCGGAGCTGATCGGGGCGCTCGATGAGGTCGGTGTACATGGCGCGCATGCGGTTGCCGAACTCGGCCTCCACGGCCACGATGGTCACCCCGCTCTCGCGCAGGCGGCGCTGCATGGTGTCCACCACCTCGGAGTTCACCGTCAGGGTGACGGCGGGGATCCCCACGTTCTCGGCGGCCTTGCGCACCAGGCGCGAGTGATAGCTGGTGGTGACCACCATGTGCACCGCGCGCAGCGCGTCCTCCACCGCGTGGAACTCCACCGAGCGGTCGGGGCGGGGAAGGGGGACGGGCGAGATCCGCACCGGCACCGGCTCCAGCCCGAAGTCGTTGGCGAGCTCGTGGCAGTAGGCGGTCATCTGGTCCTCGTTGCTCTCCACCACCGCGCACTGGATGCGCGTGGTGGTGGTGCAGCGGCGGATCAGCTCGGGGACCTCGTGCACCGTCATGCGGCGCTTCCACGCCTCCACCAGCACCCCGGCCATCCACCGCGCCGTCTCCGCCAGCAGCTCGCCGCCCAGCTGGTCCTGCGGCGCCAGGTACACGCCGGAGCGGCCGCGGACCTCCACCAGCCCCTCGTCTTCCAGGGTGCGGTAGGCCTGCGCCACCACACGGTGGTCCACCCCCATCTCGCGCCACAGCGCACGGATGCTGGGGAGGCGGTCTCCGGGGTGGAGGAGGCCCAGGTGAAGGGCGTTGAGGATGCGGTCGCGGAGCCGGTCGCTCAGCTCGGTTACCGGGTCGGTCACTCGCGTCTCCTGGGGGCGTGGTACGGCACGATGCCGCACCCTGTGCATGGGATGGCGACAAAAGTGGCCCCGGAAGCCGGGCCTCCGCAAGGCGCGCGGAATGTTCCGTGCGTGCAGGGGTGCGGATGCCTGGGCGCGCCACACGTCTTGCGTGCGGCGCGCCCACCCCGTAGCGTGCGGATGCGCCTGTGCGCGCCCGCCTCCCCCAGCCCCCGCTTCACTTGCGAACGTCTGAGGCCGCGTCCCGCGGGTTGCGACCCCGCTCTCCCCGCTGAGGAGCGATGCTGGGGCCTTTCTTCGTCATCTGCATCCTCGTCGTACTCACCGCCTTCTACGTTGCCGCGGAGTTCGCGGCGGTCTCGGTGCGCAAGGGCCGCATCCGGCAGAGCGCCGAGGACGGCGACGCCCTCTCCATGCGCCTGCTTCCCATCCTGGAAGACCCGGTGAAGCTGGACCGGTACATCTCGGCCAGCCAGATGGGGATCACCCTCACTAGCCTCCTGGTGGGCGCCTTCGCGCAGGCCACCATCGCGGTGCGGCTGGCGCCCGTCTTCGAGAGGTGGGGATGGTTCGGGAGGGCCGGCTCGGTGTCGGCCGCCACCATCGCGGTGCTGGCGGTGCTGACCTCCGCGCAGATGGTGCTGAGCGAGCTGGTGCCCAAGTACCTCGCCCTGGCCCGGCCCACCGAGGTGGCGCGCTTCACCGTGCTGCCGATGACGTGGTCGCTGCGCGCCTTCTCCTTCTTCCTCAACATCCTAAACGCCAGCGCCGCCTTCGTGCTGCGCCGGGTGGGGCTGGAGGCGGTGGGTCACGGCCACATCCACTCGCCGGAGGAGATCGACCTGCTGATCGCCGAGAGCCGCGACGGCGGGCTGCTGGAGCCGGACGAGCACCGGCGTCTCCGCAGAGCGCTTCAGCTCGGCATCCGCCCCGCGAGGCACCTGATGGTCCCGCGGCAGGAGATCGCGGCGGTGGACCTGGACACGCCGGTGGAGGAGGCGATGGAGATCATGGGCGCCTCCCCCTACACCCGCCTCCCCGTCTACCGCGGCGACATCGACCACTTCGTTGGGCTGCTGCACACGCGCGACCTATTCGTGCGGCGGCTGGACCCCACGCCGCTCGCCTCGCTGGCGCCGCTGGTGCGCCCCATCCTCTCCGTGCCCGAGAACGTGACGGCCGAGGCGCTGCTGGCCCGCATGCGCGAGGGGCGCAGCCACCAGGCGCTGGTGCTGGACGAGTTCGGCGGCGTGAGCGGGCTGGTGACGCTGGACGACGTGCTCACCGAGGTGATGGGCGGGATCGCGGACGAGTTCAAGGGCGAGGACCCCGGCCCCGAGGTGCTCTCCGACGGCCGCGTGCGCCTTCCCGGCTACCTGCGGCTGGACGAGGTGGAGCCCTGGATCGGCGTGCTGCTGGAAGGCGAGTCGGACACGCTGGGCGGGCGGGTGACGGAGGAGCTGGGGCGCGTGCCGGACCCGGGGGCGCAGGTGACGATCGACGGAGTGGCGCTGGAGGTGGAGGCGGTGGAGCACCACGCCGTCACCTGGGTGGTCGCCACCCCGCTCGTCCCGCTGAAGCCGCACGGCGAGGACGCCGATGGGTGAGCTGCTGACCGTCGTCATCGTGCTGGCGCTGGTGCTGGCCAACGGGCTCTTCGTGGCGGCGGAGTTCGCCATCGTGGGGGTGCCGCGCGTGGCCATCGAGCGCCGCGCCGCCGCCGGCGACCGCGTGGCGCGCACGGTGCTCGCCATCATGCGCGACAACCGCCGCCGCGACCGCTTCATCGCCACCGCGCAGCTCGGCATCACGGTGGCGTCGCTGGGGCTGGGCATGTACGGCGAGCACAAGCTGGCGGAGTGGTTCGCCCGCATGCTGCACTCGGCCGGGGCGGGGGACTGGCGCTGGCTTCCCGCGCACACGCTGGCGAGCGTGCTGGCCGTCATCATCCTAACCTACCTGCACATCGTGCTGGGGGAGATGATCCCTAAGTCGATCGCTCTGCAGCGCGCCGAGCGCACGGTGCTCTGGGTGACGCCGGTGCTCCTGCTTGTGCAGCGGATCACCCTCCTCCTCATCATCTTCCTGTCGTTCCTGGGCAACGCGCTGCTGCGCCGCTTCGGGGTCAACCGCGCGGAGCTGCAGCCGGAGCAGGTGAGGACGCCGGAGGAGCTGCAGTACATCATCCGCGAGAGCGAGGCGGGGGGGATGCTGCGCCGCGACACCGCCAACGTGGTGCAGGAGCTCCTGGAGCTGGGCGACCTCACCGCGGGCGAGGTGATGGTGCCGCGGGTGAGGATCACGGGCCTTCCGGTGGGCGCCAGCTTCGAGCAGGTGACCCGCATCGTGAGGAGCACGCCGCACACGCGCTACCCCATCTATGACGAAAGTCTGGACAACATCGTCGGGATGGTGCATATAAAGGATCTCTTCCACCGCCTCCGCCAGGGGCGCGCCGTGCACGCCAACGACGCCCGCCCCGTCCCCTACGTCCCTGAGACCGCCGACATCGACACCGTCCTCCACGCGATGCGCACCGCGCGCACGCAGCTCGCCGTCGTCATGGACGAGCACGGCGGCACCGCGGGCATCGTGACCATCGAGGACCTGTTCGAAGAGGTGGTGGGCGAGATCGAGGAAGGGCTGCACACCCGCCCCGAGGTCTTTCGCGACGAAGAGGGCCGCGTGGTGGCCGAGGGCACGGTGCGGCTGGACGAGGTGGGCGACTTCCTGGGCGTCGTCCTGGAGCACGAGGAAGTGGACACCGTCAGCGGCCTCGTCCTCGCCGAGCTGGAGCGCCCTCCCCTCGTCGGCGACGCCGTGGAGTACGACGGCGTCCGCTTCGAAGTCACCGAGGTTGAGGGCCACGGCGTCCGCCAGGTCGTCGTCACCGCCGTGCGGGCGCCGCTGCCGGGGCCGCCGGAGTGAACGGAAGTGCGTGAGTGCGTGAGTGCGTTGAACAGCGGTGGGCACCCGTAGGGGCGCGATTCATCGCGCCCGCGCCCGCCCCGGGACCGCCGCCCGCGACGCGCACCGGAATCCGTAGGGGCCGCCCCACGTGGCTGCCCGTGCCCGCCCCGGCGCCGCCCCATGCAACCGGCACCGGTGCACGCGAAAACGCCCCTGCCCCAGGCAGTTATTGGGGGAGGGGCCGCGAGATGACGAG
>DASWNZ010000087.1:0-10567 GCA_036398975.1 Longimicrobium sp.
GTGGTGATCACCGCCATCCGCGACGCCGACGACCAGGTGGTGGGCTACGGCCAGATCACCCGCGACCTCACCGAGCGCCGCGAGGTCGCCCGCCGCTATGAGGAGAGCCGCCAGCGCTACCGGAGCCTCTTCGAGAACAACCCCAACGCCATCTGCTCGTTCGACTTGGACGGCACCCTGCGCACCGCCAACCCGGCCGCCGCGGAGCTGGCCGGGTACCCCGAGGACGACCTCGTGGCGCTCTCCTTCTGGCCGCTGGTGTCGGGGGAGGATCGCGACATGGTGCACGACCTTTTCGCCCGCGCCGCGGCGGGGGAGCCGGGGTACGGCGAGACCTCGCTGATCCACCGTGTGGGACGGCGCGTGCGGGTGCGGCTCACCTTCGTGCCCATCCGCGTGGAGGGGGAGCTGATCGGCGTCTACTGCATCGCCGAGGACATCACGGAGCGGAAGCGCGCCGAGGCCGAGCGCGAGGCCCTCCTGCTGCGCGAGCGCGTCGCCCGCACCGAGGCGGAGGCCGCGTCGCGCGCCAAGACCGACTTCCTGGCCGTCGTCTCGCACGAGCTCAAGACGCCGCTCAACGCCATCACCGGCTTCGCCGACCTGCTGCACGACGGCGACGCGGGGGCGATGAGCGACGTGCAGAGCCGTCACGTGGAGCGCATCCAGGCCGCGTCGCGCCAGCTCCTGCAGCTGATCGACGAGCTGCTCTCCTACACCCGCCTGGAGAGCGGCCCGGAGGCTCCCCACCTCCAGCCCGTGGACGTTTTCGCCGCCCTGCGCTACGCCGCCGCCGAGGCGCAGCCCGCCGCGCGCGCCAAGGGGCTGACGCTGCTGGTTCAGGAGGGGGAGGAGCTGTGCATGGCGCTCACCGATCCCGCCCGTCTGCGGCGGCTCCTGCAGACGCTCTTCTCCAATGCCGTGAAGTTCACCGAGTCCGGCGAGGTGCGGGTGGAGGCGCGCCGCGAGCACTCGATGCTGGCCATCGCCATCACCGACACGGGGATCGGGATTGCCCAGGAGCACATGGAGCGCATCTGGGAGCCGTTCTGGCAGGTGGAGCACCCCCTCGTCCGCCGCGCCGGCGGCACCGGCCTGGGGCTGAGTGTCGCGCGACGCCTGGTGGAGCTGATGGGCAGCGACATCGAGGTGCAGAGCGAGCCGGGAGCGGGGACGACGTTTACCGTGCGGTTGCCGGTGCACGAAGGGTAGGCGCGGCGGGGTTCGGTGCGCGGTGCGTGGGCGCGGCGCGGCGGCGGGCACGGGCAGCCACGCGGGGCGGCCCCTACGGGTTCCGGTGTAGAGGCAGACATCCCGGTGCGGGCGAGGGTGGGCGGACACGCAGGTCCGCCCCTACCAAGGGGTGGTGCGCGGAAGACGGCGGGAGGCACGCGCGGGTCGCATGTGGAGGGCGGTGAGCGGGGGGCGGTGCGGGGGCGGGCACGGGCGCGATAAATCGCGCCCCTACGGAATCACGCGATTGGTGGAGGTGGCGGTGGGACCGGCCTGACGCCGCGCACGGAAGCCCGCGATCTCCCCCCTCTCGCAGCAGTTTGGGAGAGGGGGGCCGGGGGGGTGAGGGCCCCGCCGCCCGGGCCCCCATGCGAACGCCCCTCCCCCAGGTAGTTTTGGGGGAGGGGCCGCGAGGAACGAGCGGGGGAGGGGGCCCGCCCGTCACGGATACGCGTACGGCAGCGTGCGGAGATCCTCGACGAGCTCCGCGACCAGCTCGTCCCAGCCAGGGCGCGGGGTGCCCGTGGCCTCGCGGAACCGCCGGTCGTTGAGGGAGCGGTCGATGCGGAGGGAGTCGTCGGGCAGGATGGTGTGGCCCAGCTCCAGAGCCTTGTTGAGGCGCTGGAGCAGCGTGTGCTTGTCGATGGGTTCGCTCGCCACGTGATAGATGCCGGAGAGCGGAGCGTCGTCGCGGATCAGGCGGTGGATGGTGCGGGCGAGGACGACGGTGGGGACGCCGCTGTAGATGGCGCGGGAGAACCCCCGCAGCGTGGAGCCGCGCGGCTGCGACAGGAACCAGCCGAGGAGCCCCAGCTGGCCGGAGATCTCCGGCCCGATGATGGAGGTGCGCAGCGTCAGGTGGCGGCCGTAGTCCACCTCGCCCATCGCCTTGGACCGGCCGTACAGGTCCTCCGCGTCCGGGCGCTCGGCCTCCGTGTACGCTCCGCGGTCGCCGCGGAACACGCAGTCGGTGGAGACGTGGATCAGGCGCCCACCCGGGTTGTGGAGCGCCAGCAGGTGCGGAAAGGCGCCGTTGAGGTAGAAAGTCTCGTCTACGGCGGAGTGCAGGTCCTTTTGTTTGATGGCGCCCACCGCGTTCACCACCACGTCCGGCCGCAGCGCCTCAAGCAGCTCGCGCACGCGAGTGGAGCCGTACGCCACGTCGATGCCGGGGTGGTACGTCATGCGGCCTGCGAACTCGGGGGGCGGGACGCGCCGCACCGTGGCGTGCAGATCCAGCGCGGGGTCGGCGCCCAGCAGCTGCACCAGCTTGTGGCCCAGCATGCCGGTGCCGCCCACCACCAGGACGCGCGTCACTGGACCCGCGCCATGGGCGCCCTGCGCTCCACCCAGAGGTAGATGGCGGCCAGGAGGACGAGCGCCGCCAGCAGGCAGACCGGGAGGAGCGCCGGCCGCCGCCATCCCACCGTCGCCAGGACGCCGAGCGCCACGTTGGTCACCACCACGCCCGCGCTCACCTGGCGATGGGTCCAGCCCGACTGCACGGCGCGCTGGTACGCGTGGCTCCGGTGCGCTTCGGACCATCGCTCCCGGCGCACGATGCGGCGCAGCAGCGTCACCGTAGCGTCGAAGACGAAGACGCCCAGCAGGATCATCCACACCAGCAGCGGCACCGCGCCCGCGCGCTCCGAGGCGAGGGCGATGATGGCGAAGCAGAAGCCGAGGAGGCAGCTCCCCACGTCGCCCATGAAGATGCGCGCCGGCGCCCAGTTCCACACCAGGAACCCGGCGGCGGCGGCCCCCACCATCAGTGCGAGGACGGCCAGCTCCTGGCTCCCGGACAGCCAGAGGAGCACGCCGCCCCAGAGCCCGGCGACCGTCGCCTCCGTCCCCGAGATGCCGTCGATGCCGTCCATGAAGTTGAAGAGGCAGACCATCCACACGCACCCGACCACCGCGATCAGCGCCCCCGCCCACCCCAGGTGCAGCCGCGAGGCACCCAGCGACAGCCCGTCGAGGCCTCCGGCCCACGCCGTTCCCCACACCGCCGCGGCGAGGTACACCAGCATGCGCGGACCCAGCATCCGCCCCTTCAGCCGGCCGGTGTCGTCCATCCAGCCGACCGCCGCCACCAGCGTTCCGCCCAGGACGGCGGCGGCGACGTGGGCGGGGACGAAGCCGGCGAGGGCCAGGATGGCGGTGCCCGCCAGCACGGGCAGCGCGATCCCCAGCCCGCCGCCCCGGGGCGTGGGGGCGTCGTGCGAGCTGCGGTGGTTGGGGAAGTCCAGAATCGCCCGCCGGATCGCGTAGCCGAGCACGAGGCGCGTCAGCAGGAAGCTGGCGGCCAGCGCGGCGAGCGGTGCGAGCAGAGTGATGGTCATATCGGCCGAGCCCGCCCCGTCATCCCGTCGCCACGAAGTCCGGGCGGGCCGCGTCGCCGGCCAGCCATGCGTACAGCTCCAGCGTCCGGCGGGCGATGGGGCCCCAGCGGTAGTCGCGCAGGATCAGGGCGCGCCCGCGGCCGCCCATCGCCGCCAGCTCGGCGGGGCCCAGCCGGCCCGCGGAGAGCAGCGCCTCTTCCAAGCTAGCGAGATCGGGATGGACCCACCACCCGATCCGCTCCGCCTCCAGCAACTCCCACGCGACTACTCCCCGCGTGGTGATGACTGGCACGCCCACGCCGAGCGCCTCGGCCACCACCAGGCCGAAGTTCTCGTTCACCGAAGGGAGGACCATCAGCTCCGCCGCCGCGAAGGCGTCCCGCCGGCCGGCGCCGCGCAGCTCGCCCACGAGGCGGACGCGCGACGCGAGCCCCTCTTCGGCGATCATCGCCTCGACGGCGGCCAGGTACGGCGGATCGTAGCCGGGCCCCGCCACCACCAGCGTCCACCCGTCCAGCGGGCGGCGGTTGCGCGCGAACGCCTCCACCAGCGTCAGCAGCCCCTTCTTGCGGTGGATGCGCGAGATGTAGAGAAGGATCCGCTCGTCCGCAGGCAGCCCGTGCGCGGAGCGGAAGCGCGCGGCGTCGCCCACGCTGGAGAGCCACGACTCGGAGACGCCGTTGGGCAGCACCGCGACCGGGTTCCTGAAGCCGAGCTCCCGCAGCTCCCGCAGCTCCCCGGCGGCGGTGGCGTGAAGGCACGACGCCCCGGCGAGGTTGCGTCCCTCGTACGCCAGCCTGGCGAGCGCCTTCTTCCAGGGCGAATAGGCGAGCACCGCCGTCCCCAGGCTGCCGTGCGGGGCTACGACGGTCGGCCGGCGCAGCTGCTCGCGCCAGCGCAGGGTCACGCGCGAGAACGCCTGCCAGATCCCGTGCTGGTGAAGCACCGGGAACGCGGCCGCCTCCGGCGAGCGCGCCCACCGCTCCGCCGCGGGGCTGAAGGCGAACGATGCCGGTCCGGCGACGGGAAAGACCCGCACGTGTGGGCGCACCGGCACGGCGGCGTCGGCGACCGGGTCGTCCACCCAGCCGCTGGTGGTGAGGATGTCCACGCGGCAGCCGAGCCCCCCCTGCGCGGCCGCGAGGTCCCACACCGCCCGCGCCTGCCCGCTGGACGGCTGGCCCATCCCGGCCGCGAGGTGCAGGATGTTTCCGGGGGATGCGGATGCTCGGTGCGGCGCGATTGCGGTCCTCCCGATCGTGAGCCCGAGGCGCCTGGCGCGGCGGCGTGGCGAAGGTGCCGCGGGAAGACTACAGGACGGGGTGGCCCCCTGCAACCGTTTGACAAGACGCCGCCGAGGCGAGACACTCAGCGCGCGCCCGCCCGGCCCGAGCCGGCACGCGGCCATCGAAGATCCCCGAATCGATAGATCTCGCTCGCATGGATGCCGGACAGGTGGACCCCCGGGAGGCGAAGGCGCGCCGCGTCGCCGCCGCCCTGCTGGGGGTGGGCGTGGCGCTGGTGCCGGCTACCCAGCTCCGCTTCTGGGGTCCCGTGGGTCCGGGAGAGCTGCTCCTGGTGGCGTGGTGCGCGTGGTCCGCGGTGGCGGCGGTCAGGAAGCCGCCCGCGGCGATCGCGCCCGCCGTCCGGCCCTTTCTGCTCTTTTGGACCTGCTCGCTTCCCCTGCTGCTCGCCGGATGGTTGTCGGGGTGGGGTCTGGGCCTGGCCTCCCCCGGCGCGGGGCGCGACTTCCTGGCCTACGTGCTGGTGGCGTCCATCGTCGCGTGTCTGGCGGCAAAGCCCTGGGCCGCGGACGAGATCCGGCGCGCCGGGTGGACCGCGATCGTGACATGTATGGTCGTGCTCTTCCCCCTTCTGCTGTACGCCGCCTTCACCCCCTATCTCGGCCCGATCAGGCTGTGGCGCCTGGGACGCTTCCTGGGATGGAGCACGAACCCGAACCAGCTCACCCTCGGGCTGATCCTGACGCCCTTTGTCGCCCTGCACGGCTTCATGCGGTACCACGGCGCGCGGGAGCGGCTCGGACTCGCGGCGCTGGCGTGCTGCAGCGTCGTCGTGGGGCTGGCGGGCGGCAGCGACGCACTCGTTCTGGCGTGGGGCGCGGGTGCGGCGGTGCTCGCGGTGCACACGTGGATCCTCGCCGTGCGCGGCGGATCCCGCCGCGTCAGGTCGCTTCTCATCGCTGCTCCGCTGATCGCCCTGGCGCTGGTGATCGCGGACGGGCGCGTCGTGGATCGCGTGACGCGGGGCCTGACCCAGGTCCGCGCCGAACAGGAGCCCGGAGCCGAGCGGAACGCCCTCTGGGCTACGGCTCTCGACGAGGCGGCGGCCTCTCCCGTGGTGGGGCTGGGCCCCGGCGGGCACGCACGCATCCTGAGCGGGCGGTGGAGCGGGCTCCGCGCGGAAGCGCACAACATCCTCATCGATTGGGGAAGCGCCACCGGGCTCCTGGGAGCGATCCTCCTGTGCGCGCTCCTCCTCCACGTGGCGTACCAGGCGCTCCGTGATCCTCCGTACTTCTCCGCCCTCGCCGCGCTCATGGTGTTCGGCATGGCGCACCACTACCTGCGCCATCCCATCGTCTGGATCTACCTCCTGCTGATCTCGGTGGCCGGTCAGCGTATGGCATCGCCCGAGTAGCACGGCTCACGCGGAGGCGCGGAGAATCCGCAATCTCAAACAGAGGCACAGAGACACAGAGGAGAGGTACGGAAGTTGGCCGAGGCGCTCTCCAGGTTCTTCTCTCCGTTGCCTCTGCGGCTCTGTGTGAGCCATGCAGTTGCAGTTCCCTCCGCGCCTCCGCGTCTCCGCGTGAGATCCGTCGTTGTTTCTTCCGATGGCCTTAGCCAATATCTTGTGCACGCCGCCGCCCACTGAGCGCGGCCCACTCACCCCTGCCACCGACTACGCAGATGTGCTCACCGGACGTGGTACGCTCCGCGCTCGCCGGCGCCGGCCTCAACGCGCAAACGCTCGCACCCGCGGTCCGCTTCGCCCACGAGGGCGGCCCCGCCTTCCGCCACGTGGCGGACCTCACCCACACCCTCTCCCCGCGCTTCCCCGTCTTCCCCTTCTACGAGCCGTTCCGCATGCGGAACATGTTCGCCGTGGAAAAGAACGGTTTTTCCGCCAACGAGCTGACCTTCGCCGAGCACACCGGCACCCACCTGGACGCCCCGTCGCACTTCGTGGCCAACGGCCAGACCGCGGAGGCGCTGGAGGTGTCGCGCTTCCTCGCGCCGCTGGTGGTGGTGTCCGTAGCGGAGCGCGCCGCGCGTGACGAGGACACGCTCGTGACCGTCAATGACCTGGCGGAATGGGAGCGCGCGCACGGGCGCATTCCGGACGGCGCCGTGGTGGTGATGGATTCGGGGTGGGCGCCGCGCGTGGGCCAGCCGGGGCGCTTCCTGAACGCGGACGCGGCGGGAGTGATGCACCATCCGGGATGGAGCCGCGAGGCCGCGGAGTGGCTGGTGCACGAGCGCGTCATCACCGGAGTCGGCACCGACACCATCAGCCTGGACTTCGGCGCCTCCACCACCTACGAGGCCCACCAGGTGCTGCTCGGGGCGGGGAAGTACGGGCTGGAGTGCGTCGCCAGCCTGGGCACCGTTCCCCCGTGCGGCGCCACCCTCGTCGTCGGCGCGCCCAAGCACGAGGGCGGCACCGGCGGACCCGCGCGCCTCCTCGCGCTCTACTGAACCCTGTTGCCGCACCACAAAATGAGATCGCCCTCCATTCTCCTCGCCACCGCGACCCTGCTCCTCGCCACCGGCGCGCGGGCGCAGGACACACAACTCGCCGCCGTGCCCACCTGCGCGGAGCGGGGGATGCAGCGCATCGCCGTGATGGTGCCGCCGGGCCGCACTGCGGACGAGGTGCGGGAGCTGGCCCGCAGCGGTGCCCTCGCCCCGGCGGGGACGGAGGTCTTCATCCTCCCCGCGGGGCACTTCACCCGCTTGAGGAACGAGCAGCTCTACAGGGAGCGGATGAACCGGATGCTGCACCACTTCCTCGACCGGGGCACAAAGGTGGACGGAAACGTCAGCATCCTCCTTCTCCTGGACGAGAGCGGCGCGGTGGCCGAGGTCCATCCGAACACCCGCAACCGGCAGCTGGACCGCGAGCTGCTGAACACGTGGAAGGATCTCGGCTTCGAGCCGTACGTCATCGACGGGTGCCGGGTGCGCGCCTACATCCACGTGCCCTTCGCCTTCTCGTCCGACTACGGCTTTACGCGGAGCGAGATCGAGGTGAAGCCTGTTCCGCCGTGAACCCGCCGCTAGGCTGCGTCTCCGCGTGAGATTCAACGCTCTTCGAGCAGCTCGATCGCCCGCCGCACGCGCTCCGGCAGCGGCACCTTCTTCTGGGCGGCGTAATCGAACGACACCAGCACGCCGTCGCCCTCCGCCGCCACCTCGCCCGACTTGCGGCTCACCAGGCGGTACGCCATCGAGAAGCGATCCTCGCCCACCTCCACCACTCGCGCGCCCACCGCGACCGTGTCCGGCCAGGTGAGCGGACGGCGGAAGCGGCAGCCGGTCGAGGCCAGGATCGGGCCCACGGGATCATTCTCGGCCAGCTCGCGAAAGCCGATGCGCTCCAGGTACTCGATCCGCGCGCTCTCGAAGTACCTGAAAAAAACGATGTTGTTGACGTGCCTGAAGTAGTCCATGTCACCCCAGGCGACCGGGATGTCCACGACCACCGGGTAGCCGGCCAGCAGCTCGGCCGTGCGCTCGTCTGTCATGCCGCCCCCGCCGCGCCGAGCCCCGCCGCACGCCCCGTGGCCCACGCCCAGAAGAAGTTGTAGCCGCCGATCGGCCCGAAGCAGTCCAGGATCTCGCCGCACAGGTGCAGCCCGGGCACCACGCGGCTCTCCAGCGTCCTGGGATCCACCTCGCTTAGCGGCACGCCGCCGCCGGTGACTTCCGCCTTCTTGTACCCCTCGTGCCCCGTCCAGGGGAGCGGATAACGCGCGAGCGACTCCACCAGCCGCTGCCGTTCGTCGCGGCGCAGCTGCGGAAGGGTGCGCGCCTCGTCCACCCCGGCCTCGTCCAGCAGTGCGTCGGCCAGGCGATGCGGAAGGTGGCGGCGCACCACGTTGGCCACCGTCCCCTGCGACCGCTCCATCAGCATCCGCTCCCACGCCGCCGCGTCGAACTGCGTCCACTGCACCAGGATCGGCGCCGGCGACGCGCTCTCCGCCGACTGCACGGCCACGTGCGACACGTCCAGCACGGTGGGCCCGCTGTAGCCGCGGTGGGTAAAGAGGAAGCCGCCCTCCGCCGTCAGGCGGCCTTTCCCCACCGGCGCCTCCAGCCTCACCGTCAGCGAGATCCCGGCGAGCGGCGCGTGCGGAGTGAGCGCGCTGGTGAGCGGAGTGAGCGCCGCGAAAGTGTCGTTCAGCGTGTGCCCGAGCTGCTTGACCACGCGCAGCCCGGTCCCGTCGCTCCCCGTCGCCGGCACCGAGAGGCCACCGGTGGCGATGATGACCCGCGCCGCGTCGATCTGCCCGCCGCCCTCCAGCAGGACGCGCCACGGCTCGCCCTCGCCGCCGGGCCGCAGCCCCACCACGTAGCTCCCGAAGCGCATGCGCACCCCGCGCCGCTCCGCCAGCTCCAGCAGCCCGTCACGGACGTCGCGCGCCTTGTGGGTCGATGGAAAGAGCTTCCCCGTCTCCTCCTCCAGCTCCAGCCGCAGCCCCACCTCCTCCTCGAAGAAGCGCCGCTGGTCCGGCAGAGGCCAGGAGAGGAGCATCTTCTTCAGCGTGTTGCGCGAAGACGAGGTGAAGTACTGCGCCGGGTCCACCCTGGACGGCAGGATGTTGCATCGCCCGCCCCCGCTGATGAGGATCTTCCGCCCCCCGTCACGCGTGCGCTCAAGCAACAGCGTGCTCCGCCCCGTCGACGCGGCGAAGATGGCGGCCATCGTCCCCGCGGCGCCGGCCCCGATCACCACGATGGGCAGCGCGTCCGTCCCAATCTCGCTCAAATCGGCTCCCTCCGGTGGTTTGGCGGCGAAGTCGGACAGGATAGCACGCCCGCCGCCCTCCCGCACGCCGTACCGTGCCGCCCCCTTGACCGATCCCTGGCACCCCTTTATACTGGTGGCCCCGCAAGAACGGAGCTGTCTACGACTTGCCCGCGAGGGGTTGACGACTCCGGCTCAGGCGGATACGTTGGAGGGCTGTCGCTCGAAAGGCGGCGCAGTTGAGGGGGAAGAATGAAAACGCTGGTTTTCACCCCTTGACGATCCGCGATAAGCTGAGTAGCTTCAACGAGTTCGCCGCGGATCGGGTGCGGCGGAAGTTGTAAAAACGGGGGTTGACTAAACAGCAACGCCCGTTTAGATTGAAGGACTGCGCGACGGGCCGGGTGAAACTGGCCGGGTTGCCCTGGAAGACGCGGTGAAAAGAGCCGCGCGGAAGTTTTGACAAATCGGGTATTGGGGAGTGCTTTGTGCAGCCCGCGCGTAAGGAACGCGGAGCGGCCGTGTGGCACATCAGCCGGGGGCGTCACGTCTCCCGCGGTGCCTGCAGATGCGCATCGACGCATCGCACGGATTGCACACAACGTGAAGTAGAAACCGAACGAACGATACAGTCGTTTGTTCTTTCGAGCTGTTTGAACTCATGGAGAGTTTGATCCTGGCTCAGGACGAACGCTGGCGGCGCGCTTAACACATGCAAGTCGTACGGGATCAGGGCTTCGGCTCTGGTTCAGTGGCGAACGGGTGCGTAACACGTGGGCGACCTGCCGGGGCGCGGGGGACAACCCGGGGAAACCCGGGCTAATACCGCATGTGCTCAGGCGGCTTCATGGCTGCTTGAGGAAACCCGCTTTCAAGCGGGGTGCTCCGAGGGGCCCGCGGCGTATCAGGTAGTTGGTGAGGTAACGGCTCACCAAGCCGACGACGCGTAGCTGGTCTGAGAGGACGACCGGCCACATTGGGACTGAGATACGGCCCAG
>DASWNZ010000088.1:0-85032 GCA_036398975.1 Longimicrobium sp.
ACCACGTATCGGCAGAAGGAGTGCGACAGCGGTGTAACGCGTGCGGCGGCGTGCGGCCCATCGCCCGCGCACCCCCTGAAGATCTGCCGCGATCCGTCGATCACCGTCACCATCCCCGCGGGCGCGCGTAGGAGCCGCGCCGCCAGCCGCGCGAAGCGGTCGAACGCCTCGTCGCCGCCGGCCGGCTGCGGCGGCTCCGTGGCGGACTCGTGATGAGGTGCGCCATCGATCATGCCTCCCCGTGCGGAGAGGTGCGGGTTTGCTGTCATCTAACTATTCGTGGGCGGACGGCTGGAACATCTCCGCTAGATTCGGCGTCAAGCGTGAGTGTGGAGGCGGTTCAGCACGGATCGGGCCAGGTTGTACAGACCATGCGCGTCAGCCCATCGACCCTCCAGCGTCTTTTCTGTAGGGCGCGAAAGGCGCGTCACCGCCGCTCGGAGCGCCATCCGGCGGGGTTGGAGACGGAGCGCTCCGGGGGATGGCGTAC
This sequence comes from Longimicrobium sp., assembly GCA_036398975.1. Taxonomy (GTDB): domain Bacteria; phylum Gemmatimonadota; class Gemmatimonadetes; order Longimicrobiales; family Longimicrobiaceae; genus Longimicrobium. The sequence goes on from DASWNZ010000088.1 coordinate 491, forward strand.
AAGCCGTTGACACGCTTACTTCTACGGTCTAGCGTTACTCGAGCGGGGCCGCCCCGCACACCCATCACCCGCGCGCCCGCCCATGAAGGACCTGCTCACCCTTCGCGTAAACGGCGACGTCCACGAGGTGGCCGTCCCCACGCACTGGACGCTCCTGGAAGCGCTGCGCTACGCCGTGGGGCTCACCGGCAGCAAGCAGGGGTGCGACAAGGGCGACTGCGGCGCGTGCACCGTGTGGGTGGACGGCGTGCCGACGCTCTCGTGCATCACGCCCGTCTACGAGGGAGTGGGCCACGAAGTGAGGACGGTGGAAGGGCTGGCCGGCTTCCGCACGGCGCCGGGGACGCCGCACCCGCTGCAGGACGCCTTCGACCTGTGCGGCGCCGCGCAGTGCGGCTTCTGCACCCCGGGAATCCTGATGAGCGCGGCCGCCCTCCTGGAAGAGAACACGGCCCCCACGCGCGACGAGATCCGCGAGGCGCTCTCCGGCAACCTGTGCCGGTGCACCGGCTACACCAAGATCCTGGACGCGGTGGAGATGGCGGCCGGGCGCATGGTCCGCCCCACCCCCGGCCCCTCCCCCACCCGGGGGGAGGGCGTGGGGGAGGGGAGCACTTCGCGTGCGTAAGGAAGACCGGAACCGGTGGGACGTTTCGCCGGCGCTGAAGGCGAGGATGACCGAGGTGGCGCGCGGCTTCCGAAAGGCGCCCACTCCCAGCGAAGCGATCCTGTGGCGTGCCCTGCGGGGTGAGGCGCTGGGCGGGCACAAGTTCCGGCGCCAGCAGCCGATCGGGCCGTTCATCGTCGACTTCTACTGCTCCACCGAGCGCCTGATCGTCGAAGTGGATGGCGGCGTGCACGAGACGCAGCGAGAGCGAGATGCCGAGCGGCAAGCGCTCCTGGAGTCCCTTGACCTCCGCTTCGTCCGCCTGCCCGCCGATTTGGTCGAGATCAACCTGCCCGCCGCGCTGCAAGCAATCCGCCGGGCATTCACGAGCAGTTCTCCCCTCCCCCACCCCGCCCCCCTTGTGGGGGAGGGGCCGGGGGAGGGGGGTACGGAGGCCGCATGAGCACAGATCCGCAGGAGTTCGAGAGCGCCCGCGGCGGGGTGCCGCTGGACGAGCCCGAGGTCGCCGAGCGCGGCACCCCGGTGATCGACCACGCCCCCTCGCACGCCGGCGAGCCGGTGGACGACGTGGACGAGGCGGAGGAGACCGCGCCGCTGAACGTCATCGGCAGCCGCCAGCGCAAGACGGACGGGCTGGAGAAGTCCACCGGCCGCGCGCGCTACACGGACGACCTGGCGTTCCCCGGGATGCTGCACGGCAAGATCCTGCGCTCGCCGCACCCGCACGCCCGCATCGTCAGCATCGACGCGTCGCGGGCGCTGGCGCTCCCCGGCGTGCACGCGGTGGTCACGGGCGCCGAGATGCCGATCCCCTTCGGCATCATCGTGTGGACGCCGGACGAGCAGGCGCTCGCCACCGAAAAGGTGCGCTACATCGGCGACGCGGTGGCGGCGGTGGCGGCCGTCGACGAGGACACGGCCAACCGCGCGCTGGGCCTCATCCGCGTGGAGTACGAGGTGCTGGAGGCGATCCTCGATCCGTTCGAGTCCGCGCGCCGCAGCGACGTGCAGATCCACGACGCCAAGAAGGCGGGCCACAACGGCAACATCTCCAAGATCGTCAAGCTCGACTTCGGCGAGGTGGACCGCGGGCTCGCCGAGAGCGACGTGGTGATCGAGGGCGAGTACTTCTTCGAGGGGACGACGCACACCCCCATCGAGCCGCACTGCGCCATCGGGCAGTGGGAAGAGGGCGGCGCGCCCGGCGGGCGGCTGACGGTGTGGTCGTCCACGCAGGTGCCGCACTACCTGCACCGCGAGCTGGCCAAGGTGCTGGAGCTGGACCCGGCGCGCGTCCGCGTGGTGCAGCCCCCCGTGGGCGGCGGCTTCGGTGGGAAGAGCGAGCCGTTCGACCTGGAGTTCTGCGTCGCCAAGCTGGCGATGAAGACGGGGCGCCCCGTCAAGATCCTGTACACGCGGGAAGAGGTGTTCCTGGCCCACCGCGGCCGTCACCCCTTCCACATGAAGTACCGAGTGGGCGCCACGGCCGACGGCAAGCTCAAGGCGGTGGACGCGAAGACGCTGCTGGACGGCGGCGCGTACTCGTCGTTCGGGCTGGTGACGACGTACTACAGCGGCCAGCTGCTCGCCGCGCCGTACGAGATCCCGGCGTACCGCTTCGACAGCACGCGCGTATTCACCAACAAGCCGGCGTGCGGCCCCAAGCGCGGCCACGGCAGCGTGCAGCCGCGCTTCGCCTTCGAGGTCACGCTCGACAAGCTGGCCGAGCGGCTGCGCATCGACCCCATCGAGCTGCGCCGCCGCAACTTCATGGGGAGCTTCCGGCGGACCGTGAACGAGCTGCGGGTGACCTCCAACGGCTTCATGGAGTGCCTGGACTCGGTGGAGGCGGCGAGCGGGTGGAGGGAGCGGCGCGGGAAGCTGGGCTTCGGGCGCGGGCTGGGGGTGGCGGGCTCGTGCTACATCAGCGGCACAAACTACCCCATCTACCCCAACCGGATGCCGCAGTCCGCCGTGCAGCTCCAGGTGGACCGCTCGGGGCGCGTGGCCGTCTTCAGCGGCGCGTCGGACATCGGGCAGGGCTCCACCTCGCTGGTGGCCTACATCGTCTGCGAGGAGCTGGGCGTGCCGCTGGACCACGTGCGCGTCCTCCCGTCGGACACGGACTTCACGCCGGTGGACCTGGGAAGCTACTCGTCGCGCGTGACCTTCATGCTGGGGAACGCGTGCATCGACGCGGCCCGCAAGCTCAAGGCGCAGGTGCAGGAGGCGGTCGGCGAGGAGTGGGGCGTCTCCCCCAAGCGCGTCCTCCTGGCCGGCGGCCGCGCGATGGACGCGCGCGACACCGGGCGCAACGTCTCCATTGTAGAGGCCTTCAACCTGGCCGAGGCGAAGCACGGCACGCTGGGATCAGTTGGCTCCTACAACACTCCGCGCGACGTGCACGGCGAGTACCGCGGCGGCACCATCGGCGCATCGCCCGCCTACTCCTTCACCGCGCACGTGGCGGAGGTGGAGGTGGACGTCGAGACCGGCTTCGTGGACGTGACGTCGATCTGGATCGCGCACGACTGCGGGCGCGCGCTGAACCCCACCATCGTCGAGGGGCAAATCGAGGGCTCGGCGTACATGGGCTTCGGCGAGGCGCTGATGGAAGAGCACGTCTTCAAGGACGCGGACCACGGTCGCGCGGGGCTGCACAACGCGCCCTCGCTGCTGGACTACCGGGTCCCCACCTCGCTGGACACGCCGGAGATGACGGCGCTGATCGTGGAGTCGATCGACCCCGAGGGCCCGTACGGCGCCAAGGAAGCGGGCGAGGGCCCGCTGCACTCCACCATCCCCGCCATCGCCAACGCCATCTACGACGCCGTGGGCGTGCGCATGGACTCCCTTCCCTTCTCGCCCCCCCGCGTCTGGCGCGCCCTGCAGCAGAAGGCCGCGCAAGCGCAGGAACCCGAGCGCATCGCCGCAGACTGAGGAGAACCCATGAACATTCTGAAGCTTCCGCGCGAGGCGACGGTGGAAGACCTCTACGAACTGGACGAGAAGGCGGAGATCGTCAATGGACAGATCGTACTGATGGGGGGCACGGGTTTCAAGCCCAATCGTGCCGCGGGGCGGATTTACCGGAGCCTCGACGACCACGAAGTGAACCGTGGCGGTGGGTACGCGCTCACGGATGGCGCAGTGTTCGTCGTAAACCTTCCGCACCGGCAGTCGTTCAGTCCAGACGCAGCCTGGTACACGGGTGCTCCCACGGAAGGGAGGTTCATGCAGGGGCCTCCTGCCTTCGCCGTGGAAGTGCGCAGCCAGGGTGACTACGGTCTGCGTGCCGAGCGCGAGATGATGGCGAAGCGCGCCGACTACTTCGCCGCCGGAACGCAGGTGGTGTGGGACGTGGACGTGCTGCGCGACGAGGTGATTCGGGTATATCGGGCAACCGAGCCGGACACGCCCGTCATCTATCATCGCGGCGAGACGGCGGAGGCGGAGCCAGCCGTGCCCGGCTGGCGGTTCGTCGTCGAAAATCTGTGGCTGTGACGCTGACCTGGACCGCAAACGCAGCCTCCCGATCGTGCCGCTTCCCCCCTCCCCACAGGACCATGCGAGCACTCGTACTGGCAGCGGCGCTGGCCGCACTCTCCGCCTGCGCCGCTGACGCGCCGGAGCGCGAGGAGGCTGCCCAGAGCTCCTCGACGGCGGCGCAAAGCTCCACCCCGGCGGCGGAGGTCGCGGCGCTTCCCGGGCCGGAGGATCGGGCGGGGTGGCGCGCGCTCCTCGGCTGGGGGGAAGACTGCGAGGAGCGCCGCAGCGCGACGGCGGCCGCCGAGATGGGTGCCGGCATCGAGGTGGATACGCTCGGCGAGGGGCGCTACCTCGTCCAGGTGCTGTGCTATCCGGGCGCATACCAGCCCGGGAAGCTCGTTTTCGTGCAGGGGCCGGGGCGCGCGTCCGCCCCGCTGCGCCTTCCGGGAGACGACGAGGGCGGCTCCCCCGAAGACTCCATCCCGTACGTGAATGGCCTCACCGAGTTCGACCGCGCCACCCGTGAGCTGGAGGTGCTTTCGAAGTCGCGCGGGATGGGTGACTGCGGCAAGCTCGTGCGCTTCGCCTTCCCCGGCGGCGTGCCCACGGTGAAGTGGCAGCGCGGCCAGGAGTGCGGGGATGCGGAACCGCCCATCATGGAGCCGCACCAGTGGCCGCTCATCCCATCCGGCTCGGCCGCCCGCGCCCCAGAGCCCGGACGCATCGCCACGGACTGAACGGAGCGGCCGTGCGCTACGGGATCGCCGGCGTCCTGCTCGCGCTGGTGGCAATCGTATTCCGGCTGCTCGAGGGACCCGGGGGCGGATACCGGCCGGCCGTCCTGCCCCTGGGCTGGACGGCGGATGGCTCGCTGCTCTTCGTGCACCATGAAGAGGAGGGCGGCTATGACTGGCGAGACTACTCCTGCGGAGGATCGGGAGTCTACGCCCTGGCGGAGGGGTCCGCCCCAAAGCCGCTGTTCACCGGCGCCCGGTGGTGTGATGGCGTCCCCTTCCCCGGCGGGGGCAGGATGCGGTTGGGCGGGGACGGTAGGACCGCATTCTCCATCGGGCGAAGTTCAAACGACTGCGGCGAGATAGTGGCGGCCGACATCCCGCGTCAGCAGTCGAAGGTCATATGGCGCGACTGTTCGGCGGTGATGGATGAAGCGGCAGTCTCGTCCGACGGCCGATGGGTTGTGGCGCAGCGGTCGTGCTTCCTGCGGTCAGGTGGCGGGGAGCCGCCGCAGATCCTGCCACGCGGCTGCGTGGATGGTGACGGACGTTTGAGCCTGACGCCGCTCGGGGGCGGTGCCACGCGACGCGTCGGCACGGCCGGACTGAGAAGCCCCGTCTGGTCGCCGGATTCGCGAGCGATCCTGGCGGAGGCTCCGAACGGCAAAATCGTCCGGGTGGATCTGGCCACCGGTGAACAGCGCACCGTGGCGGAGGGCTACGATCCCGCGTGGAGTCCGGATGGACGGTGGATCGCTTTCGCGCGTGGGGAGGGCAAAGGGTTCGTCTCTACGTTGCGCATCGCCCGGATCGATGGTTCGGGCGAGCGTGTGCTCTTCACGGACCGGGAGGGCTGGTTCGCCAACATGGAGACGCGGACGAATGGATCTCCACGGACGCCGCTCTGGTCCCCCGATGGCCAGAGGATAGTCTTCGTCCGTGCCCACCACCGTGGCGGGACGCTGTGGAGCGTGCGCAGAGACGGCACCGGCCTGCGCCGGCTCACCCGGCCGATGGCCAGGATGACCAAACGTGAAATCGGCTCCTGACGGATGGTTATGGGACTGATGACCGCGCGCTCGGAGCCGGACGTGCACGACTCATGGGCCCCGCTCGACCAGGCGATCCACGACGCACATCGTTGGTGCGCCGCGCGCGCGGATCCCGGGCAGCCGAAGCACGGCCTGTGGACGATGGAATGCGCGCCGAGCCTCCTGCACCACGGCCGCTTCGATGTGATCCGAGACGTGGTGAGGACCCGGAACTCTTCCGTGCGACCCCGCGGCGCTGTCTCCGGGCTGCCGGACGGCAGGTTGCCGGCGTACTTCCCCGATCTCGACCTGGAGGACGGCGCGGCCGAGGTGGAGAGCGGCGGGTTCTTCGACGTGCACAACACGCCGCCCTGGGACACGTGGGTGGCGTACGTCGAGGACGAAGAACCGGCGAGCAGCATGCACCGCTGCTATCTGGTCGCTGGGTGCCGAGCGCGCTCGTCCCCGCCGCGCAGGCGGGGATCGACGTGAACCCGGAGGAGTGCATCCTCTGGCTGGACGACACACCGACCGCGCTCGCCGCCGCGCTGCGGGAACGCGGAGGAGTGTTCCCGCCAGCACCACCGCCCCGGCCCGAGCCTCTCGCGTCCCGCGTGCCCGACCCGCCGAAGCGCGGTGGATGGCTGCGCTTCTTCCGCAGCGGCTGGAGAAGCTAGGCAATGCGCCGCCTTCCGCTCTTTCCGTTGCCGGTGGTGCTTTTTCCGGGCGGGCCGATGCCGCTGCACATCTTCGAGCCGCGGTACCGGCAGATGATGGCGCACTGCGTGGAGGGCGACCGCACCTTCGGGCTGCTGTACCACGACCCGGACCGCGCAGGGCCGTACGTCGTGGAGCCCGGCCACGTGGGGTGCACGGCTAAGATCCTCAACTACCAGCCGCTTCCGGACGGGCGCTCGCTGGTGCTGGTGCGCGGCGGGGAGCGGTTCGAGGTGGAGGACGGCATCGAGTCGCCCAACCTGTACTGGGAGTGCGTCGCCGTGCCGTACGCGGACGAGGACGCGGCGGAGTTCGGCCTGATGGAGCACCGGCGCCGCTCCATCGAGCTCTTTTACGATGTGCTGGACCAGGTCGTCCGCCATCCGCGGCCCTTTCCGGAGATCGACGCGGAGGAGGAGACGGCGTTCCAGCTTGCGCAGGCGATCCGCGTGGATCCCGCGTGGCAGCAGCGCCTCCTGGAGCTCCGCTCCGAGCGCGAGCGGCTGGACCACCTGGATCACCTGCTTCGCTCCGTGCTCGAAGCCGGCCCGGATGATGATGATTGATGCAATGCCGGCATCCTTTGGCCTCACGCGGAGACGCGGAGAACGCAGAGAAAAGCAACAGCAAAAGCCTCACACAGAGGACACAGAAGGAACTAAAAGCCACAGAACTTTTGCTGTTTTCTCTGTGCCTCTGTGTCTCTGTGTGAGCCTGCTTTTCCTTCGCGTCTCCGCGCCTCCGCGTGAGATGCAGTTTCACTCCTTAGCCCCACGCAGGACCCGATGATCGACTCGCATGACCTGATCGGCCGCCGCGAGATGCTGCGGCGCGCGATGATGGCGGCGGGGGCGCTGGTGGCCCACCCGCTGCTCGGCTCCGCGACGGCCCCCACGGACGACCGCGCACGGCTGGCGAGCTGGGTGCGCACCCTGCGCGCGGAGCGGCTCACGACGTCGCGCGTGCCGCTGGGGCGCGCCGTGGCCCGCGTGGGCGAGCTGTCGCTGGGGTCGCCGTACGTGGCGGGGATGCTGGACGCGTATGCCAAGGACGGCGGCGATCCACGCAGCGAGCCGCTCACGCTGGACCTGTCGCGCTTCGACTGCGTGCTGCTGGTGGAGGGGTGTCTGGCGGTGGCGCGCGCCGCCCACGGTCAGGGGCGGTGGAGCGACTTCGCCCGCGAGGTGGAGCGGATGCGGTATCGCGGCGGGGTGAGGAACGGCTACGCCAGCCGCCTCCACTACTTCAGCGAGTGGGTCGAGGACAACGCCCGCCGCGGACTGCTGCGCGATCTGGGCACGGAGCTGGGCGGCACCCGCGACGAGCGCCCGCTGCGCTTCATGACAGAGCACCGCTCCGCCTACCCCGCCCTGCGCGACGACGCCACTTATCAAGCCATCGCCGAGCGCGAGCGCGCGCTGGACTCCATGGGCCGCATCGTGATCCCCACCGCCCGGATCGCGGCGGTGCAGAACCGCATCGAGACCGGCGACGTGCTCGCCTTTGCCACCCGCATCGCCGGGCTGGACGCGACGCACACGGGGTTCGCGTACCGCGACCGCGCAGGGGTGATGCGCGTGCTGCACGCACCGCTTTCGGGGGGCGCGGTGGAGGTGAGCCGCCGCACGCTGCCGGAGTACGTGGCCGCCATCCGCAACGCAACCGGCATCATGGTGGCGCGGCCGCTGCGGGGGTAGGCGTGTAGGTGATCTGGTTTGAAGGGCGGACTTCGATTGCCCCGGAACACGGGTTCGGAGATGCGGATGGCACGGGCAGCCACGCGGGGCTGCCCCTACAGGGTTTGGTGCCGAGGGGCGAGGATTGGGGTGGGGGCGAGGGCGGGCAGACACGCAGGTCTGCCCCTACCGGGGGGTGGTGCGAAGGGGGAGAGAGGGGGGTGATGAATCAGCCCCTACGACGGGGGTCGTAGGGGCGGAACGGGGGTCAGCGGGTGCGGACGGTGACGCCGAGGGTGGTGGCGCCGTCCGGGTCCAGGCTGACGCGGGCGGCGGCGGGGGGCTGGAACTCCTGCCACTCCTCCCGCGCCAGCGCCCACCCCAGCGCCCCGCCGATGGCACCCCCCAGTACGGCCCCGCTCGCGGCGGCGAGGGCCGTGGTGCCGGGGATCTCCCAGCGGTCGCCCGATTCGGAGGTGGCGAGGAGCGGGCCGCTCACCAGCCCCGCGGCGCCCAGGGAGATGGCCCCCATGCGCGCGCCGCGCCAGGCGGTGTGCTGACGGCGCACACCCAGGCTCCGCGCCAGCCCGCGCACGTCGGCGAAGGGGATCGTGCGCTCCACCCCGGTGCCCCGCTGGCGAACGGTGAGTCCCTGCCACTCGTAGGCGGTCAGCACGCCCGTGAACGGACCCTCCCCCTGGTCAGGCGTGACGACGCGAACGGTGTCGCCCACCCCCAGCGCGCGGACGCGGCTGTGCTGCGCGTGGGCCGCGCCCGGCACGGCGGCCAGGAGGAGAAGGACTGCAAGAAGGCGGTTCGAAATTGTTTTCGTCATCGGGAGAGCGGCGGGTTGAGCAGCGTGCGAGCCCGTATGGTGGCGCACGAAGCGAGCCTCGGCAAGGGAGAGGGGCTCGCTCCATGCTTCCGCGACCGCTCTGGAGCTCCGCTCCCGAGCCGACATTCGCCCCCGGGGCGCTTCGGATGCGGCGCTTGACACAATCTCCTCCCGCCTTTATTGTCCCATTCCAGACATACCGAAACCTGAAGCGGGGCACATCGCCCCGCCCGGCACAGCGACCGGGCGGGGCCTTTTTGCGTCAATCAGACTGAGGGAACAGAGACGGGCCGCCTCCAGGCCCCCCGGCACAGCGATCCGGGACCGGTTGCAGACCCGCCGCGGCAAATGCCCGCGGCGCGTACGGAAACGTCCGCCCACTCGCGCGGCGGACCCGGCCCGGAGGGGGGAGCATGGCAAAGGCGCACACGCTCAGCGACAACTTCAACGACGACAGCATCGACGCGATCAAATGGGTCGCGTACGGCACCCCCGGGACCGCGGCGGACAGGCTGCGCGAGGTGAACGGCAGGGTAGAAATCCGACCGGCGAGCGGAGTCAGCGGCTACTCGGGCTACCAGTCGCAGTCGACGTACGACCTCACACGCTCGCATATCGCCGTAGAGCTCGTCCGCGCACTCTCCACGCGCGCGCCCGTGGCCGGCACGTACCTCCGCGCGTACATCGACAGCAACAACCGGGTGGAACTGGGGATCACCAACGGCACGATCTCGCCGGGGTACGTGGTGGCGGGAGCGTACACCTTTTTCGACGAGCGCCCCTACGACCCTGAGCAGCACCGCTGGCTGCGGCTGCGCGAGCGCGACGGGACCACGTACTGGGAGACCTCGCCGGACGGCTACGACTGGACGGTGCTGGCAAGCCGGCCCACTCCCATCAACCTGACTGCGGTCACGCTCACCTTTCTCACCGGCGCCTACCAGCCGGTGACGGCCCCCGGGATGGTGATCTTCGACAACTTCAACACCGGCGAGACCCGCCGCACCCGCCGCGTGGACGAGCGCCGCCTTTCAGCGCGCGAGGTGCGTGAAGAGGCCGCGGAGCTGGCGGCCCGCCGACGCCACGACGAGCACGCCAACAACAACGACGAGGTCGACTACCACGCCACTCCGCTGGTGGGGAATTACTCCAAAAGCCTCAAGCACGACGCGGTGGGCGACCCGGTGGGCTACTCGTACGCGTCGCTGTTGCGCGCGTTGCAGAGCGAGGACCCCGGCGACTTTGAGGAGATCGTGCTGGCCTCCGCCGATGCGCTCAAGCTCACCAACCCGCAGTCAGGGCTGGCGTTCGACGTGGAGGGGCCTGACGCCCAGGAGCTTACCATGCCCCCTGCGCCGCGGTTCGACAGCGAGCAGACCGCGCATGAGATGGGCGAGCTGTACTGGATGGCGGTGGCGCGTGACGTCCACTTCGCCGCATACGGAAACAACACCGAAGTCGCCGCCGCCATCGCATCGCTGAACGGCGAGTTTCCGCAGTTCGGCGGAACCACGCCGGTGACGGCGCAGAATGTCTTCCGCGGCATCTACCCCGGTGAGCAGGTAGGGCCTTACGTGTCCCAGTTCCTGCTGAAGGGCAACAACGATCCACGTAAACCCGACGGGCTGGGGCGCGATGCCGAGGAGGGGTTCATCTCCTATGGCTCCCGCGTGATCGACCAGCGACTGATTCCCGCGGCGGCAGGCGTGGACTGGATCTTCTACTTCAATACCTGGCTCAGCGTGCAGAACGGATTGGACAGGCGCGGGATGGACCAGTTCGACACGGTCCGCCGCTTCATCCGCAACCTGCGTGACGGCGCCACCTTTGTGCACTTCGACCAGGTGCTGGACGCCTTCTACAATGCCGCCTGGATCCTGATGTCGGAGCCTACGGGGAACCAACTGGCGTTCCAGCCCACGATCACCGGCCGGGCGCAGGTGGATCTCGAGTTCGCCAAGGACCAGGGGAACCCCTACGATCCGCCCGGTACCACGATGGACAGCCGCACTCAGGCGGGGTTCGCCACCTTCGGGCCCATCCACCTGCTCCAGACGCTCGGCGAGGTGCTGGGGCGGGCGTTGCGCGCGGTGTGGTGGCAGAAGTGGGGTGTGCACCGCCGGTTGCGCCCTGAGGAGTACGGCGGGCGCGTGTACAACCAGGTGACGGGGGCGCGCACCTATCCCCTCAACACCAGCATCACCAACTCGTTGACGGGGGGTGGCCTGGCGCCGTACTACGGGCAGACGGGGGAGCGCTTCCCCACCTACCTCCTCCCGCAGGCGTACCCCGAAGGCGCGCCCACGCACCCGGCGTACGGCGCGGGGCACGCCACCGGCTCGGGAGCGCTCGCCACGATGCTCAAGGCGTTCTTCGACGAGACGGCGCCGATCGAGAACCCGCTCCTGGCCAGCACCGACGGCCTGTCGCTGGTCGCGTACACGGGCGGCGACGCGGGGCAGATGACGGTGGGCGGCGAGCTGAACAAGCTGGCGGGGAACATCGCCATCTTCCGCAACGCGGCGGGGGTGCACTGGCGCAGCGACTACACGGAGTCGCTCCCCTTCGGCGAGGCCATCGCTATCCGCATGCTCCAGGAGATGTCGCTGGGCTTCAACGAGGACGACGCCTACTTCCAGCTCACCCGGTTCGACGGCCAGACCATCCGCATCTTCGACGGCAAGGTGGTGGCGCTGGTGTAAGGAAAGCGGGCGTCGCACGGGCGCCTGGCAAAGACGGCCCCGCCAGTTTGCGGGGCCGTTTCACCTGAACTTTCGGATTGGCGCGGCACCATAACGGGCGGCCCAATCCTCGATCTTTTTAATCTCCTCCGGGGTGAGGCGCGGCGGCGGCGGAATCGGCGGCTTGGATCCGCCCCGCGGGGGCACCGGCGCCGGACGGGGCGGCGCGCCTGGCTTACTCTCGCTCATATCGCTCCCATGCGCTTGTTTGTTCGAGCGATAACATCGGCGGGAGGGTTGAGGTCCCGAGTGAAGTAGTGTTTGCGAGCAACCCACTTGAACCCCTGGTGCCGGGTGACCACCGCGATGTCGATGGGCGGAGCCACCGCCGGTACCCCTTGCTTGAACCTTACATACCCGACCGTTACGTCCGCCAGGTACTCGACGAGATCGATGGCGTCCTGCAAGGGCATGCCGGGATGGGCAAGCTCCGTTCGCGAAACGAGGAGCTGATCCGCCATTTCCGGCGCGATACCCGCCTGCACAACGCGGAGGTGTGCTTCGTGCGACCAGCCGTATACCAGCCGGTACAACGCTTCCGGCATTCCCCAGAAGTCGGCTACGCCCGATTCGCCCTGGCCGAACCTCTGTTCTGGCCCCGTGCACCGGCCATCCGATTCTATGGTGACGGTCCAGACCTCCGAATAGTAGCTAGCCGCCGAGAGCCCGGCAACGACAAAACCGAGCGTCGGGAACTCAGGGGCCTCCGCCCCGGGAGCGCCTCCCTCTCCGCCCCATTCCGCGTCAGGCGAGCCCGGTTCGGATGTGTCAGGGCCGGGTGCCGTGGGGTTGCCGAACTCGGGAGCGTACAACCCATCATAAAAGAAATCGCGGACCCGCTGCACTGCTGTCCGGCTATAAGTCCAGTAGTAGCAACTGGTTAGCGGAGGAGTTTTTGAGATCGGCGAAATTGGGTGAGCCGAGTGCTTGTTCTAGCGGGATTCGCTCGAAAAGAGAGAGACTCAGGATCTGTAGCAAAGTGTAGAGATCCCGCTCGATGCCAAGCCGCTTCCGGACGATGGCGATGATCAGGTACACGGAAATGGCGATCCAGATCTGGGTGCTGACGGCGTTGGGGCTTCTCCCGTAGAACGCCTTGATCCGGAGGTGCTGCTTGATCCACTTGAAGAAGAGCTCGATGCGCCAGCGTGACTTGTAGAGCTTGGTGATCGTGAGCGCCGGCAGATCGAAGTCGTTGGTGATGAAGACATATCCCCTGCCCGTATCCGGGTCTTTGTAGCGGACGCGGCGCAGGTGCTCAGGGTACTTCCTGGCTGTAGCGGCAATCGCGAGCACTACGGTCTGGTCGCAGATGAGGCCGGTGCTCCGGTCTACAGGACGCGAGTAGATCCTGCGAAGCTTCTGGTTCTTCTTCGCCCGGGTGACGAAGATCGCTTTTGCCTGGTTCAGCCGATGCAGCCGCACGAAGTCGAGGTAGGCGCGGTCGAAGACGTAGATGGAGCCGGGCTCGGGTGTCAACACGTCGAGGATGTGCGAATCCGCAAGGTTGCCGGCTGTGATCCGGGCGAACGCGGGGATGGGGCCGCGCAGGTCCAGCAGCGTGTGGAGCTTCAAACCGGAGACGTGCTTCTGGAAGCGAGCCCATGGGAAGAGCTCGATGCAGAACTCGATGATCGTCGCGTCCAGCGCGTAGACGGTGTGTTCGAGATCGAGATCCAGAGGCTCGCCCGCGTACAGGCGGCGTGCTTCGGCGATGAGCCCCTGAGCAAAGTCGGCGTAGATCCTCCAGTCCCGCTGCTCGTTCGCGTCGGCGAGGGTGCTGCGCGACACGTTACCACGAATGCCCATGTGGTACAGGCGATCGGGCAGGGCGCTCAGGCAGGCTTCGATGTCGCGCAGGCTTTCACGATAGGTGAGCTGGGCGAAGGCCATGACCAGGAACTGGTCTCGGCAACTAAAGGTGCGGACGCGGTGATTGCCCTGATAGCGCCGGATGCAACGGTCCAGCGCATCGCGGGAAGCATGGGCGATCAACTGCGAGAAGATGGTGCTGCCCTCGTTCATTCGGCGCTCCTGTCAGGGTTCCAGACAGAATGACGAAGGGGCGGCACCGACTTCAAATCGGCGCGGGCTGATTTTCTCTGTAACTAGCTACCATGCTGTCAGTTACAGCAGCATCTACTTACGTTAGCCGGACAGCAGTGGGACCCGCTGGGCGACTTCCTCAACCGTGTACTCCGAGGGATCGAGCGCCCATTCCGGATGCGCGGGATCCTCCCCGCTGAGGCGCTGCCGCAGGTCTCGCGCGAGACTGCCGATCGACAGACCCGCGAGGCCACCCAGCCCGTAGGTCATGAGCCCGATGGGGAGGCCCTTCACCAGGTTGATCGTCTTCTCGGCGTTGTTGTATACGTTGAAGTACCTGTCGTTCTCGCCGATCAGCGACGCCGCGCTGTCCGTGCCGAGTACCACTCCGTCTCCAACTTTCAGGCAGATCGCGATCGTCACGGCACCGTCCGCGGGAAGTGAGTCGACCCATCGAGGTTAAGCGCGCCCAGGAACAGATACCCCGGACCGCGCATCACCGCCGACTCTCTAACGGGATGCCGCCGTGTTAGGGGTCATCTGGCGGGTGAAGACCATGCCATCGAACACGCTGGTCCAGTCGCCGCGGAGGGGCTGGTAGCCGAAGGGCCAGCTGTACACGTCGCGCAGCCACTCGCCGCCCGTGGCGCGTCCCCGAAAGTCGACGTACGCGTTGTCGAAGCGCGTCGCGGCGAAGTGCTCCTCCAGCGAGCCGGGCACAAGGGCGGGCAGCGGCACGACCGTGCCGTTCTGGAAGCCGAAGCTCCCCGCCGAAGCCGTGAAGCCGAGCGAGTACATCTCCGCGCCGATCGCGCGGTGCACTTCGCCGCCCATGTGCACCGTCCAGCCGGTCGCGTAAGGCTGGGAGCCGGTGGAGGAGCGGAGGGCGCCCACCCCGCGGCCGATGTGCGCGCTCGCCGCCCACACGATGATCTTGCGTCCCGGGTAGTACGTGTCGGCCAGCCAGAGCAGGTTGGCCGCCATCTGCGCGTCGCGCACGTTGTTGTCCTCGCCCCGAAATTGTCCCGGTGGCGCGGCCCACATCATCCGTGCGTACGATTCGATGCTGGCCAGCGCCTGCGTCCAGAAGAGCGCCTCGCGGTTGCCTGCCGCGCGCGCCGAGGCGTCCGCCCGCAGCGCTCCCAACAGGCGGAGGAGGCTAGCCTGGGCGGCGACCGGGGGCTTGAACGCGTAGTGCTGCGTGACGGCGAGCTCCGTCAGGGTGGCGGCCGCGTCGGGCCACTCCGGGTCGTCCGCCACCCGGGACCCGATGCTCCGCGCGAAGGCCAGGACGTGCGCCGCGACGGAATCGCGGCCCAGCGAGCCGGTGATCTGGTTGTCGAAGCCGGCCATCTCCAGCGGGCGCGCCGTGCCCACCGTGCCCGCCACGTAGTCCAGCGTGGGAAGCACCTGCTCGCTCCGGCTCCAGACGCCGAAAACGCCGCGCCGGCTGGCCGCGATCACCCCCTCGCCGGCGCGGACGTGGTCCCACACCTCGTGCACGTCGTAGATCCCGCTCTCCCACGCCAGCACGTCGAACCCCATCCGCTGGTGCAGGAAGGCGATGATGCGGGCCTTCGCCAGAAAGGCGGTGCCGTCGCCGTGGGTCTCCTCGCCCAGCATCACGATCCGTGAGCTGCCGATGGCGGCGCGCAGCGGCTCCAGGTCGCTGAAGTCGCTGGTCACGGAGAGCGAGGCGATCGGGTGCGCGTTCGCCTCCAGCCACTGAGGCGGGGTCAGGGGCTCCGGCGAGTCGCTCGGCGAGTCGCCGCACCCCGCGAGCCAGGCCGCGAGCATGCACGCGGCGGGTGCCAGACGCCGGATGGGTGTGAAGGTCATGCTTTCCGAGGGTTGGAGGTGCCCCGACGACGTGGCCGCGTGGCAGTGCTGCACATGCCCGGCCGGAGCGGAGAACGTCCTCTCCGGGCCGGCTACGCCCCGCGCAGCACCTCGTCGCCCGCCACTACGAACACCTGGTCGCCGGGGAGCGGCGCGACGGTGGCGGCGCCGGTGAAGGCCCCGAAGGCGGGGAGGATTCCCACCGCCGCGCCGAAGTGGAAGCAGGGGAGGCGCTCCCTCGCCCGGCCGCGGCCGCGCAGGATGGCGGCGGGGTGCACGTGGCCGGCCAGCACGTAGCCCCGCGCATCGGGCTCGGGGTGGTGCGCGTAGACGAACGGCGCGGAGGCGAGCGGCGGGTCCGCCACGCGGAAGCCGAGGTCGGGCGGGGGATCGCCGGCGCCGCGGTCGTGGTTGCCGCGCACCAGCGTCAGCCGCAGGGCCGGGTGCCGCGCCCGCCACCCGCGCACCTCCGCCAGCACCGCCGCGGACTTCCCCTGGCGCGCGTGGAAGAGGTCGCCCAGGAAGACGATCTCCGCCGCCCCCGTGCGCTCGAGCGCCGAGTCCAGCCGCGCGAGCCCCTCGGCGGTGGTGCCGCCCGGCACCGCGATGCCGGCGGCGCGGAAAGTGGCCGCCTTCCCCCAGTGCGCATCCGCCACCAGCAGCTCCCCCGTCGCCGGCCGAAAGAGCGCCCGCTCCGGCAGCAGCACCACCCGCTCCCTTGCGACCTCCGTCTCCACCACACCCATCATCGAGCTCCCTGCCCCATCCGTAAGATGTACCCGCCGGCCTGCGTGCGCACTGGTCTGAACGGCCGCTGGCCGCTTCTACCTCAGCGCCCGAATTGGACGCATCGAGTCATTGCGAACGTCCCGCCTCGCACCTAGCGTACCGTTCGGAATTTGTTCGGATCAGCAGATGGAGCCGTGGCTTGCCGCCGAAGACGCTGGAGATCCGCGATCCCATCCACGGGTTCGTGAGTCTGTCCCCCTGGGAATGGGACGTCGTAAACCATCCAGTATTCCAGCGGCTGCGCCGCATCCGCCAGCTCGCATGGACGGAGATGGTCTATCCAGGCGCGGTGCACACCCGCTTCGAGCACTCCCTGGGTGTGATGCATACGGCCTGGCGGATGTTCGAGCAGATCCGTGAGCACCGGGGCGAGGTGCTGCGCAACCTCAACTTTTCGGACGCGGGGATCGACAAGGACCGGAAGACCGTGCGCTTCGCGGCGTTGCTGCACGACGTGGGTCACGCACCGTTCTCGCATGCCGGCGAGGAGCTGATGCCCATCGATCCGGCTACGGGCCGGCCGCACAAACACGAGGAATATTCCGCGGCGCTGATCCGGTCGCTGATGAAGGACGTGATCGACGACCACACGCACAACGACCTCGGGATTCGCGCGGACGACGTGGCGGCACTGATCGAGGGGAGCGTAAGGTCGAGGCGAATGCTCTTCTGGCGGCAGCTCGTCTCCAGCCAGCTGGATGCCGACCGTGCGGATTACCTGCTCCGCGACTCGTACCATCTGGGAGTGGACTACGGCCGTTACGACTTGCGCAGGATCATCGCGTCGCTGACGGTGGTGGAGGACCCTGAGACTGGCGGTCCGGTGCTGGCGATCGAGGAGGGCGGTTGGCACGCCGCCGAGTCGCTGCTCTGGGCGCGCTACCAGATGTTCACCCAGGTTTACCTGCACAAGACCCGTGTCGCATACGACCTCCACATCGCCGATGCAATGGGGGAGCTGTTGAGGACCCAGCAGGGGGGCGACGGGCTCGCGGAGCCAGGGAAATTCCCGCCGCCGACGGACGAGGCGAGCCTTCGTCTTTACCTCCGTTGGACGGACTGGCGTGCACTGTCATTGATCGAAGAAGGCATGGCGGGCGTGCACGGTGATCGTTTGCTGAAGCGGCAGCACCATCGAATGGTGTACGAGACGAGGGAAGTGATGGAGGAGACGGACCAGCGGCAGCTGGAGCGCGTGCTGGAGGCACTGGCTCCGCTTGGGCCGGTGGTACGCTCCGCAAAAAGCTCGTGGTACAAGCCGGACTTCTAGATCCAGGTTGCGCGGGACGTGCCACCGCCCCACAATCTGGTTCGCCTTTCGCAGCTCTCCGCGGCGGTGAAAGGCCTGGCTCCGTCCAACAAGCAGATGGTGTACGTTCCCCATGAACGGGCGCCGGAGGCCAGAGCGATCGTGCAGGGCATTCATGCGAACTAAGGAGCGGAAGATGACCAGCGTTCAAATCGGTTGGGCGCAGTACGCGCTGATCGCCGAGTTTGCCGAGCGGCTTCGTCACCAGCCCTTCGGACGCACCGCGCTCCAGAAGCTCACGTACCTGCTCCAGGAGCTGCACGGCGTCGACACCGGGTACGAGTTCCCGCTCCATACGTACGGTCCGTTCAGCTCCGACCTCTCCGCGGACCTGGACACCCTTGCCGCCATGCAGGGGGTGCAGGTGGTTCCGGATCAGCGCCAGGGGGGCTTCCACATCTCGCCCGGCGCACGCTCGCCGTCGATCCGAGAGATGGGCGCCGACTGGATCCGGCCGCGCTCCCGGGCTATCGACCGGACGGTGGAGGAGTTTGGGGGAATGTCGGCGAAGGAGCTGGAGCTGCGCGCCACGCTGGTGTTCGCGGAGCGGGATGCGCGCCGACGCGGCAATCCGCTCGCCGAAGATGGCCTGGTCGAGGTGGTCCACGAGATCAAGCCGAACTTCTCCGCTGAGCAGATCCGTGCCGCGCTTCGCGAGCTTCGCGGCCGAGGGCACATCGCCACCGCCTGATCCCGCTCGCGCCATCGGGAACAGAAACATGAGGCACGACGAGGAGCTTCCTCGCCGTGCCTCTTCAACTCCCAGGTTCGTGAATGGCGCCAGCGCTCAGAACAGCTCCGGCTTGAAGGTGATCGGCATCTGCACGCGCACACGGACCGGGCGCTCTTTTACCATAGCCGGAATGAAGCGCATCTGCTTCGCCACCAGCACGGCGGCCATCGAGAACTGTTCGTTGTCGCTTTCGGCTACGTACACGCTCGTGGGATCCACCGATCCGTCCTCCAGGACGATGAAGCCCAGCAGCACGGTGCCGCCCACACCCGCATCGCGCAGGAGCGGCGGATAAACCGTCTCCAGGCTCCGCTGTACCTCGTCGTGGTTGTTGAGCCGCGGCGCGATCGACACCGTCGACACGTCATAGGCAGGATCGGACCCCGGCGGGGGGAGGCGGGGCGGAAGGGGCGGCATGACGTCTTCGCTTTCGTGGTAGGCGGCCGGATCGGAGCCCTCGCTCACCGCATCCGCCGTCAGGCCGGCGGCGACGGTCAGGAGGAGCATGACGGCCGCGAGCTGGCTCCAGTTGCGCGGGCTGGTGCGCGGCTGCAGCGCCGCCAGTGCCGCGACGAGCGCAAAGATGCCGGCCAGGAGCTGCCCCGGCCCCAGCGGCATCATCGCCAGCAGGAGGAGGGGGAAGACCCAGACGGCCGGGTCCGCGACGGAGCTCTGCACCGCCGCCAGCGCCCGCGCGGGAAGCGGAGCCGCGGGGGGAGCCGGCCGGCGCGGGCGGGGGGTGGGGGCCGGCGCGGCCGCCGGTGCGGGGACGGGCAGGGGCGTGGGCCGCCGCGTGCGCGTGCCTACGCGGCTCGCCGCCTCGGCGGTGGCCGGGAAGGGGTCGCGGCCGCGCAGCAGGCGGGCGCGCTCGCACCACGGGCAGATCCCCAGGTGGGCGCCGAAGCGGTGCTGCGGGTTCAGGTCGCAGCGGCGCAGCTCGCCCTGCGCCTCCTTGAGCGTGGCGCGCCAGCTCTCCGCGCTCGGGCGGGCGGTGGGGTCCTGGTGCCCGTCCACGAAGCAGCGCACGAACAGCTCGCGGACTCCCGGATGCAGCACCTCGAAGGGGAGCGCCAGCCGCGGCGGCGTGGCGGTGCGTCCCGGGCGGTCGCTGGCGTACGGGAACATCCCCGCGCGCAGCCGCCCCTCCAGCGGCTCCGGCTCCGCGCCGCCCTCGGTGCGCACGGCGAAGGGGTGCGTGCCCTCCATCAGCAGGAGGAAGAGGAGGACGGCCAGGCCGAAGCGGTCGTGCTCCGGCGTGCGGTCCACCGCGCCGAAGGGGACGCCCTGGAGCTCGGGCGCGGTGAACTCGGGCCGCCCCACGCGCGAGCGGTAGACGGCGCCCGTGGCGGGGTCGGGCACCTGGAAGCCGTCCGTGTCCACCAGCGTGACCGCGCCGTCGGGGGCCACCAGGATGTTGGACTCGTTGACGTCGCCCACCACGTAGCCGCGCTCGTGCAGCGCGGCGAATGCGGCGGCGAGGTTGGCCCCCGCGCGGTGCAGCAGCCCATAGTGGAAGAGCGGCGCCCGCGTGCGGCGCGTCACCGGGTTGTAGAACTCGAAGATGCGCGGCCCCTCCGCGCGCGGCATCAGGAACCCGACGGGCCGCCCCTCCTCGTCGACGACTCCTTCCTGCGGCCACGCGAGCCGCACCGCGCCCTCCGGATCGGGCCCCAGCAGCGGCGGCGCGGCGATCATCCGCGCGATCTTGCGCGCGCGCTCCGGCGTCGGCTGGCGGAACACCTTGACCACCCGCTCCGCATCGCCCGGCAGCGCAAAGACGCGCGCCTCCCCGCCGGCGCCCAGCTCCAGCGACGGATCCAGCCGCAGCGTGACGCCGCGTACGCGAAGCAGGGGAATCGGTGGATCAGCCATCGAGAAAAGTGCGTGAGTGCGTTAGTGCGTCCGAACTGCATTTCACACAGAGGACTCAGAGGAAACCGCAAGGCACAGAGAACCACTTCTGCTGTTCTCTCTGTGGCTCTGTGAGCCGTTCTTTACGTGCGTGCCGCGATTACCAGCGTCAGGTCGTCGTCCGCGCGGGCGGTGACGCGCGGGCCGGCGAGGAAGGCGGCCAGCTCGGCCTCGCCCGCCCGCGCATCGGCAGCCTCGCCGGCGAAGCGGAAGAGCGGGGCGAAAAAGGGCGCGTGCGGCGCATGGTCCGGACGGCGGAGCGCGAGGCCCTGCAGCCCATCACTGAACGCCGCCAGGTGGAGGGGGGTGCCGCTCCAGCTGCTCCGCTGCACCGCGTCCAGCGCGCCCGGCGAGGTGAGGAAGACCGTCTCGTTCACGAACTCGCCTCCCATCGGCACCGTGATCGAGTGCATTCCATCAGCCCCTTCCACCACCAGCGCCCCATCGCCCACCTGCGCCGCGGACACACCGTCATCGCCGGCGAGGGCAAGGATCAGCGTGGTCGCCAGCTCGCGCGGGGCGGCGTTGCGGCGCGCTGCTTCCTGCTCGACGGCGGCCAGGGCGGCGATCAGCGCGCGGTCCAGCGCCGGGCCCGCGTCGCCGCCATCGGCGAGCGCATCGATGGCGGCACGGGCGGCGGCGGCGGCTCCCGCGGCGGCGTGCGGGGCGGATCCGGCGCCATCCGCCACCGCGAGCGCGACCGAGCCGCAGGATAGAACGCGCCAGGCGTGCGCATCCTGGCACGGCATACCCTCGCGCACGTGGCGGGTGCCGCGCACCGACGCGCCGAGGACGCGCCAGGTCACAGCTGCGCCCAGCCGCTGGGCGGCGGAAGCGCGATCTCGTCGCCCGGGCGCGAGTGCGCGATCCCCTGCATGCTCCGCGACAGCCATACGAACATCTCGCGGAAGTTGAGCCCCTTCAGCCGCAGCGGCGCGCGCACGGAGATCTTCGCCAGCCGCTGCAGGTTCGCGCCCTCTACCCCCACGGCGAAAAAGGCCACGCGCTTCGCCGCCTCCGCCTCGCGCAGCTCCTTCGCCGCCGCGGCGACGGCCGCGGGCGGCTCCCCCTGCGGCTCGCCGTCGGTCACCATGAAGATCCAGGGCCGGTAGTAGCCGATGTCGTACGCGCGATACGCCGCCTTGCGCTCCTCGACGAGCTGGAGCGCGCGGCCGATTGCGGCGGCCATGCGCGTCTGCCCCTCGGCGCGCAGGGCGGGGACCTCCCACTGGTCGGGCGGCGCGAAGTCCTGCACCACGCGCACGGCGTTGTCGAACGTCACCACCGCCACCTCCACCCGCCGCGCCGCCAGCGGATCGACGGCCAGGTCGAAGCGAAACGTCTCCAACCCGTCCAGCATCGCCTCCAGCGGCTCCCCGGCCATGGAGCCACTGGTGTCCAGCAGGAGGACGCACGGGCAGCGCGGCTCAGGGTTCTCGGCGAATTCGACGGCTTCGTCCAGGCGCGACAGCATCGACATCGTTGGCTCGATTGGTTCGGGTTCCACCGTTGTACGTTCGAGCGCCCTGGAGGTTGCGCGGCACAGTTGCTGGTGCCGCGTTGGGTTCCCCCTCCCCCGGCCCCTCCCCCGCAAGCGGGAGAGGGGAGCACTTCGGTTCCGAGCTGCTCCACATGCACTCTCCCCTCTCTCGATAACAGAGGCGCCAGCATCTCCTCTTATCGGGAGAGGGGGTCGGGGGGGTGAGGGCCTCCTACCCCGCCGCCCTCTCCAGCCGCACCTGCATCTTCCTCACGCGATCCCCCAGCGACTCGCTGGAGACGCGGTTGCGCGCGCGGTCCACCAGCAGCGGAAAGGCGAGCGGCGGCGTGCGCTCCGGGCTCGTGACGACCACGCGGCTGGCGGCGAGGCGCTCCAGGGTGCGGCCCAGGCGGCTGCTCTCCAGCTGGCGCTCCAGGACCTCGCGGTGCGCCTGGCTCAGCAGGAGGTTCTGCGGATCGAAGCGCTGGAAGACGTCGAAGAAGAGGCCGCTGGATGCCTGGAGCTGCCGCGCCGTCTTCCCCGCGTGCGGCAGGCCGGGAAAGACGAGCCCCGCCACCCGCGCGATCTCGCGAAACTGCCGCTTCGCCATCTCGGTGGCGTTCAGCGACGCGGGGATGTCGTCCACCAGGTCGCGCGGGCTCAGCAGGCCGGCCGCCAGCGCCTCGTCCAGCGGCGCCTCGTCGGCCGAGAGGAGCTCCACGCCGTAGTCGTTGGCGGCCAGCGTGAACGAGATGGGACGCAACCGCGAGATGCGGTACGCCAGGAGCGCGGCCAATCCCTCGTGCACCAGCCGGCCCTCGAAGGGGAAGAAGAAGAGGTGGAACCCCTCGCGCGTCTTCACCCGCTCCACCAGCAACTCGTCCGCGGCAGGGATGCGGCTCCAACGCGCCTGGATGTCGAGGATCGGCTTCACCGCCTCCATCTCCGGATCGCGAAAGACGCCCTCGCGCGCCTCCTCCAGCCGCCGCCGCAGCGCCGCGGCCAGCTCGGTGGAGAGCGGCATGCGCGCACCCATCCAGCGGGGGATGAAGCCCTTGATGCTCCCCGCCTTGCGCACCCACGCCGTCATGTCGCGCACGCGCACGAACTCCACCGGCTTGCCTGAGAAGATGAAGCGGTCGCCGGGGCGCAGGCGCGCGATGAACGACTCCTCCACCGAGCCCAGCCGCGCGCCCTTGAGGTACTTCACGCTGACGGACGCGTCGCTCACGATGGTGCCCACCGCCTGCCGGTGCCGTCGCGCCACGCCGCCGTCCTCCACGCGCCACCAGCCGTCCTCGCCTGGGACGACGCGTGAGTACTCGGGGTACGCGCGCAGCGCCTCACCGCCGCGCGAGACGAAGTCCAGCGTCCACTCCCACTCGTCGTCCAGCAGGCCGGCGTAGGCGCGGGTGGAGCGCACCTCGTCGCGAAGGTCGTCCGGCCGGAAGCCGCCGCCCAGCGCCACCGTCACCACGTGCTGCGCCAGTACGTCCAGCGGGCGCTCCACGGGGAGGCGGCTCTCGATGGCGCCCGCCTTCACCGCGTCGCGCGCGGCGGCCACTTCGACGAGCTCCAGCGCGTTGGTGGGGACGCAGGTGACGCGGCTCTCCACGCCCGGACGGTGGCCGCTGCGGCCCGCCCGCTGGAGGAGGCGCGCCACCCCTTTGGGGCTCCCCACCTGGAGCACGCGGTCCACCGGCGAGAAGTCGACCCCAAGGTCGAGCGACGAGGTGGCCACGACGCAGCGCAGGCGGCCGGTGCGAAGGCCTTCCTCCACGAAGTCGCGTGTGGAACGATCGAGGGAGCCGTGATGCAACGCGATCACCCCCGCCCACTCCGGCCGCGCGGCGAGGATCGCCTGGAACCAGATCTCCGTCTGCGAGCGCGTGTTGGTGAAGACGATGGCGGTCTGCCCCTCCTCCACCGCGGCGACCACCTGCGGCAGCATCTGCGTCCCCAGATGCCCGGCCCAGGGGAAGCGCTCGATGGTGCCGGGGATCAGCGCGTCGATGCGCACCGGCTTCGGCTCCTCGCCACGGACGATGCGCCCCGGGCCGGTCGCGCCGAGCAGCGTGTCCAGCGCCTCGCCCAGGTTGCCGATGGTGGCGGAGAGCGCCCAGGTGCGCAGCCCCGGCCGCCAGCCGCGCAGCCTCGCCAGCGCCAGCTCCGTCTGCACGCCGCGCTTGCTTCCCATCAGCTCGTGCCACTCGTCCACCACCACCGCGCGCAGGTCGCGAAAGAGCTCCGGCGCATCCGGCCGCGTCAAAAAGAGCGACAGCGACTCCGGCGTGGTGAGCAGCGCGCTAGGAAGCCGCCGCCGCTGCCTCGCCCTCGTCGCCTGCGATGTGTCGCCCGTCCTGGACTCCAGCGTCCATCCGATCCCGAGCGCCTCCAGCGCGTTCCCGAGCGCGACCTCGGTATCGGCCGCCAGGGCGCGCAGCGGGGTGATCCACAGCACGCGCAGCCCCGGCGCCTTGCCGCCCTGCGGGTGCTCCTCCATCCACTCCAGCAGCGGCCCCATCCACGCCGCGTACGTCTTGCCCGTGCCGGTGGCGGCGTGCACGAGCCCGCTCTCGCCCCGGCGATACGCATCCCACACCTCGCGCTGGAAACCGAACGGCTTCCACCCGCGCGACGCAAACCACGCCTCCGCCCTTTCGAGCGCGGCGTCGCGAGCGGCCATCGGAGCGGGTGCGGTGCGGGCCAAGATCCTGCCCCGGTGCGGGTGAATGCGACGGACCCCCGCCACACGAGGCAACGACCGCGCCCGCACGAAATCCAGCCGTTCCGCGCCCTCTCCGCACCCGCGAAAACAAACCGGCCGTCCACTGAACGTCCAGTGAACGGCTGGCCCCCACCCCCCGGCCCCCTCCCCCGCAAGCGGGGGAGCGTGGGGGAGGGGGAGAACTACGCCCGAGGTGCCGCCCTCGCCGCCGCCTCGACCGCCCGCCTACGCACACCGATGCCGTAGGGGCAGACCTGCGTGTCTGCCCGCCCTCGCCCCCGCGCCGATGCCTGACACCGTCACCCCTTCCGCGCCGCCACGCCGAACATCAGCGGCAGGTCGGGGATGCCTGGAGGCGGATGGAAGCGGCGGTGCTCGTCGGCGCGCATGCCGGGGTGGATCAGGCAGCCGTTGCTGTACGGCCACTCGCGCAGCGCCTCCAGGGTGAGCCCGGCGTCCAGCAGCGCCGTCACCACGTCGGAGATGCCCCACGCGAACTCCCAGGTGGGGTGCGGGTTGCGAAAGTCCTGCACCCCGGCCTCACGCGGCGCTCCGTGCAGCAGCCCATCGCCTGATGCGGCCACGTAGTCGCCGATGCCATTCGGCTCGTGGATCGGCGTGCCGTAGGAGCGGTACGGGTATCGGGGGCGCAGGTCATCGCCCTGCATCATGGCGGCGGGGTGGAGCTCCACCAGCACGAACCTGCCGCCGGGGCGCAGCACCCCCGCGATCCCCCGCCCCCACGCCTCCAGGTCCGAAAGCCACCCCACCGCGCCGTACGACGAGAAGACCCGGTCGAAGGTGCGCCCCGCGTCGACCGCATCGCGCAGCCAGTCGTACACGTCCGCGCGCTCGAACTCCGCCGCGATCCCGCTCGCCGCCGAAAGCTCGCGCGCGAAGCGGATCGCCTCGTCGCTGATGTCCACCCCCGTCGCGCGGGCGCCGCGGCGGGCCAGGGAGAGCGTGTCCTGTCCCGCATTGCACTGCAGGTGCAGCAGATCCACCCCGCCCAGCTCCCCGAGCAGCTCCAGCTCTTCGGGAAAAAGGGTGTCGCCGCCCGCGCGAAAGAACGCCGCCTGGTCGCCCTTGTGGCTGTTGTGCGCGATCGTGGCGGCGTTCCAGGAAAGCCGGTTCTGCTCGTGGATGTCGCGCTGCATCAGTTTTCAGAAGAAGATGGCGACGAACGGCGTCACACAGAGGGCACAGAGATGAACTACAAGGCGCAGAGAACACCTTATGCGGTTCTTTCCGTGCCCTCTGCGTCTCTGTGTGAAATGTTGGGATTCAGTCATCCGCGAACTCCAGCGCGAGCGCGGGTCCTACGATCGAGCCTGGAATGCTGGCCAGGAGGACCATCAGCCAGATGTCGATGGGCTCTTCCTTCAACAGCAACACGATGGGTGCCATGGCGGCATAGACGCAGAAGCCTGCCAGGACGCCGATGAGGTACCTTCCGACCGCCAGATGCGTCACACGCTGGAGCAGCCAGTATACGGTCGCCGCGCTCAGCGTACCCGCGAAGTAGCCAGGATACACCAGGAGCATCGGCGCCGCGCTCAAGCCGTCGGTGAGGAAGCCTATGGCGATGGGGATGGTGGCGATCGCGCTCAACCCGGTACCGGCAAGGGCGCCGGTCACCCACGCCTCCCGCAGCGGAGTGCGCTCGTCCGCCGGCGGACGCGGGTTCCAGCGGCCCGCGGCCCATAGAAGCACAGCGGCCTGCACACCGAGTACAGCCAGCGGCACCGCGGCCGCGCGCCGTGCCGAGAACGCGGGGACTACGAGCACGACGGCCGAACCGACAGCCACGGCGAACACGCTCATCCCGTGGATCTTGCCGCGGCCCACCGTCCGGGCGATCACCACCACCACGGCGAACACCGCCGTACCCACGCCCAGCGCGTGCGGGTACGCGCGGAGCGGCAGCAAGACGGCGGAAAGGACCAGGTAGAGCGCGGCGACCGAGATCGCAACCCGAGAGTCCACGTCCGAGCGCACCACGCTCAGCCTGTACGACGTCAAGACGCGATCTCGCGCCGCACCCGGACGCTCCAGAAATCGTCACGACCGCGTGCCTGTTCGGTGAGGGCGGCACGGAAGGCGTTTCGCATCGTTCATTTCGGGGTGACGGAACGGGCAGCCGACGCGACATCGCGGTTCAGCGGCCTCGGCGGCGGCGCGTCCCTTTGGCGGGGCAACTGCCGTGGGCAGCGTCGAAGTTCATGACGGCGGCGACCTCCCACCCGGCCTCCCCCTTCTTCACGATATACTGACTCTGGCTCATATCCCAGATCCAGTCGCCGCGCCCCGGGTACCCAGGAGTCGCGCTTGGAGAGCACACGTAGCTGATCACGACCACGCCAGGCAGGCTCGTCAACTCCTCCGGCGGGTACTTCCAGACCTCCATGCCACGGGTGCGAATCTCGATTACTCGCGTGAGATCGCGCAACGGACCCTGGAACGCGGGAAGCGCCGCCATTTCGCGCACCATCAGCGAATCGAAGCGCGTCACCGACGCCATTCGGGAGCCCGGATCGAGGATCAGCACAGCCGACCACTCGCCTCGCCTCGGCATGATCTCCGCCGCGACGGCGCGTGCCACGGCGCGAGCGATCCCCACCGTGTCCGCCGCGGTCTGCGCGTGGAGCGGCGCCGGAGCGACCAGCAGAAACGCGCACACCGCGAGACGCGTCCACCTCATCTGTTCTTTCCGTTTTCTCTGCGTCTCTGTGTGAGGCTGTTCACCCCTCCAGCAGCCCGATGATCGTCTCCAGCGAGTCGGCGTCCTCAGGCTTCTTGTCGGTGCGCCAGCGCAGGATGCGGGGGAAGCGCACCGCCACGCCGCTCTTGTGGCGCGGCGAGCGCTGGATCCCCTCGAAGGCCAGCTCGAACACCAGCTCCGGCTTCACCGTGCGCACTGGCCCGAACTTCTGCAGCGAGTTGCGCCGCACCCACGCATCCACCTGGCGGATCTCAGCGTCGGTGAGGCCGCTGTACGCCTTGGCGAAGGGGACCAGCTCACCCTCCTTCCACACGGCGAAAGTGTAGTCGGTGTAGAGCGATGCGCGCCGCCCGTGCCCCCGCTGCGCGTACACCATTACGGCGTCGAGGGTAAACGGTTCCACCTTCCACTTCCACCAGTCGCCGCGCCGCCGGCCGGTGCGGTACGGCGAATCGAGGCGCTTCAGCATCAGCCCCTCCGAAGCGCGTTCGCGGGCACCGCGGTACGCCTCGATCACCGCATCCCAGTCGCTCGCCGGCACGATGGGGGAGAGCGGGATGCGGTCCGTGGCGCCGGAGGGGAGGGAGGCGATCAGCTCCTCCAGACGCGCGCGGCGCCAGCGCAGCGGCTCCTCGCGCACGTCGCGGCCCTCGATCTCCAGCAGGTCGTAGGCGAGGAGGACGACGGGGACTTCGGCCAGGATCTTGGGGCCCAGCACCTTGCGCCCGATGCGCCGCTGGAGCTGCGCGAAGGGGAGCGGGCCGCCCTCCTTCCACGGCAGGATCTCGCCGTCGAGCACGGTGCCGTCGGGTAGGAGGCCGGCGGCGCGCGCCAGCTCGGGGAAGCGCTCCGTGATCAGCTCCTCGCCGCGCGACCAGAGGTACACGTTGCCGCGGCGGCGGATCATCTGCGCGCGGATGCCGTCCCACTTCCACTCCGCCTGCCACTCGCCCGGCTCGCCCAGCGGCTCGGGGCCGCCTTCAAGGGCGTAGGCAAGGTAGAAGGGGTAGGGGCGGCTGGCGTCGGCGTCGCTGGTGTCGGCGCCGAAGAGGCGGGTGTAGAAGCCGGGCGTGGGGTCCCACGTGCCCATCAGCCGGTGCGCCACCGTCGGCTCGTCCACGTTGCCGACGCGGGCCAGCGCGCGCACCACCAGGTTCTGCGACACGCCCACGCGAAAGGCGCCGGTGATCAGCTTGTTCCACACGTACGCCTCGGGGCCGCTGAGCTCGGCCCACGCGCTCCGCATGGCGGTGCGCTGCCCCGCCTCGTCCTCGTGGCGCATGGGGAGGAGGCGCTCCTCCACCCAGCGGTGCAGCGGCAGATCCTCGCGCTCCTCCGATGGAGGCGGAAGGAGGAGGGTGATGGTCTCTGCGAGGTCGCCCACGGCCTCGTGGCACTCGGCGAACATCCACTCGGGCACGCCGCCCATCTCCATCGCCCACTCCGCCAGCCTGCGAGCCGGCACCAGCCGCTTGGGCCGCCGTCCGATCAGGAAGTGCACCGCCCACGCCGCGTCCTCCGGCGCCGCGGACGCGAAATAGCGCGCCAGCGCGTCAACCTTTTCGCTGGTGCGCGTCGTCTCGTCCAGCTCGGCGTACAGCTCGGCGAACGCTCTCATTGCGGCGACCCTCCGCACGATCCACACCCGAACAGCAATCTCACACAGAGACACAGAGGCACAGAGAGAACGGCAAGAGAGAACCGGGATGTATCACCAGCTCCGTAGTTCCTCCTGTACCTTTCTCTGTGCCTCTGTGTGAGGCCCTCTGCCGGGATCTCTACTGCACGATCAGGTCGCGCTTGATCCAGATGTCATAGTTGTTGGTCCCCGCAACTACCTGGTGGCCCCACGCCAGAGTCACCTGCCCCGCGGTGATGCCTGGGATCGCGTGCGGCTCCACGTCCGCCAGGTCCGTATCGGTAGTCAGGGCGGTCGCGGCGCTCCAGGTGAGGCCGTCCGCGCTGGTACGGTAGACGACGTTGTAGTTTCCCGTGCCCTGCGCGACGATGTACGGCAGGAAGAAGCTCCCGTTCGGCATCACGATCGGCGCCGAGTCGTGGTTGTCGTCGGCCTGCGCGATCGGCCTGGCGGCGGCGGTCCAGTTGTACGGGTCCTTTGAGCTCTCCACAAACAGGTCCATCTTGCCGTCGATACCCGCGGACTGATACGTCACCAGGTACAGCCCGTCGCTGGCGCGCTTCGCGATGCGGGGCAGCGCGGCCGCCGTCGTCGTGATGGCGGTCTTGCGGGTGTCCCACGTGGCGCCGCCGTCGGTGGAGCGCGCGATGTAGGAGGGGCCGTTCAGGCGGTGGTACGTCATCGTCAGCGAGCCGTCCGCCTCCACGATCACGGCCGGGTTGATCTCGCCGCCGGTGGTCCATCCCAGGCCGACACGCCCGCGCGCCGTCCACGTCGTCCCGTCCGGCGAGGTGGAGCGGTGGATGCGGTTGCCGCCCTTGTTCCCCTCGTTGTACAGGTAGAAGAGCGCGAACCCGCCCGTCGCCAGCTCCACCAGCGCGGGATGGCGCTCGCTGTTCGTGGCCGCCACGATGACGCGCGGCACGCTCCAGGTGGCGCCCTCGTCCGTTGAGCTGGTGAGGAGCAGGTCGCCGGAGTTGCTGGAGTTGAGGCGCTCGATCACCATCATCAGCGTGCCGGCGCGCGTGCGGATCAGCGACGGCTGGTAGTCGGTCTCGGGCCCGGCGTACACCGCGCCCGTCCCGCCCGGCGAGATCGCCCGCTGCGCCGTGGCGGGAGCGGTGAGTCCGGGGCCGTCCGCCGTGCAGGCGGCGAGGGCAAACGCAAGGAGGCCCAGCGCGGGCATGTGAGTGCGAACCATGTGGAGGTGCTCCGGCGGAGAAGGATGTGGAAACGAACGATTGCGCCCGTGCCGGGGAGGATTTTCGCGGCCGGAGAGCGTTCGGATGACGGGTTGCCCCCGGGGTGCGTGGAGCCGTTCCGCGGGCGCCACGATACTACTTAAATGCCTGCGAATACACAAGATGCGTCGCGTTCCGCATCATGCGTGTGGGCCGTGCGCATCCCTCCTTCCACCACCATCGTCCCGCCGCTCGGCCGGGCTCACGTCCCGCCCAAACGCATGATCCGGCCGCTCACCCCGCGACTTCCTCCGCGCTCTCCTCCGCCGGCGCGTCCACGGCCGCGTCGTCGCTCTCGCCCTCCCAGCGGCTGGCGACGGCCAGCGCCTGGATGCCGTGTTCGCGCAGCCAGCGAACGACCGGCTCGCGGTAGCCGTGCGTGACCCAGACGCACTCGGCGCCCGTCGCCTCGATCGACGACAGCAGCGATGGCCAATCCACGTGGTCGGAGAGGACGAATCCGCGGTCCACGCCCCGCCGCCGGCGCGCGCCGCGGATGCTCATCCACCCCGATGCGAACGCCGCCGACACGGGGCCGAAGCGGCGCATCCACGGCGTCCCGTTCGCCGAGGGCGGCGCGATGACCAGTGCGCGGCTCCAGTCGAAGCCCTTCGGCGCCCCCATCGGGTTGTCCGCCGCGGGCAGGGGGATGCCGCCGTCGCGGTAGTCCTGGTTCAGCTTCAGCGCCGCGCCGTGCGCGAAGATGGGGCCGATGGACGGATCGACACCGGCCAGCATCCGCTGCGCTTTGCCCAGCGCGTAGCCGAAGAGGAGCGACGCGCGCCCCGCCTCCTGGTTTCCGCGCCACCACGCATCGATCTGCGCGAAGACCTCCGCCTGCGGCCGCCAGCGGTAGATGGGGAGCCCAAAGGTGCTCTCGGTGACGAAGGTGTGGCAGCGCACCGGTTCGAAGGGCGTGCAGGTGGGGTCCGGCTCCGTCTTGTAGTCGCCGGAGACGACCCACACCTCGCCGCCGCGCTCCACCCGCACCTGTGCGGAGCCCAGGATGTGCCCCGCGGGGTGCAGCGACACCTTTACCCCGCGCACGTCGCGGGTCTCGCCCCACTCCAGCGTGTCGATGCGGGCGTCGGCGCCCAGGCGCGTCCTCATCACCCGCTCCCCCTCGCGCGAGCCCAGGTAGCGCCGGCACCCCCAGCGCGCGTGGTCGCCGTGCGCGTGCGTGATGATCGCCCGGTCCACGGGGAGCCAGGGGTCGATGAAGAAGTCGCCCGCTTCGCAGTACATCCCCCGTTCGGTGACGCGCAGCAGCATGGGCGTGGTGGCTTTGAGTGGCGGCGCAAGGCGCGAGCGGCGGCCCATGGCGCACGACGCGGGCCGCACCCGTGGACCGAAACGCGAGGGCACGGAGAGATGCTCTTCTCCGTGCCCCCGTCGTCGACCGAGCGGTCGTGCGCCGTGTCACTTCCTCCAGAGCACGATGCTCCCGCAGCCGCTGAGCGGGTCCTGGAACTGCGGGGGCACCTGGGATTCCGAGTATACCTCGATCGCCCCGACGTCTTCCGCCCGCACCAGCACGTCGATGTCGGCGCCGGAGAGGGCGCGCATCATCAGCCCGTCGATGTAGATGGTCGGCGCGCAGCCGTCGCCGAACGCGCTGCGCATCAGGAGGACTTCGCCGCCGTCCGGCCCCTGCGCGCGCGCCAGCCCCGGCACCCGGTCCAGCACATCCGAGATGACGAGCGCGTGCCGCCGCGCAATGTCCTCCGCGGTGATGAAGCGGCCCACGCCCAGCGAGCGCCGCCGCTCGTCGAAGCCGGCGCGGGCCGCCCTCCCCCCGGATCGCGCCGTGACCCTGAGCGTGTCCAGCATCGCCGCGAGCCGGGACATCGTCACGCGCACCGGCCGCGCGCCATCCGCGATGTCGACCACGCGGAGCACCGGGTAGTAGCCCGTCGCGCGCACCTC
This sequence comes from Longimicrobium sp., assembly GCA_036398975.1. Classification (GTDB taxonomy): domain Bacteria; phylum Gemmatimonadota; class Gemmatimonadetes; order Longimicrobiales; family Longimicrobiaceae; genus Longimicrobium. The sequence continues at coordinate 32,705 of DASWNZ010000088.1, forward strand.
CAGCACCCGCGTCCCTGATGGAGCGCCGGTGAGCGTCCATTCACCGTTCGCGTCCGCGCGCGTAGGGACGCCGTTCAACACGCTCACCTGCGCCCCCGGCAGCGGCCGTCCACCGTCGGCGGCGAGCACCGTCCCGCTCAGCCGCCCAGGCCCCGTGCGAGGCCGGGGCGGCGCCGGTACCGTGTCGCCTGCCGGGGCGGTGTCGGCGCGCGCGGCCATCCGTGCCTCGCCCAGGAACAGCTCGCGCCGCAGGAACCCCGAGGCGGGGACCTCCGCCTCTATGCGGTCCGTGCCCCGATCGCCGCGGGTCACCGCCAGGATAATGGTGCCGGGTGTGGGCACGTCGCACAGCAGGAACCCTCCGTTCTCGGCCGTGGTCGCCGTGCGCCGCGCCATCCGCCGCGCCATCCCCCCGCCGCCGATGGAGAGCTCCATCCACTCGCCGGACACGGTGGCCCCCTGCACCGGCGCCCCGCCCTCCGCCGCCCGCACGAACCCCATCACCAACCCGCCCGTGCTCCCCTCCGCGCCGCAGAAGGCGCTCCTTAGCCGTGCCGGCGCCGGGATGGCGAGATCCGCGCGTACCTCCCCCTGCCCCGCCACCTGCACCTCGCGCGCGATCGGCTCCAGCCCCAGCGAGTCCAGCACCGGGTGCAGGAAGCCAAGCGCGTACCTCCCCGCCGGCACGTCCGCGAACGAGAACCTCCCCGCCGCGTCTGTCGTGGCCGTCCGCGCACCCGCCGCCGCCCCCATCTGCACCAGCTGCACCGTCGCCTCCCCCAGCGGCCGCCCCGCAACGCTGTCCATCACCACCCCCCGGATCGTGGCGCCGGTAGTTGCGCCCGGCTGCTGGGCGGTCAGTGGCGCAGCGCACAGCAGCGCGAGCGCGAGCGTCAGGTAAGGAAGGATTCGCATGGAGAGGCGGCGGTTCGGCGGGGGCGCACTGGCAAGAAAGAACTAGTTTGGTGCGGTGGAGGCGTGGTGGCAATGAAGTCGAGCCGGGCGGGGCTCGGAAGATGCGCGAGCGCACGACCGTTGCCGTCGGTCCGGCGATGTACTACCATGCGCTCAGAATCCAATCCAGGAGCCGCAGTGTCCAGACCATTACCACAGCCGCCGGCACCGGACCCTGCAACGGTGGCGCAAGCCTCTCTGCGGACCTTCTTCCGCATAGCCGACGCCTGGAAGCTGGGTGTCGACGAGCAGATGACGCTGCTGGGCATTACCTCCCGATCCACGTATTTCAAGTGGAAGAAGGAGGGGACCGACCGGCTCTCCCGGGACACACTGGAGCGTCTATCCTACCTGTTCGGCATCTACAAGGCCCTACAGACGCTTCTTCCTGCCCCCGACGCCGCGGACGGCTGGGTTCGGCGGCCGAACGATGCGCCGCTCTTCCACGGCCGGTCGGCGCTCGAGAGGATGCTCTCCGGAAACGTCGCGGACCTCTACGTGGTTCGGCAGTACCTGGACGCGCAGCGCGGCGGATGGGCGTAGATCCGGCGTCCATCCCGCTCCAGGAGGTCCGTTGGCACCCGTGTTTCCGGATCATCCCGGCGCGGTTCCCGCCCAGCGACCTATTCGAGCGCGTGGCCGAGCCGGCCGACCTGGATGCGGTCCTGTACGTAGAATCGCTCACCAACGACCGCCTTCGGGCCGAGGTGGGCGAGCTGGACCTGCTTCCGCGCGAGGACTGGATCTCCGGGCCCGGCACTGCCTACATCATGGCTGCCTTCACGCACGTGGCGCCGGCCGGGGGCCGATTCACCGACGGAACCTTTGGTGCCTATTACGCCGCGTGCGACCTCGCCACCGCCATCGCCGAGACCGTGTACCACCGGGAGCGGTTCATGGCGTATACCCGCGAGAAGCCCGCTCAGCTGGACATGCGCGTTCTCCGCGCCGATCTGGACGGGGAGCTGCACGACCTCCGCGGCGCGTCGGCCGAGCTGTATCACCCGTCCGACTACTCGGCGTCGCAGGCACTCGCCCGCACCCTGCGCGCGGCTCGATCGTGGGGCGTGCTATACGACAGCGTGCGGAACCCCGGCGGCGATTGTGTGGCGGTGTTCCGCCCTGCCGCGCTCTCTCGCTGTCGCCAGGCGGAGCACCTGGCTTACCTATGGGATGGCACCCGCATCGTCCACGTCATCAAGAAGACGCTATTGAGGTGACGCGCCCGGTGCGCAGCCCACCCACACCCGCCGCTTCCCCGCTCCCACTTCCCCTGAGACCGCCCGTGCGCATCATCCCTCTCCTGACTGGCCTGCTCCTCTCCGCCTGCACGGTGACGGTCAACCGCACGCCGGCGCCGCGCGCCGTCACCGACGCCGAGCGAGTCGTCCAGGCGCAGGTGGACGCGTTCAACAGGCGCGACGTAGATGCGTTCATGGCTACGTATGCGCCCGACGCGATCCACTGGGAATATCCCGCGGACACCGTCTTTGCCGGCGCCGCACGCATTCGCAGCCACTACGCGGAGCTCTTCGCCGACCCTGACGCCACGCGGCTGCACGCGGAGGTACGCAGCCGCATCGTCAAAGGCCGCTTCGTGATCGACGAAGAGCACGTCACCGGGCTGCCGGGCGAGGATCTGCACGTCAGCGTCATCATCTACGAAGTCGTGAACGGCCGCATCCGGAACGCCTGGTTCATGAACTGAAACGGTGGCTACAAAAAACGGGAGGCACAGAGCCGGGCTTCGACTCTGTGCCTCCGCGTTTATTCTGAGACGGGTTGTTTTCGTCAGCTCAGCAGCCCGCGGGAGTTCCGGCTCCTGAGGCGAGGCGCCTCATCTCCGCGTGGCGCACGCGGCTCGGCCGCCCTTCCCCTGGGCGACACACTCAACCGGCCCGCTGGCCGCGGGAACGCAGCGGGCACGCACCTCTTGCAGCACGCGCGTGGCGGCAGCCACCATCCGGCGCTGTTCCTCGAGCGGTCTGGAGCGAGCTGTTCCATGCCAGATGAAGACGACCTCGAGGGTGGGGACCCGGCCGTCCCAGCCATCCAGCTCCAGGTGGGCGTACTGCGCCTCTCCAGAGGAGTCGATAGCCACGAAGTTCATCCCCGCTTCGCGGGAGCGCAGGTTTTTCGCGACGCTCCAGCGCTCCACGTTTGTGCGCATGGGCGACGCGCGAAGTGCCTGCTCCAGGCAGTCGCCTGTCGTGGCCGCGTCGAGCGGTCCGGACGACGAATCAGCTGTGGCCGGCGTTCGTTGCGCTGGTGCCACGATGCCGGGGCCCGTAAACCGCTGACGCGCACCGACCCGATACGCGTAATCGCAGGAAACGAGCAGCAGGGACGCCGCACACGACGCACGGAGTACGACACCGCGGGACAAAAGCCGCATGGCACTCTCCCTGGCAGGAGTTTCGACGAGGAGCACGTGACCGAGCTGCCGGCCGGATGGCGCCAGACACGGCTGCACTTTCGCCGGAGCGCTTCGTCCGCATCCACCGCTCGTCCATCGTGGCCGTGGACCGCATCCGCGAGCTGCGCCCCTCCTTCCGCGGCGAGTACGCCGTACTTCTGCACGACGGCACCCGCCTCAACCTCTCCCGCAGCTACCGCTGCCGCCTCCAGCACCTGATCGACGAGGCGCTGTAGTCAGCGCTGCGCTCCAGCGAGGCGCATCCGGAACTTGAGTTCTAAGGTGACACTTGCAAAGCTAAACCCCCTATTGGGATTTGTGCGCTCCTCCAAGTCAAGATTCCGCAGTTAATCTCATCGTGTCAAGACGATTCAGATGATCGCTCGAAGCGCGGCTATCTCCGGAGATTGCATGATTTCGCGGTTCCGCTGGCCCAGTTCGAGCAACAAACGGTCGCGGGATGTTTCCGCCGCAGCATCCGTCCGGTGCCGCGCGGTAGAGGCTGTGGCCCTGCCCTCGGCCCCACCATTCCGCTCCACCTGTAACGCATTCGCGTCCCTGGAGCGACCGCGCCGGGCGCGGTCGCTCCAGGGACGCGGAAATCACGGGATGACGCCGAAACGCACATACGCCCCCGCCGAGATAGTAGAGCTGCTCCGCGCTGAGGCCGCCAGCGCGAGGGATGTCGGTGCGCGCCTGCTTGTGGATCGGTGGGGCGGACCCCTGTTCTCGTACCTGGCCAAGACACTCGACCTGCCGGAGCCTGACGCGGCGGACGTCCTGAACGCCGTGCTGTACCGCGGGATCCTGCGGATCGGGCAGTTGCGCGACGCCGCGAGCCTGGAGTCGTGGCTCTACCGCATGGCCTACCGTGCAGCGGTTGACTGGCACCGCCGGAGCAAGCGCAGACGAGAGATCCCGACCGAACCCAGCCTGATCGATCTCCACGCGGAACCCCTGGACCCATGGATCGGAGAGGAAGGTACCTGTAAGGGTGAGCCAAGGGATGAGATCCAGAAGGCTCTGGCGTCCCTGTCCCGGCGTGACCGGGAGGTGCTATCTGCCGTAGCGCACGACCTGGGCAACGAAGAAATAGCGGAAATGCTGTCCGTCACTCCGGCGCATGCGCGCGTGCTCCGCCACCGTGCCATCGAACGACTGCGGCGGGCGTACGCCCGAAGCGCGGCCAATGGTACGGTCCCGAGGCCGGACCCGAACACCACCCCAGAAGCGAGCGAAGGATGAGTCCGAACAACCGGCACGACGAGATTGAGAATGCGCTGCGGCAGCTCCTGCGTTCCGGGCTCGCCGAACTCCCGCCGACGCCCCGTGTGGCCGAGCGCTTGGTCGCCCGCGAGCCTGTCGGTTCCCTGCCCGACACGGTGCGGGGGCGGCTGCTCCGGACAGTCCGTGGTGCGGGCGTGGACCGCCGTATAGCCGACGTGCGCACTCCCGCGCCAGCGGGGCGGTCCTTCAGCGAACACTTGCGCGCGGTGCGCGCCGACGCCAAGCTATCGGTCGAGGAGCTCGCTAACCGGCTCTCCATTCCAGTCCACCATCTCCGCGAAGCGGAGCGATCCGCCTCCGCGCTCCTGTCCTGGCCGGCCTCGGCCATCGCGGACCTGCTACAGCTCCTAGACCTCCCCCTGCACAGGGCCACCGCTTCCGTGCGCGCGGCGGAGCCGTTGTTTGGCTCGCCCACCCGCGTGGCGCACCGCGCGGCCGCGTCGCTGGCGGACGACCGCACCACCGTTCCCGCGCCTATCTTCTCGGAAACGGCTCGAATCCTGCGCGAGCGGGGTCGTGACGATCTGCTTGTGGCTGGGTGATGCCGTGGCAATCCCGCTCGCACCCACACTCAACCAAGGAGGCCTAATGGGTCCCATGCTCGTTCGCAGCCGGCTTCCCGGCTTGTCCGGGACGGGCGTGCTGGCAGATCGTGCACTGTTGGTGGTCACCGAGTACCTAGAGCACGGCAAACTGCCTACGGATGGGCAGGAGATACTCTCGCGGTTCAAAGTCCGATTCGACGAGGCACAGCACGAGGCGAGTCAGCCGGGTTTCCGTTCGATTGGGACTGCGAGCCTGGGCGTACGCTCGGCGTCCCAGCACGCGCTCGATTCCCTCCTGCAGGACGGCCCCGGGGACGGGGGCGAGCACGCGACCATGGAACGGATCATGGCTACGCTCGAGAAACTCGGCGGGACTGGGAGCGCGGACTCGGGAGACGTTCAGATGCTCCGGGCGTTCTTGGAGCAGTATAGCGAGAACACGCTCCATCAGCGCATGCCGAAACTCGGCGGACACTCTCTCTTTGATCGGTGAGCCGTGAACGGCTTCCGAGAAGCCGTCCAGGACCGGATCTCTTCGCTCCTGGACCGCGTCGATGAACTAAAACAGAAGCAGTACCCGACTCCCGCGTCGACCGCTCTGCTCAAAGCGGTGGAGTCCATCCTGAGCGAGATCCCTCCAAAACTCGACGCCTACGACGAGCGGTTCGCTGCCGTCCAGGGCGAAAGCCGGCGTTCGCACGGGCACCTCTCGCAGCTGCTGAGCAGCCTGCACGAGCTGATGTTTATCATCAACGAGACGTCGCGGGCCAAGACACCCGCGGCGCTGATCAGCTCGTTGCGCTCGACCGTCCGGGCGCAGACGGGCACCCGCGTCGAACTCCTGATCCGGCCAGACAGCCAGGGCATCCGTTACGCGTACGAAGACCTGGGCAAGTGGATCCGGCAGGTCCTCCGCGAAACCGGCGACTTTGTGGACGCCCCGGACACGGGGTTCCCGGCTTCGCTCGCCGACGGGGTGGTGGTGTTGAGCTACCCGGCCGCCGAACGTAACAACGTCATCCTGCACGGGATCTTCCTCCACGAGATCGGCCACCACATCACGGAACGCGCCGGGGTGCTGCAGCGCATCACCGGCGAGTTCCCCATGGAGCAGTGGCCCACCGAGTGGGGGAACTGGATCTGGGAGTTCGCCGCCGACCTCGCGGCGATCCGGCTCGCTGGACCTGCGTACCTGTTCAGCATCTATCAGAGCATGCTCGCGACGGAGGTGCTGGACCTTGCTTCGGACACACACCCGCCCCCGTGGTTGCGCGTCCGGCTGATGATCGATGAGTTGCGCGCCGCGCGTTTCTTCGAGGAGGGCTGTGTGCCTCCCGCGGTACTCGCGCAGATCAAGAGGTGGGAGGAGGATCTGAGCGCCGCCGAAGCGCTGTCGCGCGCAGAGTTCGTCGAAAACCCGTCCACGGGGGAGTTCTTTGCGAAGATCGAGGAGGTGCTTCCGCACGTCGCGGAGGGCGTGCGGGATGCCATGCCGGATGCGTTCACGGCGGAGACTTACCGATGCGAGTGTCCCAAGCTGGGAGCACAGCTGCGCCAATTCATGCCGCTCAACGGATGGTACGACCCCGACACCGACACCTGGCCCATCGCCAGTTTCGCCGGGATCCTCAACACCGGCTGGAACTTCGTGATTGGGGAGCTGGACGGCTTCTATGCGGAGGTCAACGTGGACAAGCGTGCGGAGCAGGACGAACTGCGGCGGCGCGTCTTTGACCTGATTGCGAAGTCCGTGGAGTTCGCCCAGCTACGCAGGGACGTTGAGGCCACACGCCCGTCACCGGTGATGCCGGAGCAGGTCGCATGAGCGTGCTCTCCTCGAACGGTGTTCGCGCGGCAATGCGCGAGCCTGAGCTGGCGCACCGCCTCGTGATCACCCCTCTGCTCGACCCCGCCCGCCAAATCCAAGACGCGAGCGTCGACCTCCGCTTGGGCACGGAGTTCCTCGTGCCCACCCGCACGGACGTCTCGCTCCTCGATCCGCACAAATCCGGGCATGCGGCGGAGGTCAAGAAGGTGTTCCGATCGTTCCATGTCGGCCTTGCGGACACCTTCGTCCTGCACCCGAAGCAGTTTGTGCTCGGCGCCACGTTGGAGTACGTCCGCTTCCCGCACGATCTGATGGGCTACGTGGAGGGGCGCTCCTCGTGGGGCCGCAACGGGCTCCAGATCGCGACGGCGACCGTCGTGTCGCCCGGATTTGCGGGCGTCCTGACGTTCGAGATCAGCAACGTGGGGGAGGTGCCCGTGCGGCTTCGGACCGGGACACGGATCGCGCAGATGGTGATCCACCGTCTGGACGGCGCGGAGGACCGGTACGCCGCCAAGAGCGGGGCCCAGTTCCGGATCCCCACGCGCCCCGAGGTGGCGACGTTCGAGACTGACCCGGACCGCACCCTCTTGGACAACGTCGAGAAGGCAAACTCCTGACCCAACACATCTGGAAGCTCCTCTGGGAGAGCGGCGTCGACCCGAGCGGGACGGCGCCGCTCTTCCGTGCGCCAGTATCCGTCCGCACCGCGCCGCAGGCCAGGGAGCTGTAACGCCGGAGCGTCCATTCTGCGAATGGTAGATACCGGGGACACACCTGAGCGGTGACCCTGGGCGACAGGAACCCGAGCGACGACGAAGGGGGTGAGACACGATGAGCACGCACAACCGCGAAGTGGTAGACTTCGGCCACGAGCTTGACCGTGGGGGCAACCCGGCGGTCGACCGGGGCGGCACACTGGGCCGCAAGCCGGAGCACCCGGGGCAGGGGAACGGCCACGACAAGGGCCACGGTGGCCACGGGAACGGCCACGACCACGGGCAGCGGCCGCCTCCGCAGGGCCGCTCCCACGCCACGCTGTAACCAACGGAGGACCGTGATGAGGGTGGATCACATTCCCGGGCTCGCCCGGGACATCGCAGGGATGGAAGGATTCTATCCGCAGTTCCGGCTGGTGATCCCCCTCTACGGCGCGGTCCACTGGAGGGGGCCCCTGCGCCCCTACCGCACGCGACTCGACACCTTCGAGGTGGTGGTCGCATACGGACCGATCGCCGGGACGATCCCGCAGGTATGGATCGTGGGCCCGGAGATCTCGCAGCGCACGCACCCGCTCCATCCGCACCTTAACCGGGACGGGTCCGCGTGCACGTTCTTCGTACCGGACCGGACGTACGACCCGGATCGCGACGACATCGGCCGCTTGGTTGACCTCGCCGGCGACTGGCTGCGCCGGAACCTTTTCTTCGAGCTCGCTGGGTGGTGGCCCGGCGCGGAAGCGCCCCACGAGGCCCCGGACGTCTTGGCGGAACTTGCGCGCCGGCCCGACGTGCGGTGCGTATGCGGGAGCCTGCGGCCGTTTCGCCTCTGCTGCAGGGATGGCTACCGCCGCGCCGCCGGCGGGACGCGGCCGGGGTCGCACCGCCTGCACCCGGCGTTCGTCGCAGACCGGCGCAGGCTGAGGCGCGTGGTGCGCGACGTGCGCGGTGCGTTGGGACCCCTGGGGTTCGCGACGGTAGCACCGCACCTCGGCCCTGGCGCGCGCCTCCTGGCATCTGCCACGAGCCCGGCGGCGCTGCGCGGGCACGCCTGCCCGCCCCCCGCGACCGAGGAAGAGCCTCGGAAGGCGGCTTGAGCAAGCGCGGCTGTCCCCGGAGTTGCGGAACCGCGCTTGCGAGTCTAGCGTACTGAAGATCCCTTGACCCTTGCCGGAGCACCGAGCATGACCCTGTTTCGCATGCTGACCCCGAAGCGGGAGCGCACGGTGGAGAGCATCGCCCAGGTCGCGGGCGGCGAGCGCCAACTCGAGCGTGCCCTCCAGGCCTTCCGCGACACGTACGGGTCCGACCCGTCTGGCCAGGAGCTGCTTGCGTTCGTCTACGACCGCCGCATGGAGGCGGAGCAGAAGACGGAGGGACGGCGCTGAGCTCCATGTGAATGCTAGGGGCGACTGCCCGACACCTGCGCGGTGGGACGCGGTTCGCGCCCCACCGCGTTTCCTTACTACCTCTATCTACCTGCCCGACGTGCAGTCCCTCGCCTGGTCGACCATCCTGCTGCTGGTGCTGCTGATCCCGGGGTTCGCCTTCGCAGTCGGTGTTTCGGCGCCGGCGGGCTACGGCCGCGACGTGACGCCGAGAAACCCGCTCGCGGCCCTTTCCGCGACTGTGATCGTGGCAATCGCAGTCCACGCTCTGCTGACGACAGGACTCGGTTGGGCAGCCGGGTGGCTCAAAGCTCCTTCGCTCCGGGTCCAGTGGAATGAGGTGGTGGAGGCGGTGCAGATGCCTCCACCAACGGACGATGCCACCCCCGAGCCAGAGGACGGGGACACCGCGGCAGAGCGAGTTGGTCTCGAAGCACGCGCCCATGGCCTGCAGATCGCCGGCTATGTGCTGGCGAGCGCCGTCCTCGGTTTCGGTCTCGGCTTCCTCATTGGGATCCCCGCGTCGCGCGGCCTGGGTTCATACCTGCAGGAGCACCCCTGGGCCGCCCGCATCCGGACGGCGGAGAGCCGGAAGGCGGCGGCGATAAACTATGCACACGTGCTCGCCGACGTGGGCCACGCGGGTCAACAGCTCCTGTACCGTGGCCGGGTGATATACTTCTCCCTTCGCGGCGAAGGCAGCTTCGCCTACGTCGTCCTGGCGGCCACGGAGCAGCGGCTCCTCGACCTCACCGGGAACGCGCCCCGGCCGGGTCCGCGCAGGCCCATTGGCGGCCACCCCGCGAAGGCACGCAGGCAGGAACCACCCACGCCCTGGTGGCAGTTCTGGGTGAGGCCGAAGAGTGACGATCCAGGCGCAGTGATGGTGATCGCCGGGACCAACATCAAGGACGTTGTCTTCCAGGGCTCCTACGCCATTCGAGAGCTGGATGACGTTTCGGATTCGGCCGGGCAGATGGCGGACGCGATCGCCGCCGGGGACATGGTGCGGGCCGCGAGCATTCGGGCCCGGCTCGCGGCCCCTCCGGGACGGGTGCGGAAGCCCCAGTCACGCACCTTCTTCGGTCCGGTGCGTGAAGCCCAGTGGCTTCTCTCGGCCGCGGGATTGTACGATGGACCAATCGACGGGCGGGTGGGCTCGCTGACACGCGAGGCACTCCGGTCCTACCAGCGCTACCATGGGCTCAGAGTCGACGGCATCCCTGGCCCGGTTACGCTCGGGCGGCTACGCGACGAGTATGGGGACTGAGGGTCTCCACGAGCGCACATTTCATTGCCCAGACGGCGCTCCGCCTGCCACGAAGACAACCGCGACGAGGGTGTGCGTGACTGCGTCTGTGCCTGGCCCTCCACTACACCTGACACCAACTATGTTAGTTGGGCACACGCTCTAGCCGTTCTCAGCTCAACAGCCGCAGCGGCATCACCAGGCACATGTAATCCGGCGTGTCTTCGTTGCCGATGGGCTGCATGGTGGCGGCGCGCTCCGGGGCCTTGAAGGTCATGCGCACCTCGTCGGTGGGCATGTAGCGCAGCAGCTCCAGCAGGTACTGGGCGTTGAAGCCGATCTCCAGCGGATCGCCGTCGTACTCCACGTTCAGCTCCTCGTTGGCGGCGCCCAGGTCCGGGGTCTCCACCGAGAACTTCAGCGACGGGCCGCCCAGCGACATGCGGATTCGGTGCGTCTGGTCGCTCGCCACGATGGCCATGCGGCGCACGGCGCGGGTCAGCTCCTCCTTGCCCGCCACCATGAACTTGTCGTTGTCCTTGGGGATGACCTGCTCGTAGTTGGGGTACGGCCCCTCGATGAGGCGCGTGTACACCTGCACCCCCTCGCTGCGGAAGCCCAGGTGGTTCTCGCTGCGGCCCACCTCCACCTGGCCCTCGCCGGTGAAGAGGCGCTGCACCTGCCCCAGCGCCTTGGGGTGCACGATCAGGTCGGCCGCGGGCACGGGGGAGTTCGCCTCCACCGGCATCGTCATCTTGGCGAGGCGGTGGCCGTTGGTGGCCACCATCCGCATCTCCTCGCCGCTGAGCTGCCAGAGGACGCCGTTCAGGATGGGGCGCGTCTCTTCCGTCGACGCCGCGAAGGAGACGTGGGAGATCAGGCGCTGGAGCTCTGCGCCCGTCACCCTCCAGCTCTCCGTGAAGTCCACCTTGGGGAAGGCGGGGAACTCGTCGCGCGGCAGGCCGTTCAGCTTGAAGCGCGTGCGGCCGCTGCTGATCGAGATGGTGTCGCCCTGCGTGGAGAGCTCCACCGTGCCGGGCAGCTCGCGGGCGATCTCCTGCAGCTTCTTGGCGGGGGCGGTGATGGCGCCCGGCTCCGCGACATCGGCGGGAACGCGCACGGCGACCGAGGTGTCCAGGTCGGTGCCGCTCATCCGCACGAACCCGTCCTCCGCCTCCATCAGGATGTTGCTGAGGACGGGGAGGGTGGTTCGCGTCGGGATGCTCCCGGCCACGTTCCCCAGCCCCTGCTGCAGGTTCTCGCGCGTGATGGTGAATCGCATACGCTTTCCGCCGGCGGTGGTGTGTTCTCCACGGGGAGGAAGTACTTCCACCCGGTATTTTATAGAACTAGTAACAACAGTAGAGGGCGTAGATTCGTGGGAAACCTCGTCCGCGCCCCTCGCAACCGGTTCGCCCGCAACCCGTTGGACCCGCTCGCCGCGCTGTGGAGGGAGATGTGGAGATCGTCCGGATTCTCCACGCTGTCCACGTTTCCCCGGCAGCCGGGGATAATCCGCGGTCCTTCCACACCCTTTCCACACCCGCTTTCCACGCCTTCCATCCACAACGGAATGGGGTACTCGCCCCCCGCAAATACAGCCGTTGGGGGTGGAGTGTCAAGGGCGCCGCTCCTTAGCGGAACGACGCGCGCAGCTCCTCCACCCGCTGGCGGAAGGCGGGGTCGGTCGACATCTCCTCTTCCACCTTGGCGATGGAGTGGATGACGGTGGAGTGGTCGCGCCCGCCGAACATCCTGCCGATCTCCACCAGCGAGACGTCGAAGAGGTCCTTGATCAGGAACATCGCCACCTGGCGCGGCACCGTGAGGTCCTTGGTGCGCTTCTTGGACTGCAGCGCCTCGGGGGTGGTGTTGAAGGCGCGGGCCACGGCCTGGCGCACCCGGTCCGGCGTGGCGCCGGCGTCCATGGCGAACCCCGCCCCGCCCGGCCGCACGATGCCGCCTCCCAGCGCCTCCTGGGCCAGCTCCAGGTCGATCTGCCGCCCGGTGAGCGACGAGTAGGCGAGCAGCTTGATCACCGCGCCCTCGATCTCGCGCACGGACGAGGTGCGGTTGCGCGCGATCAGGGTGAGGACGTCGTCGAGGTTGCTGATCTGGAGGTGGTCCTCCTCCACCTTCTTGCGCAGGATCGCCATGCGCGTCTCGAAGTCGGGCGGCTTGATGTCCGTCACCAGCCCCCACTCGAAGCGCGAGATCAGCCGGTCCTCGAGCCCAATCTCCTTGGGAGGACGGTCGGAGGTGAGGACGATCTGGCGCTGCGCTTCGTAGAGCGCGTTGAAGGTGTGGAAGAACTCCTCCTGCGTGCGCTCCTTCCCCTCCAGGAACTGGATGTCGTCGACGAGCAGCAGGTCGATCTGCCGGTACTGGCGGCGGAACTCTGCCATCGACCCCTCCTGGATGGCGCTCACCAGCTCGTTGGTGAAGCGCTCGCTGGAGAGGTACATCACCTTCTTGCTGGGGTCGCGCTCCAGCATGGCGAAGCCGATGGCGTGCATCAGGTGCGTCTTGCCCAGCCCCACCCCGCCGTAGATGAAGAGCGGGTTGTAGGTGCGCGCCGGCGCCTCGGCCACCGCGTGCGCCGCCGCGGCCGAGAGCTGGTTGTTGCTGCCGACCACGAAGCGGTCGAAGTTGTAGCGCGGGTTGAGCGGCGCGGAGGGGCGGCCGCTGGGGGCGGCGGACGCTTCGGCCGGGCGCGCGGCCGGGGCCTGCACAGAGGGCGCGGGATCCTGCTCCGCCACCAGCATCGCCGGCGGCGGTACGTTGCCGGGGCGGCCTCCGCCGTTGTACTGCACGGTGAGCTGAAAGCGGCGGCCGAACAGGTGCTCACCGATCCCCGTCAGGAGCTCCGCGTACCTGCTCTGCACCCAGTCCACCGCGAACGGGTTGGGAGTGGAGACCACCAGCAGGTCCTGCGAGATGGCGACCGCCTGGGTTGGCTGCAGCCAGGTACGGAAGGCCTGCTCGGGGAGGGCCTGCTGGGCCCCGTCCAGGATCCGTGTCCAGACTTCTCCCGCGGAAAGCTCCATGACCTCTATACAGCACGCGACGGGGGTGACGGAAGGACGGGCAACGTAGACGAGGAATGTGGAAAAGTCAAGAAAGCTGGGGACTGAGAACCGGGAACAGCGCGACCGGAGGAGGGCGCAAAAGGGCGGCTTGCGACCCGCCGCGCATGCTCGTACTCTCCGATTCCGCGCGGGTGGCGAGTGGCCGCCAGCCGCCTTCACCGCCCCGCCCCGGAGCACGTCTGATGCGCCCCAGCGTTGCGGCCACCCTGCTCGCCCTCGTGCTCGCGGCGGGCGCCTGCGGCGAGGAGCCGGCAAGGCCGCGCGAGCTGCGGGATGCGGCGATCGTACTGCGCCTCCCTGATGACGCGCTTTACGGCATGACCGCCGCGCCCGACGGCACGCTGTTCCTCTCCACCTTTCGGGGAGCGATCTACCGGAGCCGCGACGCGGGGCGGGGGTGGGATCGCGTTTCCCAGCAGCAGGACACCGGGTCCGAGCCCGCCCTCCTGTACCTGTACGCACCTTCGCGCACGACCCTCTTCGCCGTGCGCTCCGGGGGCTCTGAGGTGTATCGCTGGGACGAGGGGAAAGGACTGCGCCCCGAGCCCACTCCGGTCGCGGGGCGCTGGCATTCCTGCGGCCATACTGCCGCCTCCGCCTCCCTGATCGGCGTATGGGGAAGGAGCGCGCGCGAGGTCTACGCGGTCGGCATGGACGGTCTCGTGCTTCGCTTCGATGGCGCGCGCTGGGCCGTGGAGCGGAACCCGCTGAGCGACTCCGCCGGTCCGTGCGGCGAGTGGGGCACGCGCCTGGAGGCGGTCGGTGGCGATGATCGTTACGTGTACGCGGCTGGCTCTCGCACCATGCGGCGCTCGCAAGGCGGTTCGTGGGAGCTGCTTCCTCGGGCGCATCGGCCGGGGGAGGTGAGCGTCGTCCGCGGGATAGCGACCGGCGACGGGGGGCCGGTCTTCGGCGGGATCTTCCAGAAACCGAGCGTCGGCTCCGCCGCCGGCCCGATCCGCCTTTTCCGGCCCGTGCCGCAGCCCCGCGCCGGCGGCAGCGCGTGGGAGATGCTCTGGGCGGGCGGCCCCTACGTGGAAATGTTCGAGGTGGGTACCTCCGCGCCGGGGAGCCCGCCCGTTTTCTTTGACATGGCGTCGCCCAACATCTTCGTGCTCGATCGCAGGCGCCTGCGCCGCTACCGCGCGCCGGAGTTGACGGAGATCCGTGGGGCCGCGGTGGTCGGTCGACACGTCGTGGTGGCGGGCGGGCGCGATGCCACGGCGCTGGTCGTCCGCGGCCGATTTCCCTGACCGGACGAGAGGACGTGCGCAACCGGAAGTGGCGCGCCGGCCCATCCTCCGCCGGTTGACGAAAGCCGCTCCAGCCGCTATCTTGCTGGTCTTTGCCGCACCCGAACTTGTCCACCGAAGCAGCACCCGAAGGGGTTTTCACAGATGAAGCCGACCTATCGTCCGCGCAACCGCAAGCGGACCAACAAGCACGGGTTCCGCGCCCGCATGGCCACCAAGGGCGGCCGCGCCGTACTGAACGCCCGCCGCCGCAAGGGGCGCCACAAGCTGGTCGTCGAGATCGCCGGCAAGTACTAGCCGCGCGCCTGGCAAGCCCAGCCCCATCGGGTCCGCCGCGGCCGTGAGCGACGAGGGAGAAGGGCGGCAGGGGTTCGGGCTCCCCAGGGAGTCACGGATCGCGCGCTCCGCCGAGATCCGGCTGTTGTTCCAACGGGGGAAGAGGAGGAAGACGCGTCACCTGGATGCGTTCGTCTCCCCTTCCCCCGCGGCGTTTCCGCGCCTGGGGGTCGTGGTGCCCAAGCACAAGCACACCATCGTGGAGCGCAACCTGGTGCGCCGGCGCCTCCGCGAGATCGGGCGCACCGTCGTGCTTCCGGCGCTTCGCAACTCTGGAGCGGCTCTGGACGTACTGGTGCGTGCCCGGCCAGATGCGTACGGCGCTACCTTCGGCCAGCTCCGGGACGAGCTCGCCACCCTGGTGGAGGAACTTTGCTCGCGCGCGCGATGATCGCGGCCATCCGCTTCTACCAGAAGGGGATCTCGCCGCTCAAGCCACCCGTGTGCCGCTTCATGCCCACCTGCTCGCAGTACGGCGCCGAAGCCATCGAGCGCTACGGCGCGGCGCGCGGAGGCTGGCTGCTGGTGAAGCGCCTGGCACGCTGCCAACCGTTCTGCCGCGGCGGCTGGGACCCCGTTCCCTGACTGCCCCGAACCCGACCGAGCCGTTTTGAACGATCTGAACGAGTCCCGTAAGAACGTGTTCCTGGCGGTCACGCTGGCGCTCCTGGTGCTGGCGCTGACCAACTACCTCTTTTCCCCGGCGCGCCCGGTGGAAGAGCCCGCTCCGCGCCCCGCCGCCCCCGCACCCGCGGCGGTGACGGCTCCGGCCGCGCTGGCGCCCGGGGGCGCGGCGCAGCCCTACGTGCCGCGCACCGTCACGGTGAAGTCGCCGCTCTACGAGTACAGCTTCTCCACGCGCGGCGGCGCGCTGTCCGGGGCGCAGCTCCTGCGCTTCGCGTCGTACGTGGACCCGGGGAAGGTGCAGCTGGTGCCGCGCGGGGCCAACGACGTGCTGGCGCATCGCGTGGCCGCCGGCCGCGACACGCTGGACCTGCGCCCGCTCGAGTTCCGCCCCAGCGCGGACCGCCTCGACCTGCGCGCCGGCGGGCCGGCCCAGCACCTCACCTTCACCGCGGCGGCGCCCAACGGCGCGCAGGTGCAGGTACGCTACACCTTTCGACCCAACGACTACCTGGTGAACGTGGCCGGGCAGATCACCGGCGTCCCCGCCGGCGCGCGGCTGATCACGGGCCTCGGCACCGGGCTGGCCCTCAACGACGACCGCGAGCACGCGACCGAGCGGGAGATGCAGGTAGCCGCCTGGATCGACGAAGATGTGGAGCGCCTGCACCTGCAAAAGGTGGAGGGCGTGGACACGCTCCCCGGGGTGGCGAAGTGGGTGGGGCTCAAGGACCGCTACTTCCTCCTGGGCACCGTGGCCGGCGGGCAGAGCGCCTTCGAGCGCGTGCTGGTGCGCGACCTTCCCGACGAGCGCTACCCCAGCGCGGGGAAGCCGCGTGTGGCCCCGCGCGCGCAGGTCACCACCGTGCTGCCGCTGTCCGCGGGCGGGCGCTTCGCCTTCGACGCCTACATGGGCCCGCTGGAGCACGACCGCATGGTGGCCATCGGGCACGGGCTGGAGGAGGTGAACCCGTACGGCTACCGCTGGCTGCGCCCCATCGTGCGCCCCATTTCCGAGGTAGTCCTCTGGACGCTGCACGAGCTCCACGCGCTGGGGCTCTCGTTCGGCTGGGTGCTGATCCTGTTCGGGGTACTGGTGCGCCTGGTGACCTGGCCGCTCAACGCCAAGGCCATGCGCGCCCAGATGAAGAACATGGCCGTGCAGCCGCTGATGCAGGCGCGGATGAAGGAGATCCAGACGCGCTACGCGGACGACCCGCGCGAGCAGCAGCAGGAGATGATGAAGATGTACAAGGAGCTGGGGGTGAACCCGCTGTCGATGCTGAGCGGGTGCCTTCCCCTGCTGATCCCCTTTCCGGTGCTGATCACCCTCTTCTTCGTCTTCCAGAGCGCCATCGAGTTCCGCGGCACCTCGTGGGGATGGCTCCCCGACCTGTCGCTGCGTGACCCGTTCTACCTCCTGCCGCTCTTCCTGGTCGCGTCCATGTTCGCGCTCCAGTACGTGAGCACCAAGATGAGCGGGATGGAGCAGAACGCGCAGGCCAAGATGATGATGTACACGATGCCGGTGATGATGGGCGGCTTCTTCCTCTTCATGCCGTCGGGGCTGAACCTGTACTACGCGAGCACCAACGTGGCCTCGCTCCCGCAGCAGCTCCTGATCGCCCGCGAGCGCCGCCGCGCCACCGAGGCCCAGAAGGCGGAGGAAGCCGCCAAGGCCAAGGCCTCCGCCAAGCCGGCCGCGCGCGCCAGGCGCCGCTGATAGCGAGGCCGGATCGTCGACAGCGAGAGCGCCCGCCCCGGCATCCGGGGCGGGCGCTCGTTCCTCGTGGCATCAGCGGCCTCTATCCGCCGCCAACCGTGCTGTCCGCGGGTGCCGGGACCGAGTCGCGAGCCGTCGCGGGTGCGGCCGGCCCGCGTTTCAGCACGAAGATGCGAGACGTTCCGAGCCGCGGAGCCAACGCGTCGAGCTGCCCGCGGTCCACGGCCACCACCACGCGCATCCCCTCGCCCGCCCCCGAGACGGCCAGCACCGGCACCCGCTGCACCAACGCTGGAATCCCACCCTGTGGCCCCGCGGGCGAGAGCAGGAGGTCGGCGATGTCGCCGGCGCGCAGCGAGTCGGGCGCGGCGCCCGGTGTGAGCTGCAGCGAAATGAACCACCTTCCCGCCAGGAGCTCGGTAGTCATCGTGGGCGGCCCCAGCTCCGCGGCACGGACAGGCGCGCCCTTCCGCACCGGCCGCGTAAGGTAGCGCCCGAACAGCTTTGTGCGCGCGGTATCCGCCGCCCCCTGCAGCTCTGGCATGTGCTCCGACTGGAGTACGGTGAAGGCGGGTAGGTCGGTGCCGGCGACGGGCATGGGTGGGGGCGGCGTGCGGTCCACCGTGAGCAGGTATCCGATCCTGGCCACCAGGGCCAGCACGGCCATGAGCGCGAGGATGTCGAGCCAGCGGCGGGTCAGGGCGCTGTTGCGGCCGGGCCCCACCACGCGCTTCGCGTTCTCGACAGAGGCTCGCAGGGCCGCGGGATCCTCCGCCCTGCCATCCTGGATTATTTCCGCGCTTCGCGCGGGGATTTTAGGTGCGGAAGGCGGCGAATCACCCGGCATTCTGCCCGCTCGTCGAGGCACATTGTGATGACGCTCTGGCCGACGAGCTCGTAGAACCGGGGTCAGAACTCCGGCTCATTCTCCTCCGCGGGCCACGCAGGGTCTTCGTCTTTCTCGGCGGGCGCGCGAGTGGGCTCGATACCCGGCAGGGTTACGCCGCGCTCGAAGCCGTCCCTGTGTGGGTACCGGCGCGGATTGTCCGGCTCGATTCTCACGTGATCCGAATCGTCGGACCTGCCGGACCTGAAGCGCACATCGGGAGTGATCATCAGCCCTCGAACGGTTGGGGTTTCGCGCGGCTATAGGGTTGTAGCGTCGTACCGGGTATCTCTCGAAAGATCATCCGTTGCGAGATCTCCATCCAGAGGGCTTTTTCCTGCTCGGGCGTGATAGATGCGCGCGCGTAGCCGAGCTTCTCGAGCAGGTCCCAGCGAAAGAGGTCGAAGGCGCCCTTCACCTGCGCGCCCCATGCCAGCGCCGCGCCGATCGACCCGCGGTAGAAGAGGTAGCCGGCGACGAGCGAAAGCGCGATTTGCGCGGCCCACGGCCACGGGTCGATCCGAGCGGGTGCCATCAACCCGGCGACGAGGGTGCTCGCGGAGAATATCCAGCTCAGAAACGAGGCGTTGATCATGAAATCGAACGCCGCCTTGCTTTCGTCCAGCGTGGCAGCGTATTCCTTGGACATCACTCCCACCAGCCGTGGCCAAATGGTAATGGAGGAGATCCCGTACACCGTGCGGGCGTATTCCTCGAAGCTGCGGATGGCGTTGCCCAGGCGTGTTGGGAGGACGAGAGCCCTGCCGGGGTACTCGTTCACCACGCGTTGCGCGAGCTCGGTGCGAAGCCCTTCGATGTCGTCGATGGCGGGATCGTCAGGATTCGCTCTGCTCAGCCGGGTCGTCAGGCGCCAGAGTTTCCTCCTGTTCGCCGTCGCCCAGTCGAGCCGCCGCAGCTCGCCCCTCTGCGCCCAGCTGCCCAGCCCGGAGTCCTGCCAGGTATACCCTTCGTAGAGCCGGATGATAGGGACGTTCAGGTTGTACAGGATCCCGCTGACCAGGAAGAGGAACAACGAGATCAGCGCGGTGGTCCACGCCGTATCGAGCGTCCCAAGGATCTGGAGAAAGGCGAGATCCTCGGGAAGAAACGGAACGACGATCCAGTAAAAGAGGAGCGCGAAAACGGTGACGGGGAAAAGCGTGCCCAGCAGGAGGACCCGGCTAAACGAGCCCGAGATCATGGACAGTATGTTCGTCATTCTGGAGCCGGAGGCGGGCTATTCAGGGCGGGCAGCTTGCCCCTACCACAGTAACTGCCGCATTCGGCGCGTCAACCCCTTTCACCGGTGACTGACCTCCCGTTCGCCGATACCATCGCGGCCATCGCGACGGCGCACGGACGCGGTGCGGTGGCGCTGCTGCGCGTGTCGGGCCCGGAGGCGCTGGACGTCCTCCGCCGCGTGGCCCCCGGACTCGGCGACGAACCGGCGCCGCGGGTGCAACGGCTGGCGGCGCTGCGGCATCCGGAGTCGGCGGAGCTGCTCGATCGAGGCCTCGTCACGTACTTCCCCGCCCCGGCGAGCTACACGGGCGAGGAGACGGTGGAGATCACCACGCACGGCGGGGTGCTCACATCGCAGCTGGTGCTGGACGCGCTCCTGGCCGCCGGCTGCCGCGCCGCGGAGCCGGGGGAGTTCACCAGACGCGCCTACCTCAACGGCAAGCTGGACCTCCTGCAGGCCGAGGCGGTGCTGGACCTGATCGACGGCCGCTCCCGCGCCCTGCACCGCGCCGCGATCCACCAGATGGAGCGCGGCCTCTCCCGGCGCGTCGAGGAGCTGCGCGAGGCCGTCATCGGCGCCGAGGCGCTGATCGTCTACTCGATCGACTTCCCCGAAGAGGACGAGCCCCCCGTCCCCCCCGCCCGCATCCGCGCCGCCGCGGAGGACGTGCTCGCCCGCATCACGCGCCTCCTCGCCACCGCCCCCGAGGGCGAGCTCCTGCGCGAGGGCGCGCTGACGGTGCTGGCGGGGCGTCCGAACTCCGGCAAATCGTCGCTCTTCAACGCGCTGCTCGGTACGGAGCGCGCCATCGTCACCGAGGTCCCCGGCACCACCCGCGATGCCCTGGAAGCCACCCTCTCCGTCGACGGCTACCCCTTTCGCCTCGTCGACACCGCCGGCCTGCGCGAAACGGCGGAACTGGTGGAGGGGATCGGGATCGAGGTTGCGCGCCGCTACCTCGCCGCCGCCGACCTGGTGCTCTTTTGCGTCGAAGCCGGCCGCCCTCTCGAGCCCGACGAGGCGGCCTTCCTGGACGGCGTGGACCCCGCACGCACGGTGCTGGTGCGGACCAAGGCGGACGATAGCGAGCAGGGAATCGGGACCGCGGGAGAGGTGCTTGTCTCCGCGCCGAACGGCACGGGGTTGGAAGAGCTTCGGCAGATCCTACTGCACCGCGCGTTCGGCGGCATCCTCGGCGAGCCGGGCGAGGCGCCGCTGGTCACGCGCGAGCGCCACGCCCGCGCCCTCCGCGCCGCCCGTGACGAGGTGCAGGGTTTCCTCGACGCGCAGGCGAGCGGCATCCCGATGGAGTACGCCGCCACCCACCTCCAGGCCGCTGCGTCCGCCCTCGAAGACCTCGTCGGCGCCGTCACCGTCGACGACGTGCTCGGTCGCGTGTTCGGCGACTTCTGCGTGGGGAAATAGACGGGGTGGCGAGTGAACTCGCGGCAACAACAGCACAAAGTCCGCCTTCGCGGACTGGGCGCGAACGCCGCGCATCACGAGCCGGCTTCAGCCGCCTTCGCGTGGTTCCAGCCGGGGGCTTTAGCCCCCGGCGACCCGGCCCGAGGGTTCCATAATCACCGGCGCCGATACCGGCGTGCGATGTCCATCCGCGACGTTGAAATCCGCAAAATCGCGTTCTGCCGCGCGTGAGAGCCCGCAAACGTCCCGGTGGTGTGTCGATACCGAGATCGTGCGGCAGAGCGCGATTGTGAAGGCGCGCGTATTCGGCAAATGTTCGGGAAATCAGCGGAGGATCTGGAACCCTTCGACTGCGGAAGCGAGATCGAAGTCGATAGGCTCAACGGCATCGACCTGCGCGCCGGGGGGGCCGGACGAGAGACGGCGGCGAAGCTCATCGAGCGCCGCCGCCTCTCCGCGTGCGTGGACCTCCACCGAACCATCGGCCGCGTTCCTCACCGTACCCTGCAGGTCGAGCTGCCGGGCCTGGAGCCGGGTCCACCAGCGGAACCCGACCCCCTGCACCCGACCGCTCACCCGGAACGCGGCCTCCGGCATCCTCAGTACTGCGACTGCCCGCGGCCGCCGCCCGACCCGCCGCCCGAGGAGCGCTGGCCACCCTGGCCCCCGCCCTGCGATCGGCCGCCGCCCTGCTGGCCGCCACCCTCCTGGCCACCGCCCCCGGCGCCGCTGAGCACGCTGCTCAGCACGTTCCGCAGGAAGGAGTTGGCGAAGCCCTCCGGCCGCCCGGCCGTATCCAGGAAGCCGCGGGCGCCCTGCGACACACCCGAGCTGAGGCCGGCCATCAGCGCCCCGCGCAGCTCCTGCCGTGCGCGCGCCGCCGGCGAGTTGGGGCGCGTGCTCACGTTGGTGCCGCCCGCCACCAGGAAGCCGACCGCGAACGCGACGCCGAGCGCCGGAAGCGGGTTCTCCTGGAGGCGCGCGATGATGCCACGCCCTTCGAGCGCGCTGTTGGCCCGCTCGCTGAGAGCACCCAGCCGCCCGCGCGCCGCCGAGGCTGCGCCGCCGGCCGTGTCGGCCGCGCCGCGCGCCGCACCGCTCACCTTGTCGCGCACGCCGCCCTGCGAGCCGCCCGAGCCGGCGAAGCCGATCCCGGAGTAGTCGTCGCGCTGGCCGCCGCTGTGGAGGCCGCTGTGCACCTCGCCCGTGCCGGAGCGGTCGCCCATCGCCTTGGAGCCGCTGGAGCCCGCGTTGGAGCCGCCCGTGCTCCCGTAGCCGGCGCCGCTCATGCCAGGTCCCTGCGAACCTGCTTGATCTCGCTCTGCGCCCATTGCTTGTCCTCCTTGAGAGTGTCGATGGTCCGCGCAGGGGTAAGGCTGTCATGCTTGAGCCGCTTGAGGGCCCCCATGGCCAGCACCCCGCCAATGATCAGGAAGAGCAGCCCTACGATCAGCGCGCCGGCCCAGTATTCGTTCAGCGCGTCGCCGATGACGAGCACCAGGAAGAGGATCAGCACCAGCATCCCGAGCAGCGCCACCCCGCCTCCGACGGCCACCATGGTGGCGTCGCGCGCGGCGGCCTTGAGATTCTGGGTCATCTCCGCCTTCGCCAGCGCCATCTCCTGGCGGACCAGCGTGGCGCTGTCCTGGGCGAGCTGCCGGAACAACTCCCCCAACCCCGGCTCGTCGTCCGCCCGTCCGGGAGCGCCGTCAGCCCCGGTGGCGGTGGTGCGCGTCACGTTGATTTCGTCCGCCATGTCCGCCTCCTCAGCGAAGGACCTTGCCGACCACGAACCCGGCGACGCATGCCGCCACCAGGGTCGACACCGGCCGCGCCGCGACGATGCGGCCCAGGTCGCGCTCGAGGGTCTCGACGTCGTTGTCGCGGAAGAAGCGGGCGAGTGCCTCGATGGTGTCCGCCGCGCTGTGTCCCAGCGTCCCCGCGCGCGCGCCCACGCCGCGGTTGGGAACGCGATCGGCCATGCTGTCGATCTGTTCCGCAACCTGCTCCAGCCGCTCGGCCGCCTGGTCGAGCATCTCGTCCGCGCGGTTCTGCACCTGGCTCAGCGTGTCCTTGAGCCCGCCCTCGCCCTCGCCGCCGGCTTCACCGCCGCCGCTGAGGCGATTAGCCGTGGCGGTCCCGCCGCCCGTGGAGCCACCCGTCGCTCCGCCGCCCGACGAACCGCCCGTGCTGCCGCCGGTCGAGCCACCGGTTCCGCCCGACCCCGTGTCGCCGCCAGTCGATCCGCCCGTGCCGCCGCCAGTCGACCCGCCGGTGCTGCCTGAGCCGGAGGAGCCACCCGAGGACCCGCCGGTGCTGCCGCCCGAGCCCGTGGAGCCGTACCCGGTGCCGCTCCCGGTCCCGCCCGTGGAACCGGGGCCGCTGCCGGAGCCGCCCGAGGAGCTCCCCGCGCCGGAGGAGCCGCCCGTCGATCCGCTCCCCGCCGACCCGGTGCTCCCCAGACCACCCGCGCCGCCTGCGCCGCCGGTCCCGCCAGCGCCGTAGTTGTTCTGGTCCGCCATGCAAGCCTCCGCTGAATCTGGTATTCCCTGCCGTGGGCCGGGGCGGGGGTGCAACACATGTGCCATGTAGCGGAGGGGCGGTGAATGCTGAGTGGGAAACGGTTTAGCGGATGTCGTCCGGTGTCGCTCGCTCGGTCTTCTTCAGCAATGTTCCACGTGGAACAGCACTGCACCTGCACGGTACAGAGTGCCTCGAACGGCGAACCTGCCAGCGCCCCCGCTCCTCGATCCCACTCCCAGATGTACGACGTCATCGTGGTCGGCGGTGGGCACGCCGGGGTTGAAGCAGCTTCGGCCGCGGCGCGGGCGGGCGCGCGCACCCTCATGGTGACCGCGAACCTCGAAGCCATCGGCGAGATGAGCTGCAACCCCGCGATCGGCGGCGTTGCAAAGGGGACGGTCGTACGCGAGGTGGACGCGCTCGGTGGTGTGATGGGGATGGCGACGGACCGCGCCCGCATCCAGTTCCGCATGCTGAACCGCTCCAAGGGTCCGGCGGTGTGGGCGCCGCGTATGCAGTGCGACCGCGGCCTGTACCCGCGGGCCGCCCGCGCCCTGCTGGAGCGCCACGAACGCCTGGAGTTCTTCCAGGGAATGGTCGGCTCGCTCCTCCTGGAAGGCGGACGCGTCACGGGCGTGAGGACGGAGAACGGCTTCGAGTTTCGCGCGCGCTCCGTCGTGCTCACTGCGGGCACCTTTCTGCGCGGGCGGATCCACGTGGGACGCGCTGTGGGGGTGCCCGCCGGGCGCGCCGGTGACCCGCCCTCCATCCGTCTGGCCGAGCAGATGGAGGCGCTCGGGCTGGAGGTGGCGCGCTTCAAGACGGGAACGCCGCCCCGCATCGACGGGCGCAGCGTCGACTACTCGCGCGTGGAGGAGCAGCCCGGCGAGAGCCCCGACTATCGCCTCTCCGTGTGGGAGCGTGCCCCGCTCCTCCCGCAACTCCCTTGTTGGATCACCTGGACGGGCGCCGAGCTCGCCGACCTCGTGCACGGCCATCTCGGTGAATCCGCGCTCTACGGCGGCGAGATCTCTGGGCGGGGGCCGCGCTACTGCCCGTCCATCGAAGACAAGATCGTCAAGTTCCCCGACGCGCCGCGCCACCAGATCTTCCTGGAGCCGGAGGGGCTGGACACGTGTGAGATGTACGTCAACGGCCTCTCCACCTCGCTGCCCGCAGACGTGCAGGAGCGGATGCTGCGCAGCATCCCCGGGCTGGAAAGGGTGCGGATGACGAAGGTGGGGTACGCGATCGAGTACGACTACTACCCCCCGCACCAGCTCCATCCCACGCTGGAGTCGAAGGCGCTGGCCGGCCTCTTCCTCGCGGGTCAGGTGAACGGGACCACCGGCTACGAGGAGGCCGCGGGGCAGGGCGTCGTTGCCGGCGCGAACGCGGCGTTCGCGGCGCTTGGCCGCGACCCGCTCATCCTGGAACGCGACCAGGCATTCATCGGCGTGCTCGTGGACGACCTGGTGACGAAGGGCACCGACGAGCCGTACCGACTCTTCACCTCGCGCGCGGAGTTCCGGCTGACCCTTCGCCAGGACAACGCACTCCAGCGGCTGGGCACCATCGCCGCCGCGCGCGGGATGCTGAGCGATGCGCAGCGCCAGGTGATGGAGCGACGCCGGGAGCTCGCCGATCGAGTGGGCGTCTGGCTTCGGGACACCAACGCCCCGCCCGCCGCCGTGAACCCGCTGCTGGAATCGGTCGATTCGTCTCCGTTGCGCGAGCCTACGCGCCTCTCCGTACTGATCCGACGCCCGAACGTCCGGGGTGAGGCGCTGCTGGATGCTGTGGGTGGCGCGCCGGACGCGGAGCGCGCGGTACTACTCGAGACACTGGCGGCTGTCGAGATGGAGATGAAGTACGACGGCTACCTCGTCAAGGAGCGCGCGCGGTCCGCTGCGCTGCAGCGCCACGCGGACGTTGCACTCCCGGCCGACCTCCCCTGGATCGAGCTCCACTCGCTCTCGTTTGAGGCGCGCCAGAAGCTCGACCGCATCCGCCCCGCTACGCTGGCGCAAGCTTCGCGCATCCCCGGCGTCTCTCCAAGCGACCTTCAGAACCTCGTGATGGAGCTGCGCAAGCGCGGGGACCGAGTGGCGGCGGGGGAGTAGCGCCCATGGTGGCCGAGAGAATCGCGTCCGTTTTGCTCCTCTTCCCTGCCCCATCTTCTCTGTGGGCGTAAGTTGTTCCACGTGGAACACTGCTCCCGCACGCGAGGACCCCACCCGCACCGCCACCTGTGCCGCAGTTGGCGGAACACTGGTGGTCGCTAGACTCACCCCCGCGGGGGTCGTATATTTCGACCACGGCTCACCCCACCCCTCCCGCGCAGCAGCTGAGAAGGACGCTTGTCTCGCATCATCGCCATCGCGAACCAGAAGGGCGGCGTCGGAAAGACGACCACCGCGATCAACCTGGCTGCCTGCCTGGCGGTCGCGGAGAAGAAAACGCTCGTCATCGACACGGATCCGCAGGGAAACGCCACCAGCGGACTCGGGATCAACAAGGACTCGCTTCGGCACTCCATCTACGACATCCTCAGCGACGACCTTCCCGTTGCGGACGCAGTGGTGAAGAACGTCCACTTCCCCTTTCTGGACGTGGTCCCCGCGACGCGGGACCTGGTGGGGGTCGAGGTGGAGCTGGTGAGCCGGCGCGGGCGCGAGGGGGTGCTGCGCCACGCGCTCGCCTCCATCCGCGACAGCTACGAATACATCGTGATCGACTGCCCACCCTCGCTGGGCCTGCTGACGCTCAACACGATGGCCGCGGCCGACTCGGTGCTGATCCCAATCCAGTGCGAGTTCTACGCGCTGGAGGGGCTGTCGCAGCTCCTGAACACGATCACCCTCGTGCAGGGTAACCTCAACCCGCGCTTACAGATAGAGGGGGTGCTGATGACGATGTACGACGGGCGCCTGAACCTGTCGCGCCAGGTCGCGGACGAGGCGAAGGAGTACTTCGGCCCCAAGGTGTACCGCACCACCATCCCGCGGAACGTCCGCATCGCCGAAGCACCCTCCTTTGGGAAGCCGATTGTGCTCTACGACGTCCTCTCGGTGGGCGCCAAGAGCTACCTCTCGCTCGCAAACGAGGTGATCGCCCGCAACGGGAGCCGCGCCTCCGAGGCGCTGGCCGAGCCCGCCGCCGTGGGGGCCCGCTAAGTGTCCGCCGTGAAGAAGGCCCGCCTGGGCAAAGGCCTCAGCGCGCTGCTCGGCGAGTACTCGCAGCCCCAGGGCGAAACCGCGCCCGCGGATGGGATCCGCATGGTCTCGGTGGCGCGCATCGCACCGAATCCCTTCCAGCCCCGCCGCGAGTTCGCCGAAGCGCAGCTGGCCGAGCTGGAAGCCTCCATCCGCCAGAACGGCCTTCTGCAGGCGCTGGTGGTGCGTCCCGCCCCCGCCGGCGCGCCCGAAGGCGCGGAGTGGGAGCTGGTGGCGGGCGAGCGGCGCTGGCGTGCGGTGCGGCGGCTGGGGTGGGCCGAGGTGCCGGCCATCGTCAAAGAGCCGGACGACCGCGCCATGCTCGTGCTGGCCATCGTGGAGAACGTGCAGCGCGCCGAGCTCTCCGCGCTGGAAGAGGCGGCCGGCTACCAGCAGCTGATCGACGAGTTCGGCTTCACGCAGGCCGAGGTGGCCGAGAGCGTGGGCCGCGAGCGCTCCACCGTCGCGAACCTCCTCCGCCTCCTGCAGCTTCCTGCCTCCGTGCAGCGGATGGTCAACGAGGGCACCCTCTCCATGGGCCACGCCCGTGCCATCCTGGGGCTGGAGGACGAGCGCGCGATGGCGGAGATGGCCCGCCAGGCCGCGGAGGGTTCCCTCTCTGTGCGCGCGGTGGAAGAGCGGGTCCGTCAACAGCGTGAGGGCGGCGAGCGCTCCCCTGCCCCGCCCCCCCCCGCTCCCGCCGCGCCCCCGGCCGACCCCCACGTACGCCACCTGGAAACCGAGCTCCAGCGCGCCATGGGCACCGCCGTGCGCATCCGCGTGGGCGCGAGCGGCAAGAGCGGTCGCATCGAGATCCCGTTCTACAACGCGGACGATTTCGACCGGGTGCTGGAGCTGCTTTTGGGAGAAGAAAGTGCGTGAGTGCGTTAGTGCGTAAGTGCGCTAACCGAAACGCACTCATGCACTTACGCACTCACGCACTTCTGTTTTGACCATGTCCCGAGGCCCCCGCTTGCGCGCCGCCGAAGATCGCCGGATGACCTTCATCGTCGTGCCGCATGGCGGCGGGACGGACCTCACCACGCGCACGTACGAGCTTTCGTATCGCAAGCTTAGGCTCCTGAAGTTCGCGGGGATCGGGCTGGGTGTGGCGCTGCTGCTGATGATGGGGTCGTGGTTCTACCTGGCGGCGCAGGCCACCCGCGCGCAGATGCTGCAGCGCGACGTGCGGCGGCTGGAGGGAGAGGTAGCGGAGGTGGACCAGCTCCGCCGCAGACTGGTGGAGATGGAAGCGCGGTACGCGCAGATCACCCGGCTACTGGGCGGTGTTCGCCGGCGCGAGCCCGCGAAGGCGGCGGCCCCGCCGTCGGTGCAGGGTGACACCGCGGAGGCGGACTCGGCGGACCAAGCCCTTCTTCCGCGCGCGTGGCCGCTGGCGGCGCGCGGGTTCGTCACGCGCGGGCAGCGCGGCCGCGGCGGCGACGAGCGCCACCCGGGGATGGACATCGCCGTGGCGCTCGGCACGCCCATCGTGGCCGCCGGGGATGGCATGGTCACGGAAGCCGGGCGCGACAGCGTGTACGGCCTCTTCGTGCGCATCGCGCACGGGGGTGGGTACGAGTCGCTGTACGGGCACGCCTCCCGCGTGTTGGTGAAGGCACGGCAGCGGGTGCGCTCCCGGCAGCCCATCGCGCTGAGCGGAAGCACGGGAGTCTCCACGGCTCCACACCTTCATTTCGAGATTCGCAGGAACGGGACGCCGGTCGATCCGGTGTCACTCGTTCATTTACCGGAGTAGAGGATGGCGTTCGGAAAAGCAAAGAACACCAGTGATACGTCCGCACCCTCGCGCGGCAACGCGGGCGAGGCGTCGATGTCCATCATCGGCCCCGGGATGCGGATCGTGGGCGACCTCGTCACCGACGGCACGGTCCGCATCGAGGGCGAGATCCGCGGGACGATCCGCGCCACCAAGGCGGTGGTGGTCGGCCGCGAGGGGTTGGTGGAGGGCGACATCTTCACCCAGGACGCGGTGATCGGCGGCCGGATCCGCGGCAGCGTCGTCGCCGAGAGCCGGCTGGAGCTGCAGGCCACCTGCGACATCGAGGGCGTCGTCCACGCCCGCGCCCAGCACCTGCACCTGGAGGAAGGCGCGCGTTTCAACGGGCAGGTGCAGATGCTGGACGCCGAGGCCGTTCGCGCTCTGCCCGCGGGGTCGGGGGAAAACTCCACGCACGTCGGGATGTTTTCCACAACGGGGTGAACGGCGCGCAAGCCGTTACGCACGAATGGCTTGCGCGTTTTCCACAGCAACGACCCCCGGTTCTCCACTCCCGTTTTCCACAGATCGGGGAAAACGCGCTCTCTTCCCACCGGCATTCCCGTGAAGCTCGACGAGCTGGTCCGCTACCTGGACGACTACCTCCGCATCGCCACGACGCCCGACTACCCGGACGCGGTGAACGGGCTGCAGGTGGAGGGCACGCGGCCCATCCGCCGCATCGCCGTGGCGGTCGACGCCGCGCAGGTGACGGTGGACCAGGCCATCGCCGGAGACGCGGATCTCCTCCTGGTGCATCACGGGTTGTTCTGGGATGGAAACC
Organism: Longimicrobium sp.; assembly: GCA_036398975.1. Taxonomy (GTDB): domain Bacteria; phylum Gemmatimonadota; class Gemmatimonadetes; order Longimicrobiales; family Longimicrobiaceae; genus Longimicrobium. The sequence continues at coordinate 61,972 of DASWNZ010000088.1, forward strand.
GCCCCCTCACCGGCCGGCGCTACCGGCGCATCAAGCCGCTGCTGGACGCGGGTGTCGCCGTTTACGCCGCGCACCTGCCGCTCGATGCACACCCGGAAGTCGGCAACAACGCCGTCCTGCTGCGCGCGCTCGGCGCGGAGCCGGAGGGCACCTTTGGCGATTACAAGGGGCTGCCGCTTGGCGTGTGGGGTGAGTTGGACCTACGCCGCGAGGCGCTCTGCGCGCGGCTGGACGAGGTCCTCGGCACGCGCGTGAAGATGATCCCCGGCGGTCCCGAGCACGTGCGGCGGGTCGGCGTAGTGACGGGCGGCGCGGGGGGGAAGGTGGCGGATGCGGTGGCGGCGGGACTCGACGCCTTCATCACGGGCGAGGGGGCGCACCACAACTTCTTCGACGCGGAGGAGGGCGGGATCAACCTCTACCTGGGCGGCCACTACGCTACTGAGGTCTGGGGTGTTCGCGCCCTCGCTGAGCATCTGGAACGGAAGTTCGGCATCGAATGGTTCTTCATCGACCATCCGACAGGCTTGTAGATCCAAAAGAAGCTGGTCTCACGCGGAGGCGCGGAGGCGCAGAGAAGCAGCGGGGATGGTTGGCGAGACCAACTATCCCGATGGAAACACTCGAAGGAAGTACTCGGCAAGCGGGTCTGTGCCCAATCCAGTTGCGCGGAATGCGATGTAGCCATCTGGACGGATCAGGTAGTACCCTGATTCCGCTATCCCGTAGCGCCGGTGCGCCTCGCCCGAATCATCAAACCACGCACCCGCAACTCCGGGGCTGCGGGTGATGTGGTGCGCCTGGACCTCGCCTAGATGCTCACGGGCGAGGGTGCTGAGCGCATCCGTTGAATCGCCGCCGAAGACGAGAAGGTGGTGAGCGGCGCCGGTGCAGAGCGAAAACAGCGTGGTCTCACTACCGTCGCGGGACACAGGTGCGTCCGGCGCGCGGTGCCCCGCTCGAGGGCCGCCGCGGAAGCGTGGGGGTGCCTCGTCGACGACGGGGCTGGAGGGATACGCGATCTCAAGCTGCGAGATGAAGCGGAAGCCTCGTACGGCGAGCCTCGGCTGGCCGAGCGCGATCCTGCCGATGCGCGGCAGGAGGAAGCCGGCGAGCGCCAGGCTGACCGGGCCGCGCGCCGCGGTGCCCGCGAAGAGCCGGTCGGTCGTGCGCAGCAGGCGCCGTCCGACGGGAAGCCGCTCGGCCTCGTAGCTGTCCAGGAAGCCTTCCGGCGCATCTCCCCGAAGCACAAGTACCAGCTTCCACGCCAGATTGGCGGCGTCCTGGAGCCCGGTGTTCATCCCCTGCCCTCCCGCGGGGCTGTGGATGTGGGCCGCATCGCCCGCAACGAAGGCCCGGCCCGCGCGGTAGTGGTTCGCGGCGCGATGATGGAGGCGGAAGCGCGCGAGCCAGCGCGGATCGCGGAGCTCCATGGGTATCGGCGAGGTCTCGCGGACGATCTCCCGCATCTCATCGAGCGAGGGGTCGCCCGCGTCGTCGGGCACCGAATCGGGGCGCGTCGCGATCAGCCGGTAAGACCCCGGCTCCGCGAACGGGAAGACGGCCAGGAGCCCCGCGCGCGAGACGAAGATGTACAGGGCGTCATCATCGTTCTCCCAGTCCACGGTCACGTCCGCGAGCACGAAGTCCTGCGGATACGCCCCGCCCTCGAAGCTCAGCCCCGCCCCCTTGCGCACCACGCTGTGCGCGCCGTCGCATCCCACGATGTAGCGGGCGCGGATCTCTTCCTCGCGCCCATCCCCGTGCCTCACGCGAGCGCGCACCGCGTCCGCGTCCTGCTCGAAGCCGAGCAGCTCCAGCGGCCGCTCAACCTGCGTTCCCAGCGCGGCCAGCCGCTTCTCCAGCACGCGCTCCGTGTCCACCTGCGACACCAGGAGGGTGAACGCGAAGGGCGTATCGGTGACCTTGGCCACCTCGCCGAACGCGAAGTCCACCGCGGGGCGGCCATTGATGAAGACCTTCGCGGCCATCGTTCGCCGCCCCGCCGCGATCAGCTCGTCCGCGATCCCCAGCTTCTGCAGCAGCTCGAGCGAGCGGGCGTGCACCACCAGCGCCCGCGACCGATCGGAGCGCACGGGCGTTCGGTCGACCACGCGGCACGCGATCCCGCGCGAGGCCAGCCCCAGCGCCAGCATCAGCCCCGTGGGGCCGCCGCCGGCCACCAGCACCTCCGTGTCGTGCGGTGACGTGTTCATGTGGCTTGATTCAGCGAAGGTGGGGTCGAGTGGGCTTCGCCTTCCAACGGCCGGGCGTCACTCAGGAGAGCCCGCGATCTCCACCTTGAGACCAAAGGTGACCTCGAAGAGCCCCCCTTTGCGGCGCAGCGCCCAGCGCTCCAGGAGGAGGTCGCCCGTGCACTCCAGCTCCAGGGTGACGCGATCCTTCAGCACACGCGCGCGCACGCTGGAAACCGCCTGGATGTGCTCGCGGTCCAGCGCATCGGCCACGCGCAGCAGCGAGGCGAGCTTGATCACCCGCACGCGGTCCTCTTCAGGAAGCCGGGTGAAGTGGTCGTGGTGCTCGGCGGGGACGCCCTTGCGGTGGTAGCGCGCCAGGTTGGCGATGATGTCGATCTCGCGCTGCGAGAACTCCGGGATCTCGCTCTGGGAGACCAGGTAGAACGAATGCTTGTGGTGCTTCTTGTAGCCCACGTACACCCCGATGTCGTGCAGCACCGCCGCGGCCAGCAGGATGCGCCGGTCGGTGGGCTCCAGCCTGTGGACCTTGCGGAGCTGGTCGAAGAGGGAGCCGGCGAGCCGCGCCACGTGCTGCGCGTGCGTCTCGTCGAACATGTAGCGCCGCCCCAGCGAAACCGCCCCCGCCACCGCGTGCCTGTCCTTGCGATCCTCGTGCTCCTGGTGCGTCACGAGGTCGTCCACCAGGTCCACCAGCACGCCGTCCTTGAGCCCCACCGCCGGCACGAATACCTCTTCCGCCCCGGACACGGAGATGACGCGCTCGTAGACCATGGAGGCGGGGAGGATCACGTCGGCGCGGTCCTCGCGCAGCCCCAGCTCGTCCACCCGCTGCCGGTACGAGAGGCGCGAGAGCATCTCGATGAGCCCGCGTAGCTCGGTGAGCGACAGGCGCGTCACCTTCCCCCGCGCCGCCTTCCCGCCCGCCAGCCGCGCAAGCGCCTCGATGTTGCCGCCGGTGGCGATCACCCCGCGCGGGTTCCACTGCTGCGCGATGACCGGGATCTGCAGCGTGGCCGCGTATTCGCGCAGCAGCCGCTGGAAGCGCCCGGGCTCCTCGCCGGAGACGGAAAGCTCTTCCAGGAGGCGCACGGAGCCCATCACGTGGCTCTCGCTCCACAGGATGCCGCTGGCGTCCACCAGCGACACCTCGACGCTCCCGCCGCCGAGGTCCACCAGGATCCACTTGTGGTCCTCGAGCGGCACGCTGGCACGGATCGCCTCGTAGACCAGCCTCGCCTCCTCGGACCCGGTGATGACCTCCAGCTCCAGCCCCGCCTCGTCGCGGATGCGCTGCACCAGCTCGCCGCCGTTGCGCGACTCGCGCATGGCGCTGGTGGCGACGGCGCGGTAGTGGTCGATCCCCAGCGCCTCCATCTGCCGCCGGAAGCCCTTCATCGCCTCCACGGCCGCGTCCATCGCCTCGCGCGGCAACCTGCCGGTCAGGAAGACGTCGTGCCCCAGCCGCACGGGCATGCGCTGCTCCGCCAGCGTCTCGTACTCCGTGGCGCCGCGGAACTCCGCGGCGATGAAGCGCATGGCGTTGGAGCCCACGTCGACCGCAGCGACCCGCAGCGGAAAGGCGGGGAGCGACTTCGGGTTCTTCTTGGGTGCGGAAAGCTGCGGCATTACCGGGCGCGCGAGAGACGGACCGTGCCGGCCCCGAGCGGGCTCCGGCGGCCCGCATCTGTGCGCAGGGATCGGGCCGGGGGACGGCCATTGCCAACCTTCGGTTGGTGGAGCCTCGACCGACGGCTTGAATACTCCCGCTAAAGCGCGGTCACAACCGCATGCTTCTTCAACCAGATGAATATCAGTCCGGTGAGATCGCGGAAGTTCAGCCGGCCCTCGTCCAGATGCATCGCCTCGCACATACCCGGCAGATCGGCACGAAAACGACGGTAGCGCTCTACGAGCTTGTCTCCGCCGGGAAGGATTACCCCTGGCTCACGATGCGATGAGAGAAAATCGCGCACCTCCCGAATCGCTTCGTCCGTCCTGCCGCCGTGCGCGCGGATGTCCTGCCCTGCGATGTCGGAGATGAACTTCTGGTACCGATAGCGATCGGTGTCCAGAATGATTGCCACCTTCTCCTGGTCCTCCGTGGAGCCAAACGACTTCGCGCCCAGGTATATGCCCAGCTCCAGAGGCATGTTGAAGCGCGGGAGCCGCGTACGGCGGTCGAGCTGGGTCCGGGAGATGTCGTGTACCGCCAGGCGGGATTCGCGGATGATCGCGGTGATCTTCTCGATCCTCACCTGGCTGCTGTCGTCCACCTCCAGCGAACAGCGTGGATGATACCCGCAGTCGGCAGTGGCGAAAGCGATAGCCTCGAACAGGGGGCGGTAGGCCGAATCGAACGGGCAGTTGATGAATACGTTACGTTCGTAACTGCGAACGATCATGTATCCTCGACGCCAGCGCCGTGGCCCGCGACGGAGCTCTTCGGTCCGCGGGGGCGCTTGCGCTTTGCTTTCTCCCGCGCCTCTCGTTCCGCGATCACCTTCAACAGCGCAGCCTCGGCTTCCTCGTACGTGAAGCTGTCCGGCGGGTACATCGGTGGGATCAGCTCGCGCATCCTGGTGTCCTTCATATCAGCCCCCTGATTGGCGTTCGTTTCGAAGCTATACGTGCTTTTTGGGGGCTGCAAGCTTCGAGCGCAAACCGGTCCGGCCGGTGGCTGATCGGTGGCGCGTCCGTGCGAAATTCCTCCTGCCGGACCCTGTCACGCTTCGGCCGCTATGGCCTCCGTGGGGTGCTCCGAGAGCCAGGCGAAGTTCAGACCCGTAAGGTCGCGGAAGGTCAGCTTCGCCGGATCGAGGTAAAGCTTGCGGCAGGTTCTTGGATTCCTGTCAACGAACTGGTGGTAGCGCTCCACGACCTTTTCGCCACCAGGTAAGAACACCCCGGCTTCGAGGTGGCCCGAAAGAAAGTCGCGCACCTGGTGAATGGCCTGATCGACTTGGCCGCCATGGGCGCGGATGTCCTGCCCCGCAATGTCGGAGATGAACTTCTGGTAGCGATAACGCTCGCTGTCCAGGATGATAGCCACCTTCCTTTTGTGATCTCCCGACCCGAAGACCTTCGCACCCAGGAAGATGCCGAGTTCCAGAGGCATGTTGAACCGTGGAAGGCGTGTGCCCCTGTCGAGCTGAGTGCGGGAAATGTCGTGCACCGACAGCCGCGACTCGCTGATGATCCCGGTGATCTTCTCGATACGCACCTGGCTGCTGTCGTCCACCTCCAGTGCTGCGCGGGGATGGTATCCACAGTCTGCGGTAGCAAAAGCAATGGCCTCGAACAGAGGCCGATACGCGGGATCGAATGGGCAGTTGATGAACACATTCCGCCCATAGCTGCGAGCGATCATGGATCCTCGCGGCCGTCCTGCGGCACCTGCGCCGACGTCGAACGAGAATGCCTGCGCTTCGCCTGGCGGCGCGCCTCGTCCTCGGCCTTCACTTCCCTCACGGCCTGCCTAGCTTCCTCCAACGTGAAGCTGTCCGGCGGCCACATTGGCGGGATGAGCTCCCGCACCTTCATTTCCTTCATCTCGGCCTCCTCGGAAGGGCGTTCGTTTCGAAGCTATACGTGCTTTTCAGGGGCTGCAAGCATCGAGCGCAAACCGGTCCGAGCGGTGGCTGGTTGGTGGCGATTTCAGGCCCAGCGGAGCTGGTGACGAGCGGGGGTGGGGGCCGCCCCCTACCAGCGCGTGTCGCGGTCCAACAGGTCGGCGGCGGCGGCGGGGGTGAGGGGGCGGGCGAAGAGGAAGCCCTGCGCGTAGTCGCAGCGCTGGGTGCGCAGGGAGGCGAGCTGGGCGGGGGTCTCCACCCCCTCCGCGACCACGCGCACCCCCAGGTTGTGCGCCAGCGCGATGATGGCGTGCACCAGCTGCGTGCTGCGCCGGTCGTGGTCCATCCGGCTCACGAAGGAGCGGTCGATCTTGAGCTCGTCCAGCTCCATGCGGTGCAGGTAGCCGAGCGACGAGTAGCCGGTGCCGAAGTCGTCCATGCAGAGCTGCACCCCCAGCTCCTTCAGCGTCCGCAGGGTGGAGCGCGCGGGCTCGGCGTTTTCCAGGATCACCGTTTCCGTGATCTCCAGCCAGAGGCGCGAGGGATCCACATCGCACGCCACCAGGCCGCGCGCCACGTGGTCCGCCAGGTCCGCGTCGCCGAACTGGCGGGCGGAGAGGTTGAGCGAGACGATCAGCCGGCGGTCGGGGTAGCGCCGCGTCCACTCGGCGAGCTGGCTGCACCCCTCCTCCAGCACCCACCGCCCCACCGCCGAGATCAGCCCCGTCTCCTCGGCGAGCGGGATGAAGAGGTTGGGGGCGATGGTGCCGCGCTCCGGGTGATCCCAGCGAAGCAGCCCCTCGAAGCCCGCCACCCGCCCATCCTCCAGCGACACCATCGGCTGAAAGAGGAGACGTAGCTCGCCGCGCTCCAGGGCACGCCGCAGGTCGCTCTCCAGCCGCAGCCGCTCGACGGCCGCGGCGTGCATGGCGCGGTCGAACACCTCGTAGCGGTTCTTGCCGCGCGCTTTGGCCCGGCTGAGCGCCGCATCCGCGTTGCGCAGCAGCTCCTCCGGCCGCTCGGCCGTGCCGCTGGCCAGGGCGATCCCCATGCTGGCCGACGCGAAGACGTCGTGGCCCGGGGCGAGGGCAAAGGGCACGGCGAGCGCTTCCAGCAGCCGCTCCGCCATGTGCGTCGCCTGGCGGGTGGTGGTGGAGGGGAGCAGCAGGGTGAACTCGTCGCCGCCGAAGCGCGCGACGGTGGCGTCGGCGGGGATGGCGGCGGCCAGGCGGCGGGCGATCTCCACCAGCATGCGGTCGCCCACGCCGTGGCCCAGCGAGTCGTTGATGACCTTGAAGCGGTCCAGGTCCATGAAGAAGACCGCCAGCGCCGCCCCCTCGCGCTTCCCCGCCGCCGCGCGCTCCAGCCGGTCCATGAAGAGGGCGCGGTTGGGGAGGCCGGTGAGGGCATCGTGCAGGGCGCCGTACGCCAGCCGCTCCTCGGCCCGTTTGCGCTCGGTGATGTCGTGGATGATCCCCTGGTAGCCGAGCACGGTGCCGTCGGGGGCGCGGCGCAGGGTGGCGCTCACCAGGCAGTGGAGCGTCTCGCCGTCGCGGCGGGTGAACCTCACCTCGAATTCGCGCACGAACCCCTCGCGAAAGATCTCGTCGCGGAAGCGATCGCGGTCCTGCGGATCGGCGTACAGGTGCGACACGTCGCCGGAGAGAAGCTCCTGGCGGGTGTAGCCGAACTGGTCCACCAGCGCCTGGTTCACCGCCACGAAGCGCCCCTCCAGCGTGGTGATGTACACCGCGTCGCGGCTCTCCTCGAAGAGGGTGCGGTAGCGCTCCTCGCTCTCGCGCAGGGCCTCCTCGGCACGGGTGCGCGCGGTGATGTCGCGCGCGAAGCCCTGCACCCCCACCACCTCGCCGCCGCGCCGCACCGCCGTCTCCACCAGCTCCAGCGTGACGGGATGGCCGTCGCGGTGGCGGACGACGACGCGGTACGAGTGCGGCGCACCCGCAGAGCCAAGAGTGACGGACGTCTGCGCGTCCACCTCGGCGATGTCCCACCCGGCCGGCTGCAGCGACCCGTAGCGCCGCCCCACCATCTCCTCCGTGTGGTACCCGAGCACCTCGTGCACCGAGGGGGAAACGGACTCGTACACCCCGTTCAGGTCGTGCTGGTAGAAGAAGACCTGCTCGCTCCCGGCCACCATCAGCCGGTAGCGCTCTTCGCTGGCGCGCAGCGCTTCGGCGGCCTGCTCGCTCTGGGTGACGTCGCGGCTCACTCCCAGCGCGCCCACGCGCCGCCCGCCAGCGTCCCGCAGCGGAACGACCACCGTTTCCGAGAGTCCCAGCCCGCCGTCCTTGCGCACGAAGCGGATCTTGCCGGACCAGCGACCCTCTGTGTCGAGCGCGTCCAGGATGCGCCGGTTCAGGTCAGCCGCCTCGCCACGGGGGAGCCACAGGTCCACGGTCCGGCCCAGCACCTCGTCGCGATTCCAGCCGTAGATGCGCTCCGCGGCGGGGTTCCAGTCGGTGATGCGCCCCCGGGGGTCGGTGATGAGGACGGCGTCGTACAGGTTGTCGAAGGCGAGCCCCTGCCGCGCCAGCGCGTCCTCGGCGTTCTTGCGGTCGGTGATGTCGAAGGCGGTGCCCAGCCCCGCCTGCTCGCCCTGGAACTCGATGCGCCCCGCCGTCAGCACCACCCAGCGCTCCGTGCCGTCCTTGCGCAGCAGCTTCACGGAGTAGCGCTGCGGAAGGGATTCGCCCCGCTGGCGCGCCATCCCGCGGGCGCGCACCAGCTCGCGGTGCTCGGGGTGCACCACGTCCCAGAAGCGCACGGAGAGGAGCTCCTCGCGCGTGTAGCCGGTCAGCTCGCTGGCGGCGGCGTTGACGTAGCGGAACCGCTCGCCCTGGTAGATGAAGATGGCCGCGGGGATGGTCTCGGCCAGCACCCGGAAGTGCTCGTCGCCGGCGCGCAGTGCTTGCGCGTCGGCGTCGTGCGCGGACAGCCCCGCGTCCAGTGCGCGCAGCAGCGTCTCGCTCTCCGGATGGCGCGGCGCGCCGCCGAATAGCTGCGCAACGATGCGCTCGAGCAGCGGATGCAAGGGAGCCCCGGGGGTGCGCTGGTAGTGTGGCGTCCGCGTGGGCGGGATAGGGCGATCCCGCGCCGCGGTTCAAAACGATCTCCCGGCCCTGCGCTGCAACGCGCGGGCCCCGGCGGAAAGGAGCACGAAAAAGCGCGCCGCCGGTGACAGGGCGGCGCGCTTTCCAGGGGAGGACGCGTGCGGAACGCACACCCGGCCTCAGGGCCGGAAGCGGAACCCCAGCTGAAAGATCCAGTCGTGCTGCGCCTGGCTCGTGTCGCCGGTGGCGCGGATGGGGAGCGAGCTCACTTTGAAGCTGCTGGGAAGCCACCGCGCTTCGGCGGTCATGGTGACGGGCCCCTCCTCGGCCGAAAGGCCGATGCCCAGGTCGCCGGTCAGGTTCCCCACGCGGCCGTCCTGCTCCGCCAGGTCGAACCGATAGCTCTTCACCCCCAGCCCCAGGCGCAGCGTCGGGCGGACGGTGCTGCTCCTCAGCGCGCCGGACAGCAGCACGCCCGCGGTGGGGATCAGCAGGCTGGTGCGCGCGGTGGCGCCGTTCACCTCGGCGGACTCCATGGCGCCGCTCAGCGCCAGGCGCGGCTGCGCGTACGTTACGCCGGCGTAAAGCGTGACCCACGGACGCGCCGCGATCCCCATCTCCAGCGTGGCGGCCGTCGCGGACTCCAGCTCCACGTCGGGGTTCTGCCCATCGTCCACCGACACCAGCGGCAGCACCGGGGTGAACGAGCCCAGCGAGGTGCTGATCCGCAGCGCCCCCTGTGCCGATGCGGTGCCCGCCACAGCCACGACCAGGGCGAGCACACACAGAACGAGCCGCATGGGCTTGTCCGCGAGAGTGGGCCGCCTCATCGCGCCGCGTAGACGACGTCCACCCCCTGCGTCACGCCGCCCGCGCTGGCGACCACGCGGACCGTGCCCGGGGTGTTCGAGCGGATGCAGGTGAAGATCATCCCGTTTGAATTCGGACCGATGGTGATCCCCTTCGTGCAATCGCGCGCGGTGGCCGGTGACACCGTGAATTCGAAGTTGTCGTAATCGGCGCTCGCCCCGGCGATCTCCACCGACCGGTAGTTTCCGTACCGGTCCAGCCCGCTCGCGCCGATCCGGACGTGCTCGTAGAGCCCGGCGCCGACGGAGCCGGTTTGGATCGGAACCCATGCGGCGTTGGGGTTGGGGAGCCGGAACAGCTGAATGGACTCGATGGGGCCGGGCGCCGGCAACAGGTACGTATATCCGGAGCGTTGAATGCCGTTCAGCGTCGCGGCGAACGAGACGAGCACCAGCGAACCCTGCTCATCGCTCACGCGGGTCGGAACCGTGTACTGCACGGCGGCCAGGCCGGTGGCATCCGTAACGGCACTGGTGGCAGACAGGCGGCCCCGCGACACGTTGAAGTTCACGGTGCGCCCGGGGAGCACGTTTCCGTCTTTGTCGGTCGCGCGCGCGCCCAACCATACCGTGGACCCCACCGTCGTCGGACTTGTCGGGAAGAAGAAGCTCAAACGCGGTGCGCCCGCGGAGACGGTCACGCGGAGGCTGTCGGAGACCCCTTCAGCCGACACCCTCACTACGGTGCGGCCCGGAAACACACCGCGGATCATGATGCGGCACGGGTTTACGAACTGGTTGACGGACGCCACCGTGCCGTCGGACGTCGTGAGGGTGAAGGCCGGGCACGCCGGCGCACCTCCGGCGGTGAACGAACGCACGACGATCTCGGCGGGCGTGCCCTCCACGTCCACCGCCACCGAGTCGGCCTGCAGGTCCACGGTGCGGATGAAGCCGCTCTCGTCACGCGCCACCGTCACCCGCGTGATCGCGGTGAGCCGGCCGTACACCGCGGTGACGTTCGCGGTGCCGGGGGTGGTGCCCCGCACCGTTCCATCCAGCCCCACCGAGGCCACCAGCGGGTTGTCGGACACGAAGACCACCCGGGCATCGGCCATCACCCGCCCGTTCTGGTCGAGCACCTGCCCCGGGATCGTGCCGGTACCGCCCGCCACCAGGCGCAGCTCGGTTACCGTGCTCGCGAACGAGGTCGCCTCGGGAAGATCCGCGAGCGTCACCGGCGACTCCTCGCAGCCGGCGACGGAGAGGGCCAGCAGTGCGGCGGATAGCCATAGGCCTGCCGTGCGAATCATGAGCGTCCTCGTCGAAGGCGGATGGGCGTTACTGGAACGCCAATATAGCTCGTCCGGCCTGATTCCTTTCAACAAATAAAAAGACGCGCCGCCGAACCCGAAGGTTCGGCGGCGCGTTGGGTCTGCCTCGACCCGGCCGATGCCGCGTGCGGCACCCGCCTTTGGCGGGGTACTGCTCGCCGTGGGGTTAAGCGCCCACGCGGCGGTCGTTTGCCCGTGCCAGATCGAAAGCAGCGTAATTCTCGGACAAAAGATCACCTCCTTTGTTCACGTTGGACATCGGGCGCGAACCCGCCGGGCCTTCTCCAGGCCCGGATCGACCGCGACGCGCGCGGTCCGTAACCGCGCCTATGATAACGCCTTCCACGGTGTCTGTCTACCCCTTGAAAGCAACAGAAAAAAGGGGCTCACGCGGAGGCGCGGAGACGCAGAGAGAACAGCAACTGCAGGGCTCACACAGAGACACAGAGGCACAGAGGAAAGGACAAGAAAGAGGAGTTGTCGTTGTCGTCCTCTGTGGCTTTCTGTTCCTTCTGTGTTCTCTGGGTGAGGCTTTGGCTTTCCCTTCGCGGCTCCGCGTCTCCGCGTGAGATTAGGATCATCGGCGCAGACTGGACAAAGAAGAGCGGGAAGATGATCCTTGACACCCCACCCCGCGCACGGGTACCATGAACTCGTGCTATTTCTTTAGCAGAGCCCTCATCCCGTTTTCCCCACCGATGCAGATCATGGCGAAGTCTCCCCCTCTCGCGAACCTGAGCCGCCGCGAGCGGCAGATCATGGACGTGGTGTACCGCCTGGGCCGCGCCGCGGTGGGCGACGTGCTGGAGCGCATCCCCGATCCGCCCAGCTACTCGGCCGTGCGCGCGCTGATGCGCATCCTGGAGGAGAAGGGCCACCTGACGCACGAGCAGGACGGCCCCCGCTACGTGTACCTTCCCACCGTGCCCGCGGACACCGCGCAGCGCTCGGCGCTCACGCACCTGGTGAGGACGTTCTTCCACGGCTCCACCGGGGCCGCGGTCGCCGCGCTGCTCGACCTGGACGACGGAACCCTTTCCGAGCCGGAGCTCGACCGCCTGTCGCGGCTGATCGAGCAGGCCCGGGGACAGGAGCAATAACCCATGTCCGCCCCCCTTCCCTCCGGCCTCACCGACACCTGGGCCTGGGCGCTCGCCCTCCTCCTGGTGAAGGCCACCCTGGTGCTGTGCGCGGCCGCCCTGGCCGCGCGGGCGCTGCGCCACGGCTCCGCCGCCCGCCGCCACCTGGCGTGGACGCTGGCGCTCGGCGCGCTCCTGGTGCTCCCCTTCCTGGCGCTGGCGCTCCCCGCGTGGAAGCTTTCCTTCCTGCGCATCGTCACCCTCCCCGCCGTGCGGGGGATGGCCGAGATCGCGGGTCCGGCGGCGCCGGCGGAGCTCTTCTCCGCGGGCACCCTGCTGGCGATGGTGTGGGCGGCCGGCGCGGCGGCGGTGCTGGCGCGGATGGCGTTCGGGTGGCGCGCGGTGCGGCGGATGGCGCGCGGCGCCGTGCCCATGGACGACCCGCGCTGGACGGACACGGTGCGGATGCTGGGCGAGTCGGTGGGGGTGCGCGGGAGCGTGCGGCTGGTGCGCGGCGAGGGCGCCGCGATGCCGGTCACCTGGGGGGTCTTCCGCCCCACCATCCTCCTTCCCGCGGCGGCGGACGAGTGGGCCGCCGAGCGGCGCCGCGTGGTGCTGCTGCACGAGCTGGCGCACGTGGCGCGTCGCGACTGCCTCACGCAGATGCTGGCGACGCTGTGCTGCGCCGTCTACTGGTTCCACCCCGGCGCGTGGTGGGCCGCCCGCCGCATGCGCGTGGAGCGCGAGGAAGCGTGCGACGACCGCGTGCTGGCCGCAGGCGCCCGTGCTTCGGACTACGCTGGGCACCTTGTAGAGGTGGCGCGCACCTTTCGCCTCCCCCGTCCCGCCGCCCCCGCCATGGCGATGGCGCGCGGCGGACAGCTGCAGGCGCGCGTCCTGGCCGTGCTCGATGCCGGCCGCGACCGGCGTGCCGTGCCGCACGGCGCGGGGCTGGCGGTCTCGGCCGCGGTGCTTGCCGCGCTCCTTCCGCTCGCGGTGGTGGGGCCCTCCGAGCGGGAGCGCGCCCCGGCCTCCACGGTCGCCTCGGCGCCGGCACTGAGCGGGCCGGTGAAGCACGTGGAGCTGGATGGGATGCACATCGAGGTGCGGATGAGCCCGGCCCCCGCGCCCAGGCGCGCTCCGGCTCCGCCGACCCTGGCCGCCGCGCCCGCACCGGCGCCGGCGACCGCCCTCGATGCGTTGCCAGCGCGGCAGCCGGTGCACCGCAACGCACCGGCCCGCGCGCTGGCCGCGCTGATCCGCGCCACCACCGATCCGGAGGCGGACGTGCGCCGCACCGCCATCCGCGCCCTGGGCAAGCTCCAGGACGACGCGGTGGTGACGCCGCTGGTGCGCTCCCTCCGCGACCGTGACTCGGAGGTACGCACGCTGGCGGCGCGCATGCTGGGCGAACTGGCGGGCGGCCATCCCGCGCCCGACGCGGAGCCGGTGGCCACCCTGGCCGAGGCGCCTCGCCGCCCGTCGCGCCTGGGCGACGCCGCCGCCGACCGCGCCGCCGAAGCCCTGCGCATATCCCTCGCCGACGAGGACCCGCGCGTCCGCGACACCGCCCTCTGGGCCCTGGGCGCCATCGGCGGCGCGGACCAGCGCGGTGTCGTGATCCTCGGCGGCCAAGCCGGCAGCACCACCGGCGTGGAGACGACGTTCGAGGGGCCGGAGTTCTGAGGCGGGAGGGATTGCAGGATCCACAGAAGCAGGCGGGCGGCTCTCCGGGTGGGGAGCCGCCCGATTGCGTTTTGGGGCGCGGAGGCCGGCGTGCGTAAAGCGGGCGGCGGGGCCAGGCAGGGCACGGGCGGCCACGCGGGGCCGCCCCTACAAGGATTAGTGCGCGTGGCGGTAGGCGGGGGCGGGGGCGAGGGTGGGGCGCCGAGCGGGCGTCGGAGCCGTGCCCAGATCGCAACCCCCTCCCCCAGGCAGTTTTGGGGGAGGGGGATGCGTCGCGGAGCGACGCTGGGGGTGAGGGCCCTACCCCTCCACCAGGTACGCGATCCCCCAGGCGCCTTCGCCGGCGTGGGTGGCGATGATGGGGGTGCCGGGGGCGGTCAGCACCTCCACGTTGCCGTAGCGCTTGCGGATCTCGGGGACCACCTGGTCCAGGATCTCGGGACAGGCGACGTGCATCACGCCGAAACGCACCTTGCTGGTGCCCACGGGCACCTTCTTCTCCAGCACCTCCATCATCTTGGGAAGCATGGCGTTGCGGCCGCGCACACGCTCGATGGGCACCAGCTTCCCCGTGGAGTCGACGTCCAGCACGGGCTTGATGTCCAGCAGGCTGCCGAGCCAGGCGCGACCGCGGCCCACGCGGCCCGAGGCCAGGGCGCGCTCGAACGTGTCCAGGACGATGAAGAAGCCGCTCCGGGAGCGGATGCGCGCCAGCTCGGCCACGATGCGCTCGGCGCTCCATCCCTGCTCGCCCAGCTCGCTCGCCTTGAGGGCGAGGAGGCCCTGCAGGAGCGAGCCGCCCAGCGAGTCCACCAGGTGCACCGGGGTGTCGCCGTCGGTGCGCTGTTTTACGGCGGCCTGGGCGGAGGCGTAGGTGCCGGAGAGGGCGGAGGAGAGGAGGATGGCGACGACCTCCTCGCCCTCCTCGCCGGCGCGGCGGAAGCCCTCCATGAAGGCGGCGGGCGCAGGCTGCGAGGTGCTGGGGTGCGCGCCCTCCTTGAGGCGGACGGCGAAATCCTCCGCCGAGATGTCGAAGCGGTCGCGGTACGCCTTCGTGTCGAAGATCAGGTTCAGCGGCACCAGGTGGATGCCGTGCGCCCTCACCACCTCGTCCGGCAGGTCGCACGCGGTGTCGGCCACGATGGAGATGGGGCGGCGCGCCAGCGTCATGTGGCCCCCCGCGGCGGCGCGCTCGGCCACCGCGTGCTGCGCCTGCATGTCCTCGGCCTTGTGCGTTGCCAACTCGCCCAGCGTGCGCAGGTAGGCGAAGACCTCCTCCGGCTCGTCCGTGTGGACGTGGATCTTGAGGAGGTTCTCCGAGCGGATGACGACCAGCGAGTCGCCGCGGTCGCGCAGCACGGCCTTCACCTCTTCCTGCGTGGGGATGGAGGGGCCGCGCACCAGCGCCTCGGTGCAGAAGCGGAAGCGCTCGCTCTCCGTGGGGTACTCCGCGGCGCCGGCGGCGAATGTGGGCTCGGCGTCGTACTCCGGGATCTCGTCCAGCGGCGCGAGCGGGTCGCCGGCCAGGAACGACGAGATCCCCTCCAGCAGGTGCACGAAGCCCTTGGCGCCCGCGTCCACCACCCCCGCCTTCTTGAGCACGGGGAGTAGGTCCGGCGTGCTGGCGAGGGCCTCGCGGGCGCGCACCAGCAGCCGCTCGAAGAGCACCACGAAGTCCGTGTGGCCCCAGCGGCGCGACTCGTCCGCGATGGCGCTCATGATGGTGATGATGGTGCCCTCCACCGGCTTCTCCAGCGCGCGGTAGACGTGCTCCGTGGCGCTGCGCAGCGACTCGCCGAACTCGGTGACCGTGAGCGACGCCCGGTTGCCCACCGACTCGCTGAATCCCAGCAGGAAGTGCGAAAGGATCATCCCGCAGTTGCCGCGCGCGCCCAGGATGCCGGCCTCGGCGGCCTGGCGCGCCACGAGGCCCACCGACCCCTCGCGGCTGGAGCGCAGCCGGTCCGCCACGGCGGCCACGGTGAGCGCCAGGTTGGTGCCCGTGTCGCCGTCCGGCACCGGGAAGACGTTGATGCGGTTCAGGTCCGCCCGGTGGCGCTGGACGTACTCGTTCGCCTGGATCAGTGCGCCGCGCAGTCCGGCGCCGTCGAGTTGGCTTACGCTCATCGTGGGGAGATATCCGGCTGGAGAGCCGCGGAACGCCGGGCGGGCTCGCTGCGCGTGTGGAAGCGGAACGTGTAGACTGAGGCGCGCCGCCACCTTGCGCAAGGGCGCCCTTGCCGCCGCGCGGGTACGATTCTCGCCCGCCCTGCCCCTCCGACGCGCCGCGAGCCTGGCGGCGGAAGGCAATCCACGAAGCGATGGAGGTTGAAGGGATGAAGAAGACGACTCTGGCGATCGCGGCGCTCGCCGCCGCGACGCTGGCGGGGAGCGCGCAGGCCCAGGTGTGCGCGAGCTATCCCACGGTGGACGGGGGGATCTCGCTGGGCGGCCGCATCGACTTTCCGGACGACCTGGACTCGTTCGGCGTGGAGGCATCGTACAACGCGCGCGGCCCGCTCTCCGTGTTCGGCGGGCTGAACGTGCTCTCCGGCGAGGGCGACGACGACGACGGCGAGGACCTGTTCTTCGCGGGCCTCGCGTTCGAGACGCCGCAGATCGGCGCGATGCTGGGGCCGGGCGCCTCCGCCTGCCCGCAGGTGCGCGTGGAGTACGGCGACTTCGACGGGCTCACCTACCTGCGCGTGCCGGTCGGGCTGGGGCTGGGCGCCACCGTCGCCACCTCGCCCTCGGGCCCCACCATCTCGCCGTACGTGATCCCGCAGATCGTGTTCACCCGCGTGAGCGTGGACGACCTGGACGAGTCGGAGACGGAGTTCGGGCTGCGCGGCGGGGCGCTGCTCACCTTTGGGCAGTTCTTCGTGGGCGGCGAGCTCAACTACACCGGCGGCGACCTCAACATCACCGGATCGGACACGCAGTTCGGCATCCGCGCGGGAGTCCGCTTCTAGGCGCCAGTTCCGCACGGGCTACGGCGGGCGTCCACGCCAGGGGACAACGGCGGGGCGCCCTCGTAGCCATGTCGTTGCGGCGCAGTGTGTTGCGCCGCGGCACCGGGCGTGCGCTTCCTGAACACCACATCTTTCCGCGCGGCGCGGGAAAACGATACTCTTTCCAAAAGGACGGACGATGAAGAAGATTACGACGGGGCTGCTGGCGCTTGCCGCCGTGGCCCTCGCCGGAAGCGCGCAGGCGCAGGCAATTCCGGTCTCGCCTTTCTCCGTGGAAGTGCGCGGCGGGCTCGCCTTCCCTACCGGCGACCTGGACGACGTGGCGGACAGCGGGATCACCGTGGGCGCCAACGGCACCTACATGTTCACCCCGACGCTCGGCCTGTACGCCGGCTTCACCTACAACGCGTTCGGGCTGCCCGAGGAAGCCGAAGAGTTCGACGTGGACGGCAGCATCAACACGTACGGGTTCGATGCGGGCGTCAAGGCGATGTTCGCCTCGCCCACGATGCCGGTGACGCCCTTCGTCAAGGGCGGCCTGGTGTACCACAAGGTGGAGCTGGACATCGAGGACCTGGACCTGGGCGACGAGGACGACTCCGAGTTCGGGCTGGGCTTCGAGGTGGGAGGCGGTGTGATGGTTCCGCTGGGCCCGCGGCTCTCCTTTACGCCCGCGGTCAGCTACACGTCGTTCAAGCCGAACTTCGAAGGCGAAGAGGAGGACGACGAGACCGACAGCATCACCAGCTTCCGTGTCGACGTGGGACTGAACATCCGCTTCTGAGCCGCCTTCGCGGCGAGCGGGCACTACCACACTCCTGGATGGAGGCTCCATGAAGAAGACGCTCGGGCTCCTCTCGCTGGTGGCCGCGGCCGCGTTCGCGGCTCCGGTGCAGGCTCAGGTTCCCAACGTGACGCCGTTCGCATTCGAGGTGCGCGGCGGCCTCGCCTTCCCCACCGGCGACCTCAAGGAGACCGAGGACGACGTGGGATCGGTGGAGTCGGGGGTCACCTTTGGCGCCAACGTGACCTTCCACTTCATGCCGATGCTGGGGATCTACGCCGGCTACACGCACAACCGCTTCGGCGTGGAAGGGCTGGAGGAGCTCGAGCTGACGGACCAGGGCTTCAACGGCGGGCTGCGCATCGCGGTGCCCACGCCGCTCATCCCCATCGATCCGTACGTGAAGGCCGGCCTGGTCTACAACCAGCTCAGCTTCACCTTTGATGGGGACGACGAGGAGTTCATCGACAGCGACCGCTCGCTGGGCTTCGAGGTCGGGGCCGGGGTGGGGATCGGGCTGGGGCCGAAGCTGTCGTTCACGCCGCAGGTGACGTACACGAGCTACAAGCCGAAGTACGATGGCGAGAATGAAGACGACTTCACGGTGAGCCACATCCGGGTGGACGTGGGGCTGCGGCTGCGGCTGTAAAAGCAACAGCAGTCTCACGCGGAGACGCGGAGGCGCGGAAGAGACCGGCTTGCCTCACACAGAGACACAGAGCCACAGAGAGAACCGCCAGAGGTTTTCTCTGTGGCTTTCTGTTTCTTCTGTGTTTTCTCCGTGTGGGGCTGTTCTCTCCCCGCTGTCTCCGCGCCTCCGCGTGAGGCCATGTAGTTCTGTCTGGAGTACGAAGTTGCACCTTTTTGCGCGGGGTGCACCACTCTGGAGCGGTGGGTGGGGGAGGGGGCGCGCCGGATGTTCCTAGCTCTGTTGGGGACCTAACTCGTTGGCAGCAAAGGGCGGCGTTTGGGTGGTGGGGAGGCGAGATTCGGGGAGGCGAGATGTGGTCTCACAAGTGCCCTCCGGAGGGGCGGGAGGTGCATCGCCGCACCACCCGCCTCACCAACTCGCAGGAGGAGGATCGCCCATGCGTCTCCGTTCACTGGCGCTCGCTGCAGGCGCCGCATTGCTGCTCACCGCCTGCGGCAGCGAGCCCACCTCGCCCCGGGTGGACGAGCCCGCCCCGGCCCCCACCGAGAGGCAGCTCGACGCCATCTTCGCCGCCGCCGGCAAGGAGTTCGACGTTCCGGCCGAGCTGCTGAAGTCGATCGGCTACGTGGAGACCCGCTTCCAGATGGTGCGCGGCGAGGTGGAGTTCGAGGGGATGGCCCCCGCTTTCGGCATCATGGCGCTGCGCGGCGACCGCCTCACCCGCGGCGCAGCGCTGGCCCGCGTCTCCATCGAGGCCGCGCAGAGCGACGCTGCCGCCAACATCCGCGCGGGCGCGGCGCTCCTGAGCGCGCTGGGCGGCGAGCTCAAGGTGAACCGCGCCGACCTGGCCGCCTGGGCCCCGGCGGTGGCGGCGTTCAGCGGCATCGAGAGCCAGGATGGCCAGGCGATGTACGTGCACAGCGACGTGTACTCGGCGCTGCGCAGCGGCATCGAGGCGCGCTCGCCGGCGGGCAACCTCATGGTGTCGGTGGCGGCGCGCAACGTGGTGCCCGCCTTCGACAAGCCGTCCGCCAGCGCCTCGGCCATGGCGTGCGCGCCGGACTACTGCGTCTCGGGCACCATCTGGCGCGCTTCGCCCAACTACAGCACGCGCAGCACGGGGATCCACTACGTCATCATCCACACCTGCGAGAGCGGCTACAGCGGGTGCTGGAGCTGGCTGACCAACAGCTCGTCGCAGGTGTCGGCGCACTACGTGGTGAACGAGAGCGGCTCCGAGATCTCGCAGCTGGTGCGCGAGGCGAGCAAGGCGTGGCACATCGGCGCCAACTACGACTGCGCCAACAACGGCGGCCACGACTGCCAGAACAACGGCATCCAGGCCAACAATCTCACCATCGGCATCGAGCACGGCGGCTACGCTTCGTCCACCTCGTGGCCCGTGGGGCAGATCGACGCGTCGGCCAAGCTGTCGTGCGACATATCCAAGAGCCAGGGGATTCCGCGCGACCGCTACCACTTCGTGGGCCACGGCCAGCTTCAGCCGTACAACCGCACCGACCCGGGCGCCAACTGGCCCTGGACGGACTACATGAACCGCATCAACTCGCACTGCGGCGCCACGTCCATCATCGTGGACAGCAACAACACCAACAACAACGCGTCGGTGGCGCGCTACGAGGTGTCGGCCACCTGGAGCACGGGGAGCACGGCCGGCTACTACGGCACGGGCTACAACTTCGCCAGCACGGACGCGATCTCGGACCCGGCGACCTTCTGGTTCTACCTGCCGGCAGCGGCCACCAAGACGATCGACGGCTGGTGGGTGGCGGGGACCAACCGCTCCACGACCGCGCCCTTCATCGCTTACAACGCGGCGGGCACGGAAGTCGGCCGCGCGGCGGCCAACCAGCAGATCAACGGCGGCAAGTGGGTCGCGCTGGGGACGTACAACTTCTCGGCGGGGTGGAACAAGATCCAGCTCAGCCGCTGGACGACCGCCGGCTACGTGGTGATCGCGGACGCCGTCCGCATCCGCTGACCGGCTGAACGGCAACGCATCACACCGGGCTCCGGCGCATTCCGCGCCGGGGCCCGTTTACTCTCAAGGGTTCTCGCGCATGCTTCGCTCTCTCGCACGCCGCGCGGCGCTTCCGGCGCTCCTGCTGGCCCTGGCCGCCTGCCAGGACGACGCCCTCTCCCCCGCCGTGCAGCGCCCCCCGCCCCCCGCCGAGGGGCCGCGCCTGGCCGCCACCCCGGCGTGGGCGGAGGCGCGCGCCCTGTGGGTGTCGCGCTTCGAGTACGACTCGCCCACCAAGATCGCCACCATCATGCAGAAGGCGGCGGACGCCAACTTCAACATCGTGTACTTCCAGGTGCGCGGCTCCGGCGACGCCTACTACAGGTCGTCGCTGGAGCCGTGCTCGGTGGGCCTCTGCGGGCACCTGGGCGGCACGCCGACCTGGGACCCGCTCGCGGTTGCCATCCAGGAGGCGCACTCGCGCGGGCTGCAGCTCCACGCCTGGCTGAACGCCTTCGCGGGATGGGGGTCGGGGAGCTCCACCACCTGCGCGCTGCTCAGGGAATCGGACGCCGGCAATCCGCGCCACATGCTGCTGGCGCACCCGGACTGGAAGGTGGTGGACGACGCGGGCGTTACGCACCCGTGCCCCAACGGCGAGGAGTACGTCTACGTGTCGCCGGGCTCAGCGGGGGCGCGCACGCACCTGGCGCGCGTGGCCGCCGACGTGGCGCGCCGCTACGCCGTGGACGGCGTGCACCTGGACCGCATCCGCCTGCCGGGGACGAAGTGGTCGCACGACAGGGCCAGCCTGGCCGCGTTCGGCAAGAGCCCCGCGAGCTACCCGACCGACTGGGCCAACTTCCGCCGCTCGCTCATCAACCTGGCGGTGAAGGAGGTCCACGACAGCGTGGGCAAGGTCAAGCCGAAGCTCCCCATCTCCGGCGCCATCTGGCAGATCTACCAGGACAAGTGGGGATGGAGCTCGTCGCAGGGCTTCTCGCAGTACTACCAGGACCCGTACGCCTGGGCGCGGGGCGGCTACTTCGACGTGGGCGTGCCCATGACGTACTACGAGATCACCTCCACCTACTGCGCCTTCACCGACTGGGCCTGCCTGCTGGACGACCACCTGCAGCGCCTGCAGACCAGCGGCGGGCGGCACGCGTACATCGGCATCGGCGCCAAGCTCGGGGCGGCGGAGGTCGAGCGGCAGATCAGGCTGGCGAGGCAGCAGGGCGCAAAGGGCGTGTCGATCTACTCGTACGGGACGATGGAGAGCGGCAACATCTGGCCCGTGCTCAAAGCCGGCGTCTTTGCGCAGAAAGCATCGATCCCGCCGCAGCACTGGAAGACGGCGTGCTGCGCGGACATCATCGTGGACAACAACAACACCCGCAACAACACGGCGGTGGCATTCGCGGAGGCATCGTCCAACAGGGCCGCGGCGAGCACGACGGCGGGCTACTACGGCGTGGACTACCGCTACGCCGGCACGCAGTCCATCAGCGACCCGGCCACCTTCTGGTTCTATCTCCCCACCGGCGGAAGCCGCACCATATCCGCATGGTGGACTGCGGGCAGCAACCGCTCATCCACCGCGCCGTACATCGTCTACGACGCGAGCGGCACCAAGCTGGCCACGGTATCCGCGAACCAGCAGGCGAACGGCGGCCGCTGGAACGTGCTGGGGACGTGGACGTTCACGGCGGGATGGAACAAGATCCAGCTCTCGCGCTGGACCACCGCCGGCTACATGGTGGTCGGCGACGCAGTCCGCGTGCAGTAGCCGATACGTGGCGGGTGCGGTACCCTACTCCGCATCCGCCGCACGCCGCGAAACCATTCCATGATCCCGATGCGACGCACCCGCCTCACGAGCCTGCTGGTCCTCATCGCCGCCGCTGGGTGCCGCGGCGACGAGCCGCAGATGGCGTTCGTCTCCGAGCGCGGCGGCACGCACGAGATCCGCCTCCTCACCCGCTCCGGCGAGGACCGTCCGCTCGCCTCGGCCGGCGCGGGCGCGGGGCTCTTCCCCATCGCGTTCGCGCCGAAAGACCCCTCGCTCCTCGCCGTTCGCGTCGTCGACCGCCCGACTGGACCCGAGGAGCAGCTGATGATCGTACCGATGGACGGCGGAGAGCCGCGCCCCATCGGCCCGCTGGCGGCGCGGGCGCGCAACGCGTCGTGGTCGCCGGACGGGAAGTGGATCGCCTTCGAGAGCAGCGCGCAGAGCTTCCGCGACATCTACCGCATGACGGCGGACGGCAAGCACGTGCGCCGCCTGACCGACAACCGCGAGGGGAACTTCGAGCCCGAGGTCTCGCCGGACGGCAAGTGGATCGCCTTCGTCAGCAGCCGCGACGGCGACGCGGAGCTGTACGTGATCCCCGCGCGCGGCGGGCCGGCGCGCCGCCTGACCGCGTTCCACCGCGACGACTGGAGCCCGCGCTGGTCGCTGGACGGCAGCCGCATCGCCTTCCTGAGCAACCGCGGAAACAGCGACCGCATCTACGTGATCGACGCTGACGGCTCCGCCATCACGCGCCTCACCGACCGCACCGACGCCCAGCTCAGCCCAGACGAGCAGGAGATGGATCCCGCCTGGTCGCCGGACGGCCGCGAGATCGCCTACACCTTTCGCACGCGCGACGGCCGCTCCGCCATCCGCATCGCCGACGCCGCCACCGGCCAATGGCGCAGCATCTCGGACGGCAAGGGCAAGGACTGGATGCCCGCCTGGTCCCCCGACGGCCGCCAGATCGCCTTCGCCTCCGAGCGCGCCGGCGACACCGACCTGTACCGCATGACCGCAGACGGGAAGAAGGTGACGCGCCTGACGAGCGCGCGCGGCGCGGACTGGCTGCCGCGGTGGGTGCGGTAGGCCCTCACCCCCCCGGCCCCC
>DASWNZ010000089.1:0-78866 GCA_036398975.1 Longimicrobium sp.
CCTGCGCCTCTGCGCCTCTGCGTGAGACAAGCGCCCGAATCCCAGCTTCGCGCGGTCCGGCTGGTTCCGATCGCATGCTCCGCACTATCTTCCTGCACCTCCCCGCGCCGCCGGGGAATCCATCCCTCCCACGAGGATCGCCCATGCGCACCCTTCTCGTTCTCGCCCTCACGGCGCTGGCGGCACCGGCGCCGGTGCTCTTTGCCCAGGCCACGCCCCCGCAGCCCGTTCCGCACCCGGTCGCCGTGTCCGCCACGGCGGCGAAGGCGGAGGACGTGGCCTCCATCGACGCGATCATCAAGTCGCTCTACGACGTGATCTCCGGGCCCGTGGGCGCGCGGCGCGACTGGGACCGCATGCGCTCGCTCTTCATCCCCGGCGGCAAGCTGATCCCCACGGGCACCCGGCCGAACGGCAGCACCGGGATGCGGCTGCTGGAGGTCAACGACTACATCGCGGTGACCGGGCCCGTCCTGGAGCGCATCGGCTTCCGCGAGCGGGAGATCTCGCGCCGGGTTGACCAGTACGGCCCCATCGCGCACGTCTTCAGCACCTACGAAGGCCGTGCCGAGGCGGACACCGTGCCGACGCGCGGCATCAACAGCATCCAGCTCGTGAATGACGGCACCCGCTGGTGGGTCGTCTCCGTCTACTGGGCCGCCGAGACCGCCGCACGTCCCATCCCGCGGCAGTACCTTCCACAGTAGATCCAAAAAGGCCACACGCAGAGCCACGGAGGAAACGGCAAGGGCACAGAGAACCCCTCTGGTCGTTCTTGCGGTTCCTCTCTGTGGCTCTGTGTGAGGCCATCTGTTCCTCAGCGCACCGGAATCCAGTACGTCATCTTGATCGCCAGGCGGTGGTCGCCGGGCGAGTCCAGCGCTTCCGCCAGCGAGCGCACGCCGACGGGGGCGATCTCGTCGCGCTCGCTGGTGCGAAAGGCCACGCCCCCGCGCCGTCGCCCCGCGGCACCACCCCTCGTTAACAAAGCGCGCGGTAATCGAACATGGAGTGAGGAGGTCAAACCGTCACCAACCCACACAAGAGCCGAACACATGATCCGCATCGCCATCGGGGTTGCCGTGCTGGCCGCGTTCGCCGCCTGCGCCGGGGGAAGGGGCTCCGCATCGCCGCCGGAGGACGCGGTCGCGCTGGAGGGCGTCACCGTGATCGACGGCACCGGCGCGCCGCCGCGGCCGGGGATGACGGTGCTGGTGCGGCGGGGGCGCATCGCCGGAGTGTTCGCCGCCAGGTCTCAGCGGCTCCCGGCCGGCACGCGCATCGTACCGCTGGCCGGGCATTACGTCATTCCGGGGCTCATCGACTCGCACGTGCACCTCGCCACCTGGGACCGCGGCGGCATCTACCCCACGCTCCTGCGCCACACGCTGATGGGCGGCGTCACGACGGTGCGCGACATGGGCGGCCGCACCGAAAAGGTGGCGGAGCTGGCGCGGGCGGCCCGCACCGACACGGCGCTCTCTCCGCGGATCTACTACTCGGCGGTCGTAACGGGGCCGCGCTGGTTCGCGACGTACGACTCGGTCCGGGTGAGGTACTGGTCCGCGGGGCACCCGGCGGGCAGCGCTCCTGGGGTGCGCATGCTCTCCGACGACGCGCAGATCGACGGCATCGTTCGCGAGGCGCGGCGGATCGGCGCCACGGGGATCAAGGTGTACGCCGACGTTCCGCCCGCCCGCTTCGCCGCGCTGGCGCGGGCGGCGCGCGCTCAGGGGCTGCGGGTATGGACGCACGCGGTGGTGCCCCCCACCTCCCCCGGAGAGCTGGCCACCGGCGGCGCCGACGTGATGAGCCACTCCGACCAGGTGATCTGGGCCGGCGCCCCCGCCGTGGGCGACCGCGAGGCCCGGCGCGTGCTCCTGCGCACGGTCACGCCCCAGGGACCCGGCTTCGCGGCGCTCTTCCGCGCCATGCGGGAGCGCGGGGTGATGCTGGAGCCCACGCTGTACGTCATGCAGGGGCGGGCCGCCGGCGTGCCCTCGCGCGCCTCGCTCGACACGGTCCCCGGGTGGGCGGTGGACGCGGCCGCCGCGGCGCACCGCGCGGGGGTGCGCCTGCTGGCCGGCACCGACGACATGGGCCGCCAGTCGCCCAACATCCACGGCGAGCTGCAGCTCCTTGTGCGCCAGGTGGGGCTCACGCCGCTGGAGGCGATCCGCAGCGCCACGCAGTACGGAGCGGAGGCGCTGGGCGCGCAGGACTCGCTCGGCACCATCGCCCCGGGAAAGGTTGCCGACCTGGTGGTGCTGCGCGCCGATCCATCGGCCGACATCCGCAACACGCAGACGATCACGCACGTGATGCAGCGCGGCCGCCTCCACGCGCGCACCGAGCCGTGGTACAGGATGCCGCTGGCAGATCCGCCGGCCGCGCCGTGAAGCCGGTGCGTCCTTTCGGCGGGCTCGCCGTCTTATATTGGAGGGGGCGCCCGGCCCCCGCGCATTCCACCGGCAAGATCTCGTGACCGCTACGGCAACCATCCCGACGACCGAGCAGGCCTGGGCGGAGTTCCGCGACGGCCTGCACGGCTTTCTCCTGCGGCGCGTCAGCGATCCGGACGTCGCGGACGACCTTCTGCAGGACGTCTTTCTCAAGGTGCACACGCAGCTCGCCGGGCTGCGCGACCCCGGCCGGCTGCACCCGTGGATGTACCGCGTGGCGCGGAACGCCGTCGCGGATCACTTCCGCGCGCGCCGCGATGCCACGCCGCTCTCCGAAGCCCTCCCCGCCCCCGAGCGTGAGCGCGACGCGGTGGCGGAGCTGGCGCCCTGCATCCGCGCGCTCGTGTCGCGGCTCCCGGACGCGTACCGCGAAGCCCTCGAGCTCACCGACCTCGGCGACCTGACGCAGGCGGAGCTGGCCCATCGCCTCGGCATCTCCGCCTCGGGCGCGAAGTCGCGCGTGCAGCGTGCGCGGGCCCGGCTCAAGGAGGCCGTGGTCGCCTGCTGCGCGGTGTACCTCAACGCGTCCGGCGGCGTAGACGACTACGCACCGGGCCCAAACTGCCACTGCCACAGCGAGGATGGAGAAGCGGCCCGATCCTGCGCGTGAGGCTGCGTCCTTTTCCGTTCGCGCACGTCTCTATGGATGTACCCCGCGACGATGCGGCGGACGACCGAACATCATCCCTTGGAGCGATCCCATGCGCACGAACGACGACCTCACGCACCGCATCTCCCCCGCCGCCGAGTCCACTCCGTGCGACCCGCAGGACTCCGCCTGCTGCGACGACGACTGCTGCGGCGGCACCAGCGGCGACAGCGACACCTGCTGCTGACACCTGCGTGGGAGACGCCGACAACCGGCGTCTCCCACAAGGTCGGCAGAGAGACCTATTCCCAGTTAGCCCGCCCTCATGCGGCGCGGCGATGGCCGATCCCCTTCACACGATCCGGGGTACTACATTCCACCCACAAGGAGGATGCACTCACTACCAAACGGCCGACGATGGGACGCAGGGACAAGACGCTCGCCGCGATGGAAGCCAACCCGAGCGGGTGGCGTTACGACGAGGTGGCTTCCGTCCTGCGTGCGTTCGGGTTCGAGGAGCGGAAGGGCGCGACGAGCCACCGCCAGTGGAAGCACCCAAAAGCGGACGCGGTGACACTGGTAGCCGGTTCGGGCAAGGTTGCGTCCTATCAGGTGAGACAGGCCGCGGAGGCGATCCGACAATCCGAGGAGGACTAAGAATGAGCGTTGATGAATACGTGTCCCTGCCCTGGACAGTGCACGGGAGGGCTGTGCGAGAGAGCGCGGAGGACGCGCCGTACTACCTCGTCACGATCGAGGAGATGCCCGGCTTCTCAGTGGTCGCCGATACTGCCACCGAGGCGCGCGCGCTGTTCCCAATCGTACTGCGAGAGTACATCGAGGCGATGCTGGGATCGGGACGGACCGTGCCGGTGCCTGCGCTCGTCGAGACGAGCTACGCGCACGGCGGCAGCGGCGCGGGTAGGCCCAGCTAACTGCGTCAAAGTCGCAGTTGGGAGCGCTCCGTCGCGCTTGTGGCTTGACTGAGCAACTTTCGTTGATATATTCACCCGCATGACTACGGCTACCCGCAACCCGGCCCAGGTGGCGCGCTGGTTCCACGCGCTCTCGGACGAGACCCGCGTCCAGATCGTCGAGATGCTGGTGGGCGGAGAGCGGTGCGTGTGCGACCTGCAGGAGGCGCTCGATGCGGCGCAGTCGCGGCTCTCCTTCCACCTCAAGGTGCTCAAGGATGCCGGGCTCATCTCGGGAAGGCGCGACGGGCGGTGGAACCACTACTCGCTCAACCCCGGGGTACTGGACGCGATGGGCGAGTACCTGGCGGAGGCGGCATCCGCGCAGCATGGGGACGCGTGCCAGGGCGGGTGCTGCCGGTGAGTTTTTTTGATCCGAAACATCAACTTTTCCTGATTGAATGGAGTCGCGCGATGAGCGATCTGGGCGGGCGGGATCTTCCGGTGGCGGTGATCGGCGCGGGGCCGATCGGCGTGGTGGCGGCCGCGCACCTGGTGAGCCGGGGTGAAACGCCGCTGGTGCTGGAGGCGGGGGATGCGGTGGGGGCGAGCATCCGGCAGTGGGCGCACGTGCGGCTCTTCTCGCCCTGGCGCTACCTGGTCGATCCCGTGGCGGTCTCGATGCTGGAGTCGGTCGGATGGACGGCGCCGGACCCGGAGGCGCTCCCCACGGGCGGAGAGCTCGTGGATCGATTCGTGGAGCCGCTCGCCGCCCTGCCCGCCATCGCGCCGCACATCCGGCTGGACGCGCGCGTGACGGCGGTGGCGCGGCACGGCTTCGACAAGATGAAGACGCCCGGCCGCGACCAGGCCCCGTTCGAGCTGGTGGTGCGCACCGCGGGTGGCGGCGAGGAGCGCATCCTGGCGAAGGCGGTGGTCGATGCCTCCGGGACGTACCTCTCGCCCAACCCGCTCGGTGCCGGCGGCCTCCCAGTACCCGGCGAGACGGAGCTCGCTGGCCGCATCGTCTACGGCATCCCGGACGTGCTCGGCCGCGACCGCGCACGCTACGCCGGGAAGCGCGTCCTGGTGGTGGGGAGCGGGCACTCCGCCTTCAACGCCCTCCTCGACCTCGCCGCCCTGGCGCGTCAGGAGCCGAGCACCGCGATCGTCTGGGCCATTCGCCGCACATCCACCGCGCAGCTCTACGGCGGCGGCGAGGATGACCAGCTCTCCGCGCGCGGCGGCCTCGGCACACGGATGCGCGCCCTGGTGAGCACCGGCGCGGTCCGGCTCGTGACCGGCTTCCGCGCCACGCGGCTGGATGCGGACGCGGACGGCATCACCGTCAGCGGCGAAGACGCATCCATCGGCCCCGTCGACGAGATCATCGTCACCACCGGCTTCCGCCCGGACCTGTCGATCACCCGCGAGCTGCGGCTGGGCCTCGATCCCGCGCTGGAGAGCCCGCTCGCGCTCGCGCCCCTCATCGATCCCAACGAGCACAGCTGCGGAACGGTGTACCCGCACGGCGCGGCGGAGCTGGCGCACCCGGAGCCCGGCTACTACACGGTCGGGATGAAGAGCTACGGCCGCGCGCCCACCTTCCTCCTCCTCACCGGCTACGAGCAGGTGCGCTCCGTCGTCTGCGCCCTCGTCGGCGACGAGGCGGGCGCGAAGGCGGTCGAGCTGGGCCTTCCTGAGACCGGCGTGTGCAACACCGACCTGGGCGGCTCCTGCTGCTCCGCGCCGGCCGATGCGGCGCCCGTGCTGGTGGGGCTCGGATCGAGGAGCGGGCGGCCCTCGCTTCCCCTGGCCGGCGCGCGGTGAGGTGAACCCGACACTCGCATTGAGATCCACCATGGAACCGGTCGCCGTGCGCCCGGCCGAGCCGCGCGACGTGGCGGCGATCACCGCCATCTACAACGAAGGGATTCGCGGCCGCGGCGCCACATTCGAGACCCGTGAGCGCGAAGAGTCCGAGATCGCGCCCTGGCTGGGCAATCCGCGCCACCCCGTCCTCGTCGCCGAGTGTGACGGGCAGGTGCTGGGTTGGATCGCCGCCTCCGCGTACCGTCCGCGCGAGTGCTACGCTGGAATCGCGGAGTTCTCGGTGTACGTCGCGGGCGTTGCACAGGGTCAGCGCGTAGGCGACCGGCTGATGGAGGCGTTCCTCCCCGCCTGCGCGGCGGCCGGACTGTGGAAGGTGCTCTCGCGCATCTTTCCCGAGAACACGGCCTCGCTCCGCCTCTGCGCGCGCCACGGCTTCCGCGAGGTGGGCACCTACGAGCGGCACGGGCGCCTCGACGGCGAATGGCGCGACGTGGTGATTGTGGAGCGGCTGCTGACCCCATGACCCAATGGGTATGCGGTTTGTTAATTCCTCTCGCGGTCTGGCCCGCTGCAACTCGCGCGTGACCAAACTAACGACTCTCCTCTGAGAATGTGAGCCAATTCATGAGTTCTCTCGTGTACCTTGATCTTAGCACAATCGTCACTCTTGAACGGTCTTACAAGCGTGACCCGAAGCGCTTCAGTGAGTTCGTTGCTCGCTGGCAAGAAGCCGAGTGTGTACTGGCATTATCCTTCGTTCATTTTCTGGAAATTGCGGGGTCCGTTCACGCGGACTCTCGGAACGCACGGGTTAGGGTGCTGCAAGCACTTGAACCGACGCGTATGGACTTGATTCCCAGCGGAGGTGCGCCTCGTGCCCTTCAACAGCTTGCGGGTCGTGAGGTTTTCGCCGCATTGGGCCGTATCGCTGGACAGGAGTCGCGGCTTGCGAGTATGGACCGGCATTGGACCGCATTTCCTACTTCGGTACCGGACGGTGCCACGGGTGCGCTGCTTCGTACTCTCACGTCCCGAGATCACCGGCGGATTTACGCGGAATTTCGAAAGGCATCCGAGACAGAAGCCTCCGCCCGCAGTAGATCAACCGATTCCAAACACTTGCAAACCCGCTTGCGTGATCTACCGAGCGGGGGTTTCGATCCCGAACACGCAGCTTCGGCGAGAGCATGGCTTCGGACTTTTCTCGAAAGCGATCAATGGAAGGCCGATTTGGCTACCACGATTGCACCCGAGTCACGCGACGAGGTTGAACGATTTGTACGGGAGTGGATCGAGCAGACATTCGAGGAGATGCTCACGGCCGGAGCACGAGAGGTATTCGCCCGCCGCCTCGAAGCGGATTTCCCTGAGGCTCTGAAGCGACGTACGGACGAACTCATCTCACGGCATGTATTCCGGCAGATCGTTGAGGATACGGTTGTTAGCGTGCTCAAGGTGACGGACCCGCCGACCGTGATGAAACTAGTAGATTCCGTTCTTCTGGAAGACTGCCCAGGGACTTGGCTGCGGTTCGCAGTGGAGCGTGAACTTCGGTCGGCGCGCACGAAGTGGGAGGCTGGAGCCACGTACGATCTGCTTCACCTCTCTCACCTCCCCTACGTCGACGTAATGTTTACTGACCGGGAAATTACGGATAACACCCGGAAAGTGAGGCAGCGAATCGGGGTCCCCCCTGCCGTTGCGCAGGCGCCCGCCCCCATTTCTGTTGCCGCGTCGCTGGACGAAGTAGAGCATGTTATTCGTTCGCTCCCCAGAACTCCTGACGATCGGAAATCTGAGCCGGGCTGAATGCGTTGTGGCTCGCGAGGTGCTGGTAGGACGCGGCCCATGGGCTACGACATCGGAGGGCGCACGTGAGCAAGATGCGAGATTGGAGCGGGCGACACTGGAGCGGGCGGGTGCCGGGCAGACGGGCGCGCGGGCTGCTGCGCGGGCTGGGGCTGCGCAGGCTCGCGGCCGAGACGTTCCGCGGGTTCTACGAGGACGACATCATGACGTACGCCGCGGCCGTGGCGTACCAGGCCCTCTATGCCCTCTTCCCCTTCATCATCGTCCTGCTGGCGCTGTTCAGCTTCCTGGACCGGCCCGAGCTCTTCCAGTGGCTGCTGGACCACAGCCGTCGCTTCCTGCCGGGCGAGGCGTCCGACCAGGTGGAACAGGTGGTCGGCGAAATTCGCGGGCGGCGCCAGAGCGGGCTCCTTTCCGTGGGCCTCCTGACGACGCTCTGGATCGCGTCCGGGGGCGTGCGCTCGGCCATGAACGCGCTCAACAAGGCGTACGAAGTGCCCGAGGGGCGGGCGATCTGGAAGCGCTTCGTCCTCTCGTTCGGCTACGTGCTGCTCGCCGGGTCGCTGGTGGTGGTGGCGACGGGGCTGATGGTGTTCGGGCCGATGGCGAGCGACTGGGGGCTGCGGCAGCTCGGCGCGCCCGCCGGCGTCCGCGAGGCCGTCGCGTGGCTGCGCATTCCGCTGGCGATCGCGGGGGCGGTGGCGGGCGTCTTCCTCGTCTACCTGGCGATGCCGAACGTGAAGCAGCGCGTGGCGCTCGTCGTGCCCGGCGCGGTGTTCACGGTGGTGCTGTGGGGCCTCGTCTCGCTCGGCTTCCGCTGGTACGTGGAGCACCTGGGGCAGTTCAGCGTCACCTACGGCAGCGTGGGCGCGGTCATCGTCCTCCTCACCTACTTCTACCTGTCGTCGCTGATCCTGCTGACCGGCGCGGAGCTGAACGCCGCCATCCAGCGCGCCCGGCCGCAGGAGGGCGACGCGTGCGCAAAGGAGCTTCCGGACGAGGACCAGGAGCCGGCGAAGGAGCAGGTCGCGTAACAGCAGGGCCTCACGCGGAGACGCGGAGACGCAGAGAGAACTTCGCGTGCTCTCCTCTGCGGCTCCGCGCCTCCGCGTGAGATTCGGTTAGGAGAGGCAGACACCACACCGGGAGCGGCGGATTGGGATCGGAAAGCGGACTGGCGGGACAGCGGCCACACGTCTTTGCCGCGGGTGGCGTGGACCGGGCGGGCGAGCGGCGCAAGGACGCGGACTGGATCGCCGCGCGGATGCGCGATCCACGCACCCGCTTCGCGCCCGTGTGGGAGCACCGCAACCTCTTCGTGGCGGATGAGGCCGCTCCCCGCGCCGCCTGGCTCACCCCGGGGGAGGCGGCGCCGCTGGTGGACGCGGCCGGATACGCCGTGCTCCTGGGCGTGGCGGACGACGCGGCGTACTTCTCCTTCCCGCTAGACGAGGAGCGGGCGGATGACCCCGCCATCGCGAGCGCGGGCGAGTGGGGCGACCTGCGGCGCTTCGGGCTGGGGATGGAGTCTGCGGAGGCCGGGCTGCTCGCCTTCGCGCGGGGAATGGGGCACTGGCACGCGCGCCACCGCTTCTGCGGAGTGTGCGGTGCGCCGGCCGAGGTGCGCGAGGCGGGACACCTGCGCGCGTGCACGGGGTGCGGCACCCACCACTTTCCGCGCACGGACCCGGCGGTCATCATGCGCGTGCAGCACGGCGAGCGCTGCCTCCTGGGCCGGCAGCACGTCTGGGAGCCCGGCGTGTACTCGGTGCTCGCCGGGTTCGTGGAGCCCGGCGAAAGCCTGGAGGATGCCGTCGCGCGCGAGGTGATGGAGGAGTCCGGCGTCGCCATCACGGACGTGCGCTACCACTCGTCGCAGCCGTGGCCCTTCCCCGGCTCGCTGATGATCGGCTTCACCGCCGAGGCGCTCACCGACGAGATCCGCATCGAGGACGAGATGGAGGAGGTGCGCTGGTTCACCCGCGACGAGGTCCACCGCGGGCTCGCCAACGGCACCTTTCGATTCCCATCGAACTATTCCATCTCGTACCGGCTGGTGATGGACTGGCTGGAGGGATGAACGGCGCCGTTCAGAGAACAGCTGTTTCCGTTCGCTGAACCGTTCGGACACCCTCGAAACACCCTCCCCAAAGACCTCAAACCGGCTGAAACCCGCATGGATGCTCACTTTTCCGCATCCGGCACGTTGAGCACGCCCGTTGCCTTATGAGAGGCCGACCGAGCGCGATGAGCGCGCTGCGGTGGACCCAACCCCGAGCAAACGAGGCTCCCCATGAAGCAGCTCCTCACGGTACTCGCCCTCGCCGCCCTCGCCGCCTGCGGCGGGAACGAAGCGGAAGACACCAACAACGCGGGCGCGACCACCGATCCGGCGGCCAGCTCGGCTCCGGCGACCGACCCGGCGGCGACCGCCCCGGTGACCGACCCGGCCGCGACCCCGGCCGTCCCCGCGGACTCCGCGGCCGCCGCGGGCACCACCCCCGCCCCGGCGGCGGGCACCGACTCGGCGGCTCCGGCCAGCCACTGAGCCTTCGGGCAGGTTGAACGAAAGGGGCGCACCCAACCGGGTGCGCCCCTTTCCTTACATCGGGCCAGCGGTCCGCTATCCCTTCCCGGCCGCCATCGCCCGCTGCACGTACTCCATCAGCGGCCGCATGCCCGCGACGTCCATCCCGTGCACCGTGGACTCCTCGCGGTACAGGTTGCCGAGCGATCGCTCGATGCCGGGGTTGCCGCCGGTGAACTCCTGCACCAGCCCCATCCAGCGTCGCGCCAGCGCCTGCACGCGCTCGTCTGCGGGGTCGGTGCCGCGCTCCATCTCGGCGCGCACCTCGTCCATCAGCCGCGGCCACTCGGCCTCGACCTCGCGGATGCGCTCCTCGCCCACCTGCTCGCGGCGCTGACGCAGCTCTTCCATCTGCTCAGGGGTGTAGTATTTCTCGAACATGGTCATCGCCTCGATCGTTTGAATGAGCTCGTCGGCGGAAACCGTTCCCGCCGCGCGGAGCCGTGATGCGATCTCCTCCAGCAGCTCGCACAGCCGCTGCTGGAGGCGGATCTGCTCGCGAAGGCGTTCCAGGTGGAGCTCCACCACGCGGGCGGGGGAGAACCGCGGGTCGTCCAGCATCCCGCGGATCTCGTCCAGCCCCCACCCCAGCCGCCGCAGCGACTGGATTCGGTGGAGCCGCTCGACCTCGTCGTCGCCGTACAGGCGGTGCCCGCTCGGCGTGCGGCGCCCTGGCCGCAGCAGCCCCACCTCGTCGTAATGGTGCAGCGTGCGGACGGTAAGCCCCGTACGCCGCGCCAGCTCGCCCACCTTCCACCCGCTCGCCTTCATCGCATCCGCTCCCTGTTCTTTGTGGCCACGGCACAACTCTACATCCTCACGTAGCGTGAGGTGCAAGGGGTCAACTGCGCATCACACAGAGACACAGAGAAAACGGCAAGAACACGGAGCCTCTGTGCCCTTGCGGTTTCCCTTTGCGGCTCTGTGTGAAACTGCTGCTCTCCCGCGGTCCTGGATTTGCGAACGCCGTCCGCCGCAACACGTTAGCACCCACCCGCACAGAATGAGGCGAGCATGTCGGCAGAGAGCAAGGGGAACACCGGGACGGCGGACGTCACCTACAACCTGGTCAGCATCCTCTTCCACGCGCTCCAGGGCGCCGAGACGTACGACCAGTTCGTGCGCGACGCCGAGCAGAGCGGCGACGAGGACCTCGCGCAGTTCTTCCGCATGGTCAAGGAAGAGGACGGGCGGCGCGCGGACCAGGCCAAGCAGATCCTCGGCCGCCGGCTGCAGCAGGGCCAGTAGCCGCACGGATGGAGGCGCGGACCCATCTCCGCGCCTCCGCCATCCACCTCACCGTAACTCGCCCGTGAAGCTCTGGATCGACGCCGACGCGGCTCCGCGCGACGTCAAGGAGATCGTCTTCCGCGCCGCGCTGCGCCTGAAGCTCGAAACGGTGATGGTGGCCAACCAGCGCCTCCCCGTTCCGCTCGACAACCCGTTCGTCACCGCCGTGCGCGTGGAGGGCGGCCCCGACGTCGCGGACCTCCACATCGCCGAGCACGCCGCCCCCGGCGACGTCGCCGTCACCGCCGACATCCCGCTGGCCTCCGCGCTCGTGGAGAAGCGCGTGGCCGTGATCGACCCGCGCGGCGAGGAGTACACCGCGGACTCCATTGGGGAGCGGCTGGCGGTGCGCGACTTCATGGACGGCCTGCGCGGCGCCGGCGTCGAAACGGGCGGCGCCCGCCCCTACGGCGCCCGCGACAAACAAGCCTTCGCGGCCGCGCTGGATCGCGTGCTGACGAAGGCGATGCGGGGGGTGCGGTAGGGGGGTGGCTGGTGGGGAACCAGGGTGGAGGCCAGGTGGAGCCAGGTGGAGCCCCGGTGGAGCCTGGGTGGAGCCTGGGTGGAGCCCGGCGGTTGAAACCGCTGCAACAACTGCGGGAAACCTGCCTTCGCAGGTTTGGGGCGGGATCGGGGCGGGGGGGGGGCGGAGATGGGTCCCCCGGCGGGTCGGGGAAGCGGGATTAGCCCCCGGAGGCTAACACGGTGCGGCGGCGGGTCGCCGGGGGCTGAAGCCCCCGGCTGGAACCACGGGAAGGCGGCTAAAGCCGGCTCGTGCACACCGGCGGGCTCGTGTACACGCGGGGATTTGCGACCGGCCGAGATCTCGCCCGCGAGTCCGCGAAGGCGGACTTTGTGCCGTTGTTGCAGCGAGTTCACTCGCCCGGATGGGCCCGGGTCAGGTCCAACCCCCAACCTCACCCCACCAGCTCGCTCTCCCCGCGCCCCTGCAGGAACGACTGGGCGAACTTGTCGGCGGGGACGGGGCGGCCGATCAGGTAGCCCTGGGCGAAGTCGCATCCCAGGTCGTGGAGGGCGGCGAGCTGCTCGCGGGTCTCCACGCCCTCGGCGACGACGCGCACGCCCAGGCTGCGGGCGAGCGCGACGATGGTGCGCACGATCTCGGCGCCCTTGTGCGCGCCGGTGCTGCCGCCGTCGAGGCCCGCCACGAAGGAGCGGTCGATCTTGAGGGCGTCCAGCGGGAGGCGGTGGAGGGAGCTGAGCGAGGAGTAGCCGGTGCCGAAATCGTCCAGGTACACCTGCACGTCGCGCTTCTTGAGGGCGCGCAGCACCACCGCGGCGGCGGCAGGGTCCTGCACCAGCGAGCTTTCGGTGAGCTCCAGCTTGAGGGCGCCCGGCGGAAGGTGGTGCTCGCGCAGGGTGGCGGCCACGGCATCTACAAGGCCCGGCTCGCGCAGCTGGCGAGCGGAGAGGTTGACGCTCACCTCCAGCTCCGCGGCTTCGGGAAGCTCGGCGCGCCACCACGCGATCTGCCGCGCGGCCTCGTCCAGCACCCACGCTCCCAGCGCGCCGATCAGCCCCGTGTCCTCGGCCAGCAGGATGAAGCGGTCGGGCGGCACCGGGCCGTGCACCGGGTGCTCCCATCGCGCCAGCGCCTCGGCGCCTACGACGGCGCCCGTATCCAGCGACACGATGGGCTGGAAGTAGAGGCGCAGCTCCCCACGCTCCAGCGCGGCGCGCAGGTCCGTCTCTAGGCGCAGGCGCTCGACCACGGCGCGGTGCATCGACGCGTCGAAGACGGCCAGGTGGGTGCCGCTGGTCCCCGCCTTGGCGTGGTACATCGCCATGTCCGCGTTGCGCAGCAGCTCGTCCGGCGACTCTCCCGGGCAATCCCCCAGCGCCACGCCGATGCTGGCCGAGGTGTAGGTGCGGTAGCTCCCCAGCTCCAGCGGCGCGGCGAGAACGTCGCGCACCTGTCCCGCCACCGTGAGCGCCTCCTCCTTTCCGGAAACGCGGGGGAGGAAGAGGATGAACTCGTCGCCGCCGAAGCGCGCCACCGTGTCGCCGGGACGCGCGCAGGCGGCCAGGCGGGCGGAGACCTGGCGCAGGAGCTCGTCGCCGGCGCCGTGGCCCAGTGAGTCGTTGACGTTCTTGAAACGGTCCAGGTCCAGGAAGAGCACCGCGCACTTCCCGGTCTCCCCCTCCGGAGCCTCGGACGCCTCGTGCATGCGCTCCGCCAGCAGCACGCGGTTCGGGAGGCCGGTGAGCGGGTCGTGGAGCGCAAGGTGGCGGAGGCGCTCCTCCAGCAGCTCGCGCTCCGCCTCGGCGCGGGTGCGCTGGGTGACGTCGTCCACCATCGCCACGCAGAAGCGCGGCTTTCCGTCCGCGTCGCGCACCACCGAGGCGGTCAGGCGCACGGTCAGCTCGGTACCATCCTTTCGGACGTAGCGCTTCTCCAGCTGGTAATGCGCCAGCTCGCCCGCCACCAGCCGGCGGAAGAGGCGGCTGTCGCGCTCCTGGTCGTCCTCGTGGTCGAGCGAGGCGAAGGGAACCTCCTTCATCTCGTCCGCGGTGCGCCCCACCATGCGCAGGAAGGCGGCGTTGGCGTCGATGAAGCGCCCCTTCATGTCCACCACGGCGATCCCCATGGCGGAGCCCTCGAAGACCGCACGAAACCACTCCTCGCGCTGCTGCAGGGTGCGCAGCAGCTCGTCGGTCTCGGGCGAGCGAGGGGGGGTGGGCGTTTTCATCGGCACGGGCCGCCGCCGGGAATGTCGTGGTGCCGCATCGTTCCGTTACAGGTGGATTCCTCGCGGGCCGCCGTGGCGGCTCCTCGCGCCGTCTCCTCCGCACGGTTCACGCCGGGTGCGCGCGGGCGCACTCCGGGGCACACGGATTGCCCACTCAGGATGGTTTCCAAACGTCCACCGGGGAGCGGCAAAATGTCGGAGATGGCCGAGAGTGCAGACGTGCAGAGCGCGGTGTCCGAGCTGCGGCGCAACGCCTTCCTGCGGCGCATCGCCGACGTGTCGCAGGAGGACCCCCACCGCTGGGTGCCGGTGGGGATCATCGGCGACGAGCTGGGGCTGCCGTACGAGGTGGCGCTCACCATCATCGACGAGCTTCGTGCGGCGGGGCTGATCCAGCGTGGCGGTGGCGGCCGGCTGGAGCCTCCGCACGGCCCGCGCGTCCACATCCTCCCCGAAGGGATCGAGCACCTGCGCGCCCTGGAAGCCCGCTAGCCGTTACTGCGCGGCGGGCCCCAGGAAACGCCGCGCCACCCGCACGTAGCGATGGTCCTGCTCCTCCTCGGGGAGCGCCTCGGCCTCGCGCAGCAGGCGGCGGACGTGGCGATGCAGCTTCGGCTCGCCCCAGCGATAGCCCGTCGCGGCCTCGGCGCTGGGGGTGTTGGCGTCGCGCGCCGCCTCCAGCAGCGCCCGCGCCGCCGCCGCGTCGAACCCCGGATCGTCCCGCGGCGGCAGCATGAAGCGCCCGGGAACCGCATCCCCCTCGTCTTCCTTTACGAACGCTCGCGACATCGTCCCTCCCCTCCGCTCCGTTCACCCGCCCCCGCCCGTCGAGACTGCACAAACCCCGCCGAACCGCCAGAAGCATCACACAAAGGCCACAGAAGGAACTGCAAGCCCACGGAGAACCTCTGGCCGTTCTTCCTCCGTGTCTCTGTGGCTCTGTGTGAGTCTGCTGTTCTACCCCGGCTTGCGCAGGCACCACGTAGTCATCGCGCGCAGATCCTGGACGATGGTGGTCTTGAGGGGGTCCAGCGGGAGGGCGCCGAGCCGGCCGGCGTGATGCGCGAGAAAGGGCGCGTCTACCAGGAAGCGCTCCGATCCGTCGGGAAGGCGGTGGCGGCGACCCTGGAGCGGCTCCACCCGGTCCTCCATCCCGATGCTCGACGCGAGCCGCGCGAAGAAGAGGCCGCCGGGCCGCAGCACCCTCCACATCTCGCCGAGCATGGCCGCGAAGTGCGCCTCGTCGTCGGCGAAGTGGAGGACGGCGCTGCTGAGCACCGCGTCCATCGAGGCATCGCCAAAGGGCATCGCCTCGACGGTGGCGTGCTGGAAGCGGTCAGCAGGGGCGTGCGGAGCCAGCCGCGCCGCCAGCCGCCGCACCCGCGCGATGGCGTCCGGGTCGCGGTCGGTGCCGAAGACGTCGAAGCCGTTCTGGAGGAAGTAGACGAGGTTCCGCCCGGAGCCGCACCCCGCGTCGAGCACGGTGCGCGCGCCGTCGAAGCGGCCTTTGAGGAGCTGGTCGAAGAGGTAGATGTCGATCTCGCCGAAGCGAGAGCGCAGCTCGCTCACCGCCGCGGCGACCGGACGGCGGCCTCTTTCAGCAACTGGATTCGCTCGAGGTCCGCGCGGAGGCGCTTGAGAGCAGCCGCCGCATCATCCTTGCTCGGCACCGGCCCGCACACGTTGGGGACGGGCACGATGCGATCGTCGCCGCCCTTGTACGCCGGCATGGAAGCGACCGGGACCGGCGGCTTGTGCGCCATCCTGTCCCCCGTCACGCACGGCGGCGGGCGGCGCAGCACCACGTGAAGGGGAGCGGGCGCGCCCTTGCCCGCAGGCCTCTCCGCCCGCGCCACCCCCACCGCGCACACGATCAGCGCGAGCGTCCCAATCTTGACGATACTTCTGTCGAGCTCGCTCATGTGCGATCCAGATCGGGAAGGTTCCAGGGCCAATGCTGCCGATATCCGCGTCGTACGAGCCGGCTTCAGCCGGCTTCGCGTCGTTCCAGCCGGGGGCTTCAGCCCCCGGCGGCGCGGCGCCGGTGCCCGCCTCCCGGGGCCGATCCCGCCCCCACAACCTGCGAAGGCAGGTTTCCCGCGGTTGTTGCAGCGGTTTCAACCGCCGGACCCAACCAGCCCACCCAGCCCCTCAATGGCAGCGCCCCTCCCCCCGGTCGTGGAAGCGGTCGCCGGCGACGGGGACGAACTCCCAGCTGTAGCCGTCGGGCCGAAAGCGGAAGGCGAGCACGCCGTGGACGTCGTTGCTGACCGCGCGCGAGTACCGCTCCTTGTGGCCGCGTCCGTAAAGCGGCGCGCCGCCGGTGCCGACCACGAACGACACGATCCCACGCTCGCGATCCAGATCTCCGACCGGATCGAGGGGATCGAAGCGCTCGTAGATGTGGTCGTGCCCCGCGAGCACCACGTCCACCCCCGCGGCGTACATCACGCGCCACGCATCGAACACCCGGCTGGACCCTCCGTGCTTGCCGCTGCTGAAGCGCGGCCGGTGCATGTAGGCCATGGTGCAGCGCGACGGGTGCGCCCGCAAGTCCGCGGCGAGCCAGCGGAGCTGCGGCGAGCCCGCCTTGATCTCCACCTCGCTGTTCAGCACCACCACGTGCCACCCATCGAGATCGTAGCTGTACCACCCCTCGCCCGGCTTCCCGGCGCGCGCCCCGAAGTAGCGGTAGTACGGCCCGCCCTTCTCCGTGCGCCGCTCGTGGTTCCCCAGCGCGGGGCGAGTGCGGTCCAGGTGGCGGCCCCAGGTGGGCCCATAGCAGTCCTCGAACTGCGACTCGGTCCCCGACTGGTACACCGCATCCCCCAGCACCGCCACCACGCCATCCATGCGATCGAGGATGCGCGCCGTGGCCTCGTCCGCGCGCCACCAGCACGACGCGATGTCCCCCGCCGCCAGCAGCGACACCCGCTCGCGCTTCCCGATCGGCCGCGCCTCGCTCCCGCACGCGGCCGCGACGAGGACGAACAGCGCGGCAACCAGCACCCTCCGCGTCTCCGCGCCTCTGCGTGAGCCCGCTGTTCCGGTGCCCGTCACGCCGCTGGGCGCAGGCCGCGCATGAAGTCGATGGCGAGGCGGTTGAAGCGGTTCGCCTGGTCCACGTTCACCACGTGCCCGCTGTCCTCCACCACCGTCAGCGTGGTGAAGGCGCGGTGCTTCTCCGCGATGCGCCGCACCGGCGGAAGGAACATGTGGTCCTCGTCGCCCATCAGGTAGAGCGTGGGGATGGCGATCTCGCGCTCCTCGAAGAGGCGCAGCAGCGGCGTCACCTCGAGCGTCAGGCGCCACCAGCGCAGGAACTCCTTCTGCGCCAGCTTGCGGGCCTCGTTCACGAAGAGCGAGCGGCTCTCGCGGTGGCGCCGCCGCGGCATGATGATCCACGCGAAGAGGCGGTACAGCCACATGAAGGGGACGATGCGCTTCACCCAATCGCCCGCGTGCACCAGCACGCGCGAGCGCAGGTCCAGGCGCGTGACGGCGCCGCCGAGCACCATCGAGCGCACCCGGCCCGGCGCCATCTCCGCGAGCTGGCGTATGACGATGCACCCCAGCGAGATCCCCACGAAGTGCGCGGCGGGGATCTCCAGGTGGTCCATCACCTCCAGGATCTCGCGCGAGACGGCCTCGAAGGTGTAGTCCTCGTGCTGCCCCCACAGGTGGAGCGGCTCGCGCGACTCGCCGTGGCCGCGCAGATCCACCAGCAGCACGTTGAAGTGCTTGCGGAACTCCCGCACCTGCCGGTACCAGATCGACGAGCTGCCGCCGGCCCCGTGCACGAACACGACCCAGTCGTGCTCGGGTGCCAGGAGATGGGTCCGGTGGTGAAGCATCGTCGTCGCCGCTCGGGTTTCGATCAGGGTGTGGAACGGGCCGCGGAGGGCGGCTGCCGGCGGGGCTCTGCCGCGTTAGATTGCGGCGGGCCGCGGGCGTCGCGGCGCCCTCAAATCTAAGTGAATCCCATACTTGGCGCCATCCCCGATGTGCCTGATCCTGCTCGCCTGCGAGATGCATTCCACGTACCCGCTGGTGCTCGCCGCCAACCGCGACGAGCGCTACGACCGCCCCGCCGCGCCCGCCGCCTGGTGGAGCGATGCGCCAGGGGTGCTCGCGGGCCGCGACCTGGAGGGCGGTGGCACCTGGCTGGGCGTGGCGCGCGACGGGCGCTGGGCCGCCGTCACCAACGTGCGCGAGCCCTCCGTCCCGCAGCGCGCCGACGCCCCCTCGCGCGGCTGGCTGGTCGCCGACTTCCTGCGCGGTGCGGGCTCAGCGGAGGCGTACCTGGCCGCACTCGCTCCACGTGCGGAGGAGTGGAATGGTTTCAACCTCCTGGCGGGCGCTGCCGACGGCGCGTGGTGGCTCTCCAACCGCGCGCCCGGCCCGGTCCGCGTGGAGCGGGGAGTGCACGGCCTCAGCAACGCGCTCCTCGACACCCCCTGGCCCAAGGTGGAGCGCGGCCGCGACGACCTCGACCGCATCCTAGCAGGGCCGGAGGACGCGATGGAAGCGTCGCTCTTTCGCACCCTCGCCCTGCGCGACCCCGCCCCCGACGAGCGCCTCCCAAACACCGGCGTCGGCCTGGACGCGGAGCGGATGCTGTCGTCGCTCTTCATCTCCTCGGCAGCATACGGCACGCGCGCATCCACCGTCCTGCGCATCCGCCGCGACGGCCGCATCTTCCTCACCGAGCGCACCATCGATCCGGGGACAGGTCGCTGGACGGAGGTGCGGCATGAGTTCGAGGTCGGGTAAGGCCTCACACAGAGCCACAGAGTCAACTACGAGAACAGAAGAGTTCAATGCCGATACAGACCATCAATCCCGCCACCGGCGAAACACTGCGCACCTTTGACGCGCTCACCGATGCGGAGGTGGACGCGCGGCTGGAGCGCGCGGAGGCGACGTTCCAGGAGTACCGCCACACCACCTTCGCGCAGCGCTCCGCCTGGATGACGCGCGCCGCCGAGATCCTGGAGGAGAGCAAGGATGCGCTCGCGCGGCTGATGACGACCGAGATGGGGAAGCCGCTCGCCGCCGCCGTCGCGGAGGTGGAGAAGTGCGCGTGGGCATGCCGCCACTACGCGGACAACGCGGAGCGCCTCCTGGCCGATGAGGAGGTGGAGACGAACGCGCGGCGCTCCTTCATCCGCTACCTGCCGCTGGGGCCCGTGCTGGCGGTGATGCCGTGGAACTTCCCGCTCTGGCAGGTCTTCCGCTTCGCCGCGCCGGCGCTGATGGCGGGGAACGTCGGGGTCCTGAAGCACGCGTCCAACGTCCCGCAGTGCGCGCTCGCCATCGAGGACGTCTTCCGCCAAGCAGGCTTCCCCGATGGCGCCTTTCAAACGCTCCTGGTGGGCTCGGAAGCCGTGGCGCGCATCCTGGACGATCCGCACATCCGCGCCGCTACGCTCACCGGGAGCACGCCGGCCGGGCAGAGCGTGGCCGAGCGCGCCGGGCGCAACCTCAAGAAGACGGTGCTGGAGCTGGGCGGGAGCGACCCCTTCATCGTCATGCCCAGCGCCGACCTGGACGCGGCGGCGCGCACGGCGGTGAAGGCGCGCGTCATCAACAACGGCCAGAGCTGCATCGCCGCCAAGCGCTTCATCGTGCACCAGGACGTCGCGGACGAGTTCGAGACTCGCTTCGTCGCCGCTATGCGCGCCCTCCGCGTCGGCGATCCGATGAACGGCGACACGGACGTGGGCCCCCTCGCCACCGCCTCCATCCGCGACGAGGTGGCGGAGCAGGTGCGGCGCTCGGTGGAGATGGGCGCGCGCGTCCTCGTGGGCGGCGAGCGCATCGATGGCCCGGGCTTCTACTACGCGCCCACCATCCTTACCGACATCCCGCCCGACTCCCCCGCGTACAACGAGGAGGTGTTCGGCCCCGTCGCCCTCCTCCACCGCGCCCGCGACGCCGCCGACGCGCTGCGCCTGGCCAACGACACCGTCTTCGGCCTCGGCAGCAGCGTCTGGACCCGCGACGAGGCGGAGGCCGATTTCTTTATCCGCGGTATCGAGGCGGGGATGACCTACGTCAACGCCATGGTCGCCTCCGACCCGCGTCTCCCCTTCGGCGGCGTCAAACAGAGCGGCTACGGCCGCGAGCTGGCCGCCTTCGGCATCCGCGAGTTCGTCAACGTGAAGACGGTGTGGATGGAGGACGGCGGGGGGCCAGGGGAGCATCCGGTGGCGGAGTAGGGGCGCGATTCATCGCGCCCACCCTCCGCCCCGCCTCGACCCTTGTTCCCCCGCACCGATTCCGTAGGGGCAGACCTGCGTGTCTGCCCTCCCTTGCCATTCTTCGATCTCCGTTCCCCCGCACGAATTTCCGTAGGGGCAGCCCCACGTGGCTGCCCGTGCTTTCCCCCGCGACGGTGGCTTGTTTCCAGAAATGAGGACAGTTCCACCGGTGGAACTTCCAATCGTGGAACCACGATGGTCAGCGCGCACGCAGCTTCGCCAGACCCAACAGTCAGCAGCAACCAGAGGGGAAGACGCACGACGAGGAGGGCTGCGCGGCGGCGGAGTCAACTCGGTCCACTAGCTGACCGAGTTCGGCATCCGCGAATTCGTCGACGTGAAGACGATTCGGGATAGAGGAAACAATGGAGCCGGAGGATCTGGCGGCGGAGTGACGGACGACCGTCATTCATCGCTCCCGTTCGCGGTCGGATCAATGGGGGAGCGGCACTCCCGTCGGTTCAGAGGGATCTCGGCATCTCCAGCAGGGCGGCTTTGACGGCGAGACGCTCGAGAAGATGCGGGATACCTGACAAGTGCGCGCTCTAGGAGCAGTGCCTGCTCGACCCGCGGAGCTCGCAGCTTGACCGTCTCTGCTTGCCGTTTCCGCAGCTTCTGATCTCGGATCGATTCGGCGGTCCATAAGCCGCGCCGTTTGCGGATGCCAAGCGTCCGTGCGGTGAAAAGCGTGTTATAGTCGCGTCGAATGGCCTCCAAATATTTCTTCTCCTCGGCAAGCGATTCTAGCCGCCGCACAATACCGTCGATAGGACCAATCTCCGCGCCAAGCCAGCGACGGTCCTTGATCTCGGC
Source organism: Longimicrobium sp. (assembly GCA_036398975.1). Lineage (GTDB taxonomy): Bacteria > Gemmatimonadota > Gemmatimonadetes > Longimicrobiales > Longimicrobiaceae > Longimicrobium. The sequence goes on from DASWNZ010000089.1 coordinate 21,272, forward strand.
AACTGCGAAGGTGGTACCGGAGCCCCCGAACGGATCGAATACCAAGTCACCCGGTTCGGAAGCAAGTTCAAGAACACGGTCCAACAGGCGGATCGGGAGCTCGTTCGCTCCATTTCGCTTCTTATACTTCGAGTGCCTAACCGGCGGCACGTCGTACCAGACATCCGTCAAGCTTACGCCCTCTGGATTCATTTTATCTTTGTAACCACCGTAGTCCCTCAAGTCCGCGGCACATTCGTGACACACCTGCATCGGGAGGCGATCTGGTGAGAATCTTTTGGGCTTCGGACCCTTGCAAAAGTACAAAAGTGAGTAATGCGAAGGATACAGGCGGCCCTGAACGGGCAATGAATACTTGATGTCAACCGCGATCCAGTGCCTAAACGTCAAATGATTGCTCAGGAACCCAGCGAACAGGGCATTCCACCGAGGTAGATTCCATAAAAAAAGACTGCCTCCCGGCGCAAGGATGCGAACACATTCCCGCAGCCAATCCTCACACCATCGAATATACTGCTCCTCCATAAGATCGTCGTCGATTCCCGATGGGTACAGTTTCTTCAAATTGAACGGCGGATCGGCGAAAACCAGGTCCACAGAGCCGGGCGCCAACTGGCGCATGAGGGCTATGCAGTCGGCCTGATACAATTTACCGAGTGAAGTTGTAAAACTCGGTTGAAGTTCGGCTTCGGCGCACGGCGGTGGAACAAGATCTCGGGCTATGAGCTTACTGATCTCGGCTGATCTCTTCTGAAAGGCTCGAATCAACCGAGAATCTATATGGCCCATGCTAAGCATGAGATCCACTTCGCTAAGACCCGTCTTCGCCAGGATCGCATCCAGGTCCATCCCGGACGGAAGCGTGTTGGTCGAATGGTAGAAGCGCAGGGTCTGAACCGGAATATCAGTCGAGCGGGAAAACTGCCTTATCCCCGCTTCATCGCTTGGATCCAGCCCTATCGCCGCAAACAGAGATTCAGCCATCCCAGAGGTCCCGGTGTGTACGAGTTCAGAGTCCAGTTCTGTCGACTATAGTCCGTAGAAGCACACGTGTCAACCGTCTAAACTTCCCCAGCCAGAACTCGGGAGGCTATGTGACGGCGGAACACACATTCGGAGAAGTTCTCCAGAAGTGTCGACGACAGAAGGGACTCTCGCAGGAGAAGCTTGCCGAGATCAGCGGGCTTGATCGCACGTTTATCTCCTTGCTTGAGCGCGGATTGCGCCAGCCCTCCCTGTCCACGCTGCTTCGCCTGGCGCAGGCTCTCGACACGAGTGCCTCCTCAATTGTGGCAACAGTCGAGGAGAGAATTCGGGCGGCGAGCTCGTCCGGCTAAGTATCGCGTATTCTGACGGAACGAAGCTACGGCCGATGGCACCCTGCAACCCACGCTCAAGTGAAAATCACGAGAGTTCGTTTCTACGGAGGATCTCGCGAGAAGACCTGCCGGCTCGGATTGGCTGACCTCTTCCTCGGGGTAATCGAGATCCTCCTGGAGACCCAAATCGAGGTATTGGAGGAGCAAGATGCTAACGGTGCCGCCCACGTTCGTGAGCGGCTGGACGCCGGCTTTGTTGCTGCTGGGGGGTGGAAACAACAGAAGACCGGTGGAGTCGATTGGGTCAAAGAGGCTCGTTACGGGGATCAGGTCACCACGCGCCTTGGCGTCGAGATCCAGGTGTCTGCGCGCAGTGATTTGCTGATCCGAGACGTCGTGCATCTGAGGAATTCGCTCCAGGAAGCGGCAATCGATGTCGGCCTGATCGTAGTTCCAGATGACCGGCTCCAGCGGTTCCTTCCGGACCGTACACCTTCGTTCACTGACGCGCTCAGATACATAGAGCAAGAGTTCAAGGAGGCCATGACATACCCGATCGTGGTCTTGGGCGTGGAGCACGATCGTGCGGGGTCGGCACTTCCAAAGAAGAAGCGCAGGTCCTAATTACTCTCTTGACGCACCCGCGCGCACGCAGCTTCGCCAGACCCACCAGATCAGCAGCAGCTGCAGGGGGAGGCGCAGGACGAGGAGGGCTTGCGCGGCGGCGGGGGCGCCGGATGCGCGGGCGTTGAGGAGCATCTGCAGGTTGGCGGGCCACACGGCGAGGAGGAGGAGGATCAGCCCCCACCCGGCCAGGCGGCGGGTGCGCGGGAGCAGGACCCCCGCCCCGCCGGCGATCTGGAAGGCGCCGCTCAGCAGCACCAGCGCGCGAGGATGCGGCAGCCACGGCGGCATCACGCGCACGTACGTGCCCGGAATCGCGAAGTGGAGCACTCCCGCGATGATGAAGACCGCGGCGAGGATCACGTGCGACGGGCGGGGGCGGGTCACGGCGGCTCCGGATGTGGGAAGGCTCCAACCGCGAAGCTCGCGGCAGTGCCGCGCCGATGCAAGCCGTTCTTTCGCGCCGAACGGTGAGGGGAACACCCGGAGCGCGGGGGCGTCCGCAAGCGCGGAAGCAGCCGAGACTTGCCTCACGGCGGTTCTTGCGCCACCTTTGAGGGTCCCCCCGGGTCCGGTTCCCCACCGTGCTCGACGCTTCTCCATGCTCCCCCCGGAGGCCGTTTGCGCTCACCCAGCGTCTCCTTCATCCGTGCCGGCGCGGCCCTGCTGGCCTCGGTTGCACTGCTTGCATCCTGTGACAGCAAGGGCGGCCCCGTCTCGCCCGCGGACGGCCCAGCGGGCAAGCGCGGAGGTCCCGACGTCCGCGCGTCGCACGCCGACGCGGTGATGATGGTGCGGACCCCCAGCGCCGAGCCGGGCGCGCGCGGCGGCACCACGCTGCAGCTGAACGCCGGGGTCTTCAACCCGCAGGGGATGGAGCTGGAGCACAAGAAGCACGTCTACTGGACATCGTCCGACACGTCGATCGCCACGGTGGACGAAACGGGCCTCGTCACCGCGCAGGACACCGGCGAGGTCGCCATCATCGTCGACCACAAGAAGGGGATGGACACGGTGAACATCCTCATCATCCCCGTGCCGGTGAAGTCGGTGACGGTCGCGGGCGCGGACTCGATCTCGCTGGCCGACACCACCAGCTACACCGCCGCCGCGCTCGACTCCGTGGGCGAGCCGCTGCTGGGACGCACGGTCGAGTGGAGCTCCACGGCCCCCGCGGTCGCCAGCGTCTCCGAGACCGGCGAAGTGGTCGCGCTGGATGTGGGCACGGTGGAGATCGTGGCGACGGTGGACGGGGTTGAGGGGATGAAGGGGATGCGCGTCTGGCCGCAGCCGGTCGCCACCGTGGAGGTGGTGCCGGATGCCTTCAACCTCCCGCAGTTCCGCAAGGCGACGTTCCACGCCATCGCGCGCGACCGCCGCGGCAACGCGCTCGCAGACCGGCCCGCCACGTGGACGACCTCGGACCCGGCGGTCTTCGGCTTCAAGGCGAACACGGACACGCTCGTCGCCAAGGACCTGGGGACGGCGGTGCTGACGGCCACGGTGGAGGGGAAGACGGGTGAGGCCGAGGTGACGGTCACCAACCCGGTGGAGGCGCGTGCGCTGTGGGTGACGCGCTTCGAGTACACCGGCCCGTCGTCGGTCGACTTCGCCAAGATCGCCACGATCATGCAGAAGGCGGCGCAGGCCAACTTCAACGTGGTCTACTTCCAGGCGCGCACCTCCGGCGACGCCCTGTACTACTCGGACCTGGAGCCCTGCTCGCCGCGGATGTGCGGCACGCTGGGCGGCCCGCGCCCGTCGCGCGACCCGCTCGCGGTGGCGCTGTCCGAGGCCGCCAAGTACGGGATCGAGGTGCACGCCTGGCTGAACGCGTACACCGGATTCATTGCCGGCAGCGCGGCGGCGTGCAACCAGTTCGTCAACAGCACCCCGGCCAACTGGCTCAAGGCCAATCCGCACTGGAGCGTGAGCACCAAGAACTTCACCAGCGGCGCCATCACCCGCCAGGTGGACAACTGCGCCACCACCTCCGAGTACATGTGGGTGTCGCCGGGGGTGCCGCAGGTGCGCGCTCAGCTCGCCAACGTGGCGGCCGACATCGCGCGGCGCTACGGCCCGCTGGGGCTGAAGGGGATCCACCTGGACCGCATCCGCTTCCCATCCAACCAGGTGTCGTACGACCCGGCCACGCAGGAGGCGTTCAAGACGGCGACCGGCGCCTACCCGGCGTCCAACGCCCAGGCCACCTGGCTGGACTTCCGGCGCGGGCTCGTCAACCAGGGCGTGAAGGAAGTGTACGACGCCGTGCGCGCCGTGGACCCGTCGATGGTGCTTTCGGCGGCCGTCTTCCCGGGCTACAAGCCGCGCACCGGCTGGGCCGCGCAGTGGAGCTTCACGGACCTCTTCCAGGACCCGGAGGCGTGGGCCAAGGGCGGCTACCTGGACGTGGAGGTGCCGATGAACTACCCGGCCCTCGCCTCGTCGACGTCGTGGACGGTCAAGGGGTACTGCTCCAACACGGACTGGACGTGCGTGATGGACGACCACATCCAGCGCATCGAGAAGCAGTCCGGGCGCCAGGTGTACGTGGGCGTGGGCGCGATCCGCGGGTGGACGGAGATGAAGACGCAGATCGACCTGGCCCACGACCGCGCCATCACCGGCATGTCGGTGTACAGCTTCAGCCAGGTGGACGCGATCCCCAACAACGCCTGGGCGCAGCTCGCCGCCGGCCCCTTCAAGAACAAGGCGACGCTCCCCGCGATGAGCTGGAAGAACTGAGCGCCCCATCGCTCGGTAACTGAAGAGGGCCCTGGCCAACTGGCCGGGGCCCTCTTCCCATTCCCCAACCATCACGGTAGGGGCAGACCTGCGTGTCTGCCCACCCTCGACCCAACGCCCGCCCCAGCGCACCCAACCCGTAGGGGCCGCCCCACGTGGCTGCCCGTGTCCCGTGCCGCGCCACAGCCCGCTCAGAAGGCCGGGAGCGCGCTAAACCCCATACGTGTTAGCCCGCAGAATCTCGAGGAGCGCCGCACGCGCCTGGGGCCCGCGCGCCACGACGGCTTCCACGCCGTCCTGCACCAGCGTCAGGACGCCGGGGGCCTGGATGCAGCGCACGCGGTTGTGCTCGTCCTCGTCTGGATCAAGGATCTCGTTGCAGCGGCGGCCGGCCTCCATCAGCATGCGGAGGCGGTCCTGCTCGTGCGGCGAAAGACAGAGGACCGCGCGGGGCGAGGCCACCGCCAGCACCAGCGTCGCGTATGGAACGTCGACGGCGACCGTGATGCCGTCGCCGATCGGCGTGCGCAGGGGAAAGGGGGACATGATGCTAGGCGCTGGGGACACTCTCTCCATCTACCAAGGAGATACCCACCGTCCGCACGCCCGGTTCACTCCACGGCGCGGATGCACGGGGCGGGCGTGCGGTATGCATGTCCGCGGTCGCACGCGCGCGCGGTTCGGCATCTATGGAGCGCGTCCTGTTCGCGAATCCGGGGAAGCATGAGAGCATCGCATCGGCGGGCCCCCGCGCGCAGGCCGCGGGATGGAGGATGCGGGTGAGCGGGACTTCGGGCGACTTCTCGAGCGCCCTCGCCGCGCTGTGGACGAAGTTCCGGGAGGGAACCTTTCGCCGTGTGGCGGTGCTGGACGAGGCGGCGCTCGCCCTGCGCGAGGGCAGGCTGGACAGCAAGCTGCGCCGCGCCGCCGAACGCGAGGCGCACAAGCTGGCCGGCGCCGCGGGCACCTTTGGCTTCGCGGAGGCGACGCACCTGGCCCGCGAGGCCGAGCAGATGCTGGAGGGGAGCGATCCTCTGGACGCAGCCCAGGCGCAGCGCCTCAGCGAACTGGCTGCCGCGCTGCGCCATGAGTTGGAGCGCCCCGTTGGCGCGCCGCGACCCGCCCCCGAGCCGCCCGCGCCCGTCACCCGCGGCGCCCATCACATCCTGGCGGTGGACGACGACCCGATCGTCCTCGCCATGCTGCGTGCCCTGCTGCAATCGCACGGCATGCGCGTCACCACCCTCGACGACCCGCGCCGCCTGCTGGACGTGCTGGAGAGCGAACGTCCCGACCTGCTGGTGGTGGACTACGAGATGCCGCACGCCAGCGGCGCCGACCTCTGCCGCCTCGTCCGCGGCGACCCGCGCTGGCGCACCCTTCCCCTGCTCATGCTCACCGGCCGAGTGGACGACGACACCATCGAGCGCGTCCTTGCCGCCGGCGCGGATGCATGCGTCGCGAAGCCGTTCGAGGGTCCGGAGCTGATCGCCCGCATCGAAGAACGGCTCAGGTAAATCCCTGCTCCTCCGGCACGGGCGGCTCGATCCCGTCCGCGATCCGCTCGCCGGCGACGCGCTCCGAGTCGGGCGTGTGGCCGCACGTCGATGTAGCGCTCCATGTGGCCGATACCCGCCTCGGTGGCCAGGCGCTTCACCTGGAGGAGGAGGACCGGGTTACGACGGCCCGCAGCTCCGAGCTGATCTGCTGATGGTGCTGGCTCGTTCTGGGGCGAGTGAACTCGCGGCAACAAAAGCACAAAGTCCGCCTGCACGGACTCGCACAGACGGGCCCGTTCGTTGGGCATGACTCATCGCCGGGCGCGCGCCGGAGAGACGCATCGCGGACCGATCCCGTAGGGGCCGCCTACGTGGCTGTCCGTGCCCGCCCCCACACCGCCGCCCGCCTGCTGCCCGCCGAACTGGGACAGACCCACGTGTCTGCCCGCCCTCGCCGTTCCCCGACACCCGTCAGACCTGACCAGAGCCGGGCCGGGCATCGCGTCTCACCGCCAACCCGTCGGAACGCGCAGTAGCTCCTTCGCTCCGCGCCAAAAAGATCGCACAACGGGGAAGGACGGTGCCGCGCGTCGCTCAGGATGACACACGATGCGTGCTCTGACCGCCAGCCCGCTTCAGCGGGCTTCGCGTGGTTCCAGACGGGGGCTTCAGCCCCCGGCGATGCGGCACCGGCCCCTGCTCACCGGCACCGATCCCGCCCACCGCGCCGGCGCGTTCCCGAACCCGCGTGATCCGAACCCCCCAGCCTGCGCAGGCACGCTTCCCACCGTTGTTGCAGCGGTTTCAATTCAACCGCCGGAGCCCCAGCTTATCGAATCGCCCCCTCTACTGCTCCACTGGCAACGCCGCCAGGATCGCCTGCACGAGCAGCACGGTGTAGTCGTGGATCTGCCGGTCGGTGAGGCGGTCGCGGAGGCGGCCCATGCGACGCGACATGCGTAGGGGCTGGATCAGCGCGCGCCCCAGCTCCTCGCCGATCTCCACGCGGAGCCGCGCGGAATCGTAGTCGGCCTCGGAGGCGCGGAGGTGGCGCTCGGCGCGGCGCACCAGCTCCACGTGCGCCTCGCGGACGGCGGTGCGCCCCAGGCCGCGCAGCTCGTTCAGGTAGGGGAACTCGGAGGCAATGGCGTCGTCGATGGCGTCGTCACGCTCCTTTTTCCGCATCCGCAGCCGCCGCTGCTCCCCCTCGTCCGTCGGCTCGCCATCGCCCAGGATGATCCAGCCCGTGCGGAACCCAAGCACCGCCGCGGATTCTTCCCAGAAGCTGATGGGTGGGTTGTCCACCGCGCCTGTCAGGTAGCGGTGGACGGTGCTGTACGACGAGATCCCCTCCATGCCGCGAGCCAGGAGGGAATCGTGGAGCCACTTCCCCGGCTTCCCCCGGATCTTGAGGGCGAGATCCACGCGCTCGCGCGGCCGCGCCGGCGTCTGGTTGAACTGGGTCCAGAACCCGGAGTCCACGTCGTGCTCGACGGAGACCTCGGGGGGCGGATCCGCCTTCTTGCGGGTGGGCGTCTTGGGCACCGGCGATCGGGGAGCGGGGGAGCTGCGGAAACGCGTGGTACCAAAATACGCGCCTCTACCCCCGCAGGAAAGAACGATTTCCGGCCATCTCACGCCAAACGGGGCACCGGCTCCGGGATAAACCGTGCGATTCCTGGCGCACTCGGCACGGCACCGCTCTGTCAGAAGCCGGTCAGGATCGAGATTACGTGTGGGGTGTGGATGCGGAGAAAGGCGCGGAAGGTCTCTTCCGCGCCACGCTCAGTTGAGCCCGGCCCAGCGCGTGTGCGCGCCGGCGGGCGCGGGCTGGAGGTCTGCGTGGGGGATGGAAGGCTCCACGGCGCCGTAGAGGACGTCGAACATCTCCGCCGCGAGCACGTCTTTCACTAGCAGGGCATCCACCGCGTCGGTGACGGCGCGCACGAAGGCGCCGGCGGTGGCCTCGTTCCAGCCGCCGGGGAGCTCGCGCAGGAGGTGGTGGATCCCGTCCACCTCCGCGTCGTGGTAGCCGCGCTCCATCACCCACACCTCGATGGCGTGGGTCGCGGCGGCGCGCGCTTCACGGTAGGTCAACGTCCCGGCGGCCTCGCCCGAGCGCGCCGCAATCGCCTCACGCTCGATGACGTGGGTGCCCTCCAGCCGCTCTCGGAAGCCGCCCAGCAGCGCGCGGTTGCGGTCCAGCGTCGCCTCGGTCTGCGCGATGCGGTCCGCGCCGATGGGGTGCTGGCAGCGGAAGAGGCAGCCGGCACGCGCGTGCCACTCCCCCGCCACCACGGCCAGCAGATCCAGCGTGGTGAGCGCGTGCGGCGTGCGCTTCGGACACCACTCCTCGCTGCAGTCGCACGCAAAGAGATCCAGCGCGGTCCCGAACTCCAGCAGCGCCTGCCGGAAGCGCTGGATGCGCCGCAGCTCCATCGGCCCGATTCCGGGGTCTTCGGGGAGGTCGTCCGGGTCCCACTGCTCGGCCAGCACCCCGAGGATGCGCCCCAGCGTGACCGTCTCCATCGCCGCGTCCGGGCAGCCCGGGCGCGTGCACCCGTCGTGGTCGCAGGTGGCGCGCTCCAGCATGTTCATCTCCGTGCCGAAGCGGAGCGCCGCCTCGCGCAGGAGGTGGATCTGCCGGTCCATTTCGCGCAGCGGCGGCGTGTGGATGTCGTCCATCAAAGGTGCGGGGCAGGGGCGGAGGGGGATTGCCGCTGGCGGGAATCCGCCTCCCTCAAAATGCGCCCAAAGTGGACGAAATGCCAGCTTCGCGGAACGTTCGTGCGCTATGGGCCACGGTGCGGAAGGGGCAGGATCTCACCCGGCGGCGACGTCGGGTGGACGTTGCGGAATCGGACCACCATCCCCACCCACACCTCGCCGGCGGCCTGCGGTGGCGGCGGGGGCGCGCTCGGCGGCGAGGGCGACGCGGGTGAGGGGCGCGGTTGGCGCCGGGAGCACGGCGGGCGCGGATGCAAGGCGGACGATGAGGGCCCTTCCCGTCGCGAGCTGGTCCGCGAAGCCGCGCAGCACCTGCCCCACGTCGTCGCCCGCGACCGCGCCGGTGCTCTCCCGGGCGGCCTCCTCGATGCCGCGGCGGCTCCAGAGGTCGTCGTGGAGGCGCTGGACGAAGCGGTGGGCCGTGTCGCGGTCGGCGAACCATTGCAGCGATTCGCCTGCGCGCGGGCGCTCGGTGCCGCGCAGCACCTGGAACGAAGCGCCGCCGTGCGTCAGCGGAGCGGAGGCGCGCACCTCCACTACCCGCAGCTCGCCGCTCGCGATACGCGGCGCGACCGCGGCCCTGATGTCGCGGTCCGTCATGCGCGACACTGCGAAGCCCATCTTCGTGCCCAGCGTCGCGACCAGGAGCTCGCGAGCGGCCGGCGTCAGCGGTATCCGATCCAGGAACGAAAGCGCTTCGGCCGCGGTGCCGAAGCGCAGCGCCCGCTCGTAGTGCCGCGGCTCCTCGCGGGCGGCGAGCAGGTCGTAGTTCGCGCTTAGTCGCAGGGTGAAGACCGGCATCGTCGCGTGCTGCCTGGGAGATGGATGAGATGCGGCGGTCAGCCTGCGTCTTTACTGAGGAAAGCTTCCGGCTCGAATGCCAGCCGCCGCCGGAGCTCGCGGGGGATGGAGCCCAGGTAGCCGGGATCGTCCTCCAGAGAGCTCGTCGGGGGCGGCGGAAACGCCCGCTCCGGCGGGGCTCACCGGCGGAGAAGGGCGCAGAGCGCGTCGGCCGGGACCGGGCGCGAGAAGAGGAAACCCTGCGCGTAGCCACATCCCAGCTCGCGCAGGATCTCGTGCTGCACGGGTTCGGAGACGCCCTCGGCGATCACGCGCACGCCCAGGCTCCCCGCCAACGTGACGATGGACGACACCACCTGGCGGCTCCACGGCTCGTCGCGCAGCCCCTCCACGAACGACCGGTCCACCTTGATGGCGTCCATCGGCAGGCGGTGGAGGTAGGCGAGCGAGGAGTAGCCCGTGCCGAAGTCGTCGATGTACACCCGCATCCCCGCTGCGCGCAGATCGCGGAGGACGTGCGCCGCCGCGTCGAGCCGGCCCAGCAGCGCGCTCTCGGTGATCTCCACCGCCAGATCGCGCGGCGCGGTGCCGGTCTCGTGCAGGGTGCGCCCCAGCCGCTCGGCCAGGTTTCCCCAGGCGAACTGGTGGGCGGATAGGTTGATGGAGAGCGTGAACCCGTCGCCGCACGCGGCTTTGAGCGCCGGGAGGGCGCGGCACGCCTCGCGGAGTACCCAATCGCTCAACGCGTCGATCATCCCCGTTTCCTCGGCCACCGGGATGAACTCGGTGGGCGGGATCGGGCCGCGCTCAGGGTGGTTCCAGCGCAGGAGGGCCTCAGCGCCGACCGCGCGGCCCGTCGCGAGCTCGACGACGCTCTGGAAGTGGAGATGCAGCTCGTTGCGCTCCAGCGCGTTGCGGAGGTCGCACTCCAGGCGGAGGCGCGCGCGGGTCTGGGCGTGCATGGCGCGGTCGTACCACTGCACGCGCGCGCCGCCGGCCGTGCGCGAGCGCTGCATCGCCACTTCCGCGCCGCGCACCAGCGCCTCGGCGTCGCCATCGTCGGCGGCGAGCGCGACGCCCATCGCCGCCGCGGCGACGACGGTGTGGCCCTCGACCGCGAACGGCTGCGCCAACGCGGACTGCATCCGCTCGCAGAGGCGCCGCACCCCCAACGCGTCGCGTACGCCGCGCGGAAGGACGGCGAAGGCGGCGCCGCCGAGCCTGCCCAGCGTGTGCTCGGGGCCGAGCGATGCTCGCAGCCGGGCGGCGGCTTCCACCAGCATGCGGTCCCCGGCCGCGTAGCCGACCCCCTCGCTCACCCGCTCCACGCGGTCCACGTCCAGGCACACCACGGCGAAGGCGTCGTCCGCCTCGCGCACTTCGCGCACGAACTCCGCGCGGTCGGCGAGGCCGGTGAGGGGGTCGTGCCTCGTTCGGCGGAAGCGCGCCTCGCTCTCGCCCAGTGCGTGCTCGGCGGTGGTGTCCAGGAGGAAGACGCCGGTCCCCTCCCGGTCCGCGAAGGCGCGCACGCGGTACCAGCGCGGAGGCGTGCCGAAGCGGAGCTCGGTGTCAGGGGCGGCTTCGCCCGCGCGCGCGGCGTGGAGGAGCGGCTCCAGGCCGGCATCGCGCAGCTCCGGGAGCTCGTCCCAGAGGCAGCGGCCCACCAGCGTGTCGCGTCCGCGCCCAAGTGCCCGCTCCGCCGCGGCGTTGACGAAGCGGACGTGCGCGTTGAAGTCGAGAAGGAAGAAACCCTCGGCGCCGCGCTCCACTCCCGCGAACAGGGCGTCCGCAAGCGCGGCGGGCGCCGGGTTGCGGCCGGGGCGGCGGGTGGCGGGGGATTGCTGGGGGCGGGTGCTGCTCTCGCTCATCGGGGGGAGGTAGGTGGGGGCTTCCGCCGCAAAGGGCACGCGTCTCCCACGAGATACCCCGGGTGGTGGAGGGCGGTGCGTCAACGCGGCGGGCGGGGCGGTGCGGGGCACGGACGGCCACGCGGGGCCGCCCCTACCAGGTTGGGGTGCCTGGGGCGGGGATCGTCGCGGGGGAGAGGGAGGGCAGACACGCAGGTCTGCCCCGACGGGTTTCTGGGGATTTCGAGGAGGGGCGGCTGCTCAGTTCCAGCGGGTGGGGTCGCCGGGGGGGAGGGCGACCGGGGGGAGCGGGGCGGGAGCGCGGGGGGCGGCACCCCTGTACTCGTCGAGCATCGCGAGCATGCGTCCTTCGAGGCCGGCGCCGTAGCCGGCGCGGCGTAGCCAGCCCTGGACGACGCGCTCGGGGTCGGCGCCCTCCATGCGGCCGACGGCGGAGAGCGCCTGGCGGACCGTGGGGGCCATCGTCACGCGGGTGTATGGGCCCTCGGGGCGCTTCTCCAGGACGGCGGCGCCGGCGGCGGCAAGCATCCCCGCAGGGCTTTCCTCGGGGATGTGGTGCACGGGGAGCGAGACCTGGTAGAGGAAGTGGGTGTCCAGGTGCAGCTCCGCGGCGGGGAGCCCGCCGACCACCACCGGCTCCGCCTCCTCAACCCAGCCCGTCGCCCGCAGCCGCGCCGCGATCTCGCGCGCGGCGGGGACGCCCACGTTGGGGGCCGCGCGCAGGATCTCGCGCAGCAGGCCGTCATCGCCGTGGCGGGCGGAGGGGCCGGTCTCGCCCTCGAGGGCGCGCGCCAGCCACTCGGCGGCGCCCGGCACCGCGTTCCACGCGGAGCCAATGGCGTCGGCCACCTGGCGCGGCGCATCGACGGGGCGCGCGGCGACGAGGAGGATCGCCCTCGCGGTGTCGGGATCCATCTCCAGAGCGTGCCGCAGCCAGCGCTCCGGGTTCTCGCCGTCCGCTCCGGACCAGGCGAAGGCGATCAGGGCGCGCACGTACGGCCAGAACGATCCAAAGAGGCCGCCCTCGCGGTGGTGCATCACGGCCAGACCGCGCGCGGGCTCCAGCTGCCCCTCCTCCACCAGCCACGAAACCACTTCGGGGACGAAGCGGAGCGGGTCCGCCGCGTCCAGCGCGAGCACCTCGTAGCCCAGCGCCAGCGCCTCGCTGTTGTCGCCCAGCGCCCATTCGCATCGACCCAGCGCGGCCATCGCCCGCAGGCACGCCAGCCCCGCCGAGTCCGCTCCGAAGCGCCCCGGGATCAACGTGGAGCGCGACGCGCGCGACGCGGCCAGGTCCACCGCGCGCGCGCAGAGCTCCTTTCGGCGCGGCAGAACGGATTCGGAGAGCGCCAGGAGGAGCATCGCGTCCGACGACTCGGGCCAGAGCGCGAAGGCGCGCTCGGCCAGGCTCTTGGCGCCCGCGCGGTCGCCGCGGTGCAGGGCTTCCCACGCCGCGGCGATCGCGTCCATGGCCTGGGCGTGCAGCATCGGTGGGCGGGGTGGGGGTGCGAAGGGAGCGGATTCGCATCCGTAGGTACCCCGGCGGGATCATCCGGTGCCGCCGTGTGGCCAAATGTGACCGGGTCCGTGCGGGAAAAGCAAATGCGCCTCACACAGAGACACAGAGGGGACCTGCAAGGAAAGAAGAAGCTGCCGTTCAGAGCGCCGGAGGAAGTCCGGGCATGGGGATGGGTGTGGGCGTGGTGCGGCCCGTGGGGCGCAGGGCGGAGCCGCGCTTCGCAGGTGGAATGGTGCGCAGGTCCTGGATCAGGCGCAGCACCGTCGTCCCGCCGAACGCGTTGATCTGGCGGCCGCGCGTGCGGGTGGGCGCGCCGGGAATCGCGGTGTTCAGGTCGTCAAAGTTGTCCCAGTGCCATGAGCCGGGCGGCTGGGCGTCCGGGTGCAGGAGGCGGCGGTTGAAGAGGACGCTTCGCTGGAAAGGAGGAAGGATGGGGACGTCGCCGGGTTGCGCGGCGTTGAGCGGCGCCCAGTACGCGCCGCACGCCCCGGCCCCGGCGGAGGTCAGGTCGTAGCCCTCCACGGCGCCGTTCACCCGCAGCGCGGCGCGGCTCCAGTCGCCGTACGCAGCGGGGATCCCTTCGAACGAGCCTCCGAAGTAGGCCCCGCCGATGCTGCGGCAGAAGCCGGAGCGGAGCACGGCGTAGATCGTCACGTTGCTCAGCGCGTGCACGGGTCTCACGGACGGCACGGCTTCGCCTTCGCCCGCCACGCGGTCCCACGCCATCGCGAAGCCCAGCTGCTGCTCCGTTTCCGCGGGCATCACCGTGATGCGGGGGGCGGAGATCATCGCGGGCTTCGGGCTGTTGACGTTGAAGCTCCCCCAGATCACCACCGGCACCTCGGATACCAGCGTCAGCGGCCCGGCCAGAGTGCCCGCGTTGCGGAGGAGGACGACCTCCTGCGCGCCGGGGCTGGCCGCCGCCTGGCGCCGGATCGCGAGCATCCCGCCCTGGATGGCCGGGAGGAGGCTCAGGTCCAGGTGGAAGCCGTAGGCGTTGGTGGGGCAGCGAAAGGTGGCGTACGGGCGCCCCACGATCTCCGACGCGTCGCACGCGGCCTCGCGGCGGAAATCGGGAAAGAGACCCCGCCACAGGTGCCCCGCGTTCGCGGGGTCGGGATCGCGGGCCGCCTTCCCCGCGGGCGGTGCGGCGGCGAAGGGCCACGGGAGGTAGCGGATGGCCGGCGCGCGCGCCACCGTGCCGCAGGTGTACGCGCCGTCGTCGTAGTACGCCGTGCCGCAGCTGTACGAGTACTCAGTGCCGATGCCGGTGGTCACGCGGCGCAGGGTGATGGCGGGGCGGAAGCTCGCTCGGCCGAAGCAGGCGGCGTCGAAGTCCAGGCACTCCCCCGTCCCCGCGATGGAGGAGCTCTGCATCCGCCCCGCCCCCAGCCCGCCGCCGATTGACGGGCGGATGCGCACCCGCCCCTGCCACGGCGCCAGCATCGAAGCGGGGTTCGCTTCCGAGGCGGCGCGCGTCAGGCTGGAGAGCGCGGGCGCGCCGCCGACGTAGCTGGTCCCCGACACCACGTGGTCGGCCCGCCCCACCGTGATGCCGTCGCGCGCCTCGATCCCGCCCAGGTACGTCATCATGTGGGTGCCCGCTCCGAACTCCGCCACCCCGTCCACGCGCAGCGGCCCGCCGACCAGCCCTTCCGATCCCCAACCGGCAACCTCGGCGTGGCCCTGCGCGTAGAGCGCGTGCTGGTGCGGCGCGATCACCGAGACGGCCAGGCGGCGCGTCACCATCCGCCGCCCCTCACGCGGGCTGTGGGCTGTGGCGTACACCTCCACCTCGATGGTGCGAGCGGCCACGCTTCCCCCCACCTCCGGCAGCCCGTCGTAGGAGACGCGCGGCTGGTGCGTCCAGGTATCCAGGATCTTTTCGTCGTGCGGGATGACCTCCCACTCGCGCACGTCCACGATGCGCACGCCTGTCAGCGCGGTGTCGGTCTGGACGGTGGCCCCGGTGGTCTCCAGGTCGTACGCCAGGCTGTCGGCGTCGATGTTGATGGCGAACATGTCCGGCCAGGAGAGGTTCCCA
Organism: Longimicrobium sp.; assembly: GCA_036398975.1. Classification (GTDB taxonomy): domain Bacteria; phylum Gemmatimonadota; class Gemmatimonadetes; order Longimicrobiales; family Longimicrobiaceae; genus Longimicrobium. The sequence goes on from DASWNZ010000089.1 coordinate 36,418, forward strand.
AGCCGCTGCGCCGCAACGGCGCGGACGCGGTCGGTGAGCACCTCCACGGCGCTGGCCGCCGCCAGCTCGGTGCGCGACACGGAGTTGCGCTCGTACATCCGCCGCTCCGCCATGCGCGCCAGGAGCTGGCTGGCGCTGATCACGATCCCCAGCGTCACGATAAAGCCGAGCACCCACACCAGGGCGCTCCCCCGCTCGCCGCGAAACGCCGCGCGCGTCACCATCCCCCCTCGCTTCCGTGGCGCGTGCCGCCGTTGGTGGCCACGACGGTCACGTACGGCACGTTGCGCACGGTGCCGTCCGCCTGGTCCGTGGGGACGGTGAAGCGGATGCGGACCGCGCCCACGTCGTGGTAGCCGCGGCGGAAGGAGAAGCCGGGCTCGGCCGTGGCAGTGGGGAAGGAGGCGTAGGCGTAGTTGGGGTTGCCGGTGGAGTGCGCCAGCGCCGCGGCATCGACGCCAACACCGCGCCGCCACGCGGTCTCGCCGGTATGCAGCGTCTCCACCTCCAGCGTGGCGACAGGCCCGCCGACGGGCACCGCCGCGTTCCAGGCGCCGCCGTCGTCCAGCCCCGTCTGCCGCACCAGCACGGGCGCGCCGCGCGTGCCGTCGCGCCGCACGAAGAAGCGCGACGCAGTCACCCGCTGCGTGCGCACGCGCGGCGTGAGCGACGCGCCGGACTGCGTGGGCGACCCGACGTCCGGGAAGCCGAGCGCGACCGTTATCTCCGCCACGGGCACCGCGGTGTACGCGGAAACCCGGCCCCGCGCGCGGCAGTCCCACGTCCGCTTCGGCCGCGGCGCGTTCGCCCGCTGGCGGCGCTCCGTGCAGACTCCGCCGTCCTCGTAGTACGTCTGCCTGCAGGCGGTTACGGGCGTGGGACCCGCGGGGGGCGCGGCCCGGGTGTACGTGCCGCCGGTGACCACCATCACCTGCTCCGCGGTTTCGTCGGTGTAGGTGGGGCACACGACCTCTTCCTCGCAGTCGGCGCCGCAGACGGCGCGGGTGGCCTGGGGCTCGCCGGTCACGCGGTACACGCGGGCACCCATGGCGGGCGCGCTCACCAGCAGCACCTCGCCTACTTTGATCACCCTGCTGTGGTCGCCCACCAGCAGGAGGCACGCGCCGCCGCCCGGGCACGGGCGCGTGGAGTTGGTGATGGGCGCGTACTCCGCGCGCAGCACCAGCAGCGTGTCGCTGGATGCGGCGCCGGTACCGGCCACCAGCACCTGCACCGGCCCCGCGTTGGGGGCGGCGAGCGTCCCCAGCGTGGCCTGGCGCAGGGCGTTGCGCAGCACGCCGTCGATGGAGGCCACCGCGCTCGCGCGGTCGTCGTCGTTCATCGCCTGCACGTGCCCGCGCGTGACGGACTCGGTGACGGACCACACGCCCGTGGCGATCACGGCTGTTGCGACCAGCACGCCCAGGATCTCGATCAGTGTGAACCCCGCGCTTCGACTCGTCATCTTGCTTCCTTCTGGAAAGGCGAACGGCAACCGCATGGCTCACGCGGAGACGCAGAGACGCTGAGGAGAGCACACGGAGTTCTCTCCGTGTCTCCGCGCCTCCGCGTGAGATTGCGGTTTCGGTATCCTGGTGATGCGCATCAGCTTCCGGGCGACCACGCGGTGCCGTGGCGGTCGCGGGGCCAGAGGGTGATGGTCTGCTCGAGGGCGCTCGTGCCGTCGTCCGTGTAGCGCGAGGGGAAGACGACGCGAACGGTGAACTGCGCCACCGGCCCGGAACCGGCGCCGCACCCGGCCTGTGTGTTGGGCGCGGTGGCGTTGTCGCGCACCTCGGCACCGCCCAGGCAGCGGATCTCGCGGGAGACCGTGACCGCCTGCGAGCCGGGCGCCGCCGCCGCGATCCGGTTTCCCGCGCGATCGGTGAAGAAGCTGACCGGGAACGTCCCCGAAGCCGGGTTCGCCAGCGGGTCCGAGGCGCGCAGCCGCTGCACCTCGTTGCGCAGGGTTCGGTGCGCCACCAGCCGCGCCGCGCGGTCCGCGTCGGCTCGCGTGTTGTCGGCGGAATACTGGACCAGCGTCAGCAGCGAGATCCCCAGCAGCGCCAGCGCCAGGACCACCTCGAAAAAGGTGAAGCCCTCCTGCCCATACCGATGGCGGCGGACGCTCATCGCGGCGCCTCCGTGCTCCACGCGGCGCCGTTGGGGATGTAGCGGTACAGGTGCGCGATCCCGTCCGGCGTCAGCACCACCGCGGCGACTGCGGATGCGTCGCGGGCGTGCGTCAGGTAGTAGGTGACCGAGCCGCCCACACCCACGTTGCACCCGCGCCCGGCTGAGCAGCGCACCAGCCGGGGGACCGGTCCGCCGTTGGTGGCGCTCCCCAGCGGGCCGGCGGTGGCGGCGCCGGCACCCCACTGCACTCCGGCATTCAAGCTCGTCCGCTCGCGGTCCAGCACGTCCGCCTCCCGCATGCCCGTCGTGTCCGCCGTCGCCAGGAAGAATCCGCCGACCCTGCTTCTCACCGTGGCGTTCGCCACAAGCAGCGCGTCTCCGCCGCGCGCCTCGGAGATCGAGACGGCTTCGGTGACATCCGCGCGGATCTGCTGCGCCTCGTGATAGACCAGGCGGTGCGGGTTCTCGCGGTTGGAGGCCAACGCCACCGAGGTCAGGGCGACGATGATCATCGCCACCACCATCACCTCGATCAGGGTGAAGCCGGCGCGGGGGTCCCGCGTGGGGGGAGCTTTCATGGGCCGGGGAAGCGGGTCGTGAACCGGATCGGCGGATGCTCGGTATCTGTTCGCAGGCATAGGAAGATACCCCGTACCGCGAAGTGCGGTTTCCGAACCGGGCAAACCCATCACCGCAGAGCCGCCGTGTTCACCGACAGGATCCGCTCCCTCCTCCCCGCGCGCCGGGGCCACGCCCGCGCCTCGGTCTTTGTGGGGGTGGACCTGGGCGAGCGCCGCACCAAGCTGGTGGGCGTCGCCCGCGGCGACGAGGGCGTGTGCGTGACGCACGCCGCCGACGAGCCCACCCCCGCCGGCCTCTTTCGCGACCGCCGCATCGCCGATCCGGCCGCGGCGGGCGCCTTCCTGGCCGGGCTGGTGCGCGCCCGCGGCCTCACCGGCGCCTCGGCCGCCCTCGCCGTCCCCGCCGGCGACGCGCGCGTGCAGCGCCAGCAACTCCCGCGCATGGACGACTCGGCGCTGCGCAACGCGGTGGAGGCGGACCCGGCGCTGCGGCTGGGAGGGATGGAGACGGTGGCGGCACGCTACGCCTTCGCCGAGGTGGAGCCCGACGTGCGCCGCGGCGATCCCGCACTGATGTCGCTCCTCACCGTCTCCGCGCGCGAGGAGACGATCCGCGCGCTGCAGACGGCGGCGGAGATGGCGGGGCTCGCCGCCGGGCCGGTGACGGTGGCTCCCGTGGCGCTGGCCAACGCGTGGTCGGCGGCCTTCCCGGAGCGGGTGATGGCCGGGTCGCGCTCCGTCCTCCTGCACGGCGGCTTCGGCGGGATGCTGATCGCGGTGCTGGACGGGGGCGTGCCCGTGACCGCGTACGAGGCCAACCTGGGCGTCGACTACCTGGCGGAGCGCTGCGGGCGCGGCGGCGAGGGGCTCCTCTTCGAGCCAGGCGGGATGGACGAGCTGGTGATTGAGGAGTGGGTGCGCCGCGTGGTGGGCGATGCACGACGTGCCGCCGGGGCCATGTCGGCCGGCTACGGCGTGCTGGGCGACGCTGACGGCAGCGGCGCGGTGTGGATCTCGGGCGGAGTCGCGCGGCTTCCGGGCATCGCGGAGCGCTTCCGCGCGGCGCTAGGGGTGCCGGTGCACCTCTTCGACCCGCTCGCCCCCTTCCCCGCGACCGGCGACGCCCCCCTCCCATTCGCGCCCGCGCTGGCCGTGGCCGCGGGGCTGGCGCTGGAAAACCTCACGCTCGCACCGGTGCACCCGTGATCCATCTCGACCTGCGGATCGACAACGCGGGGCGCGCCGAAGGCCCCGTCACCCCTCGCGAATCGCTCCAGGCCGCCGCGCGCGACCCCTTCCTGATCGGCGCCATCCTGGCCGCGCTCGCCGCGTTCGGTGGGGTCAAGATGGGGAACGCCCGCCTGGACGCCCACGAGGCGCGCGTGGAGGAGGAGTCCGCTGCGGCCGCGCGCGACGCGGTGCGGCTGCGCGGATCGTTGAAGCGGGTGGCGGCGCTGACCCGCGAGCAGGCGCGCCTGGCCTCCACCGTGAGCGCCATCCGCGCGCTGGATCCGGACCGCTTCGCGTGGGTGCGGCTGATGGACCGCGTGGGGAGCGCCGCGCCGGAGAACGTGTGGGTGGACCGCATGGAGATGACCTCGCAGGACCATGCCACCGGCGGCGTCGGCTTCCGCGTCACCGGCTTCGCGCCCTCCGTGGAGTTGGCCGCCGCCTTCCAGCGCCGCCTGGCTTCATCGGCCGGGGTCCAGGACGCGGTGCTCTCCGGCACCACCAGCACGCAGATCGCCTCTTTTCCGGTGGTGCGCTACGAGATCACGGGCACCGCCGGGGACGGCACGCCCGACCCGGGGTATCCCGTAGAGCAGGCCGCCGTTTCCCCGGAGCCCACGCCGTGACCCTCGCCCCCTACCTGCGCTCGCGAATCGCGCTGGGAGTCTTCCTCGCCGCCGCCGTCCTTTCGGGGATGTGGTTCTGGAAGACGTACCGCCCACGCGCCGCCGAGCTGGCCGAGCGCGAAGCGGCCCTCGCCGAGATGCGCACCGCAAACCGCGACGCCCGCGCCCGCGAGATGGCGATGGGCGCGGACAGCGTGGAAGCGCTCCGCCGCCGCTCGCGCGGCGAGGCCGACCAGCTCGCTATGCGCGTTCCGCCGCAGGGCGGGAACGCGGGGAGCACGCAGCCCTTCGTGGATGCGCTTTCCGAGGCCGCGCGCCGGCTTGGGGTGCGCGTGCACAACTACCAGCCGCTGCAGCCCACGAACGAGGGGCAGTTCCAGGTGGACGGGCTCAAGGTGCTGGTGGCCGGCCGCTACCACGACGTGGGCGCGCTGATGGCCGAGCTCCTCTCGCAGCCGCGCCTCACGCAGATCCGCGGCGCGCGGCTGGCCGTCGTGCCGGACTCGCTGATGAACGCCTCCGTCGAGGCGCCGCGTCCGGGCGCCGGCCCCGCCTTCGCCACGGCGCCCGCCGACTCGGTGCTGACCATCCCGTCCGGCGAAGCACCGTTCAACGTGGTCGCAAACTTTTCGCTGCACTGGTTCTCGGTGGCCGGCGCCGCGGCGCCCGCGGACGACTCCGCCGCACCCACGCCCGCCGCGCCCGCCCTGGTGCAGCAGGTGGGCGAAGAGGTGACCGTCCCCCTCTCCGGAGCCACCCGCTGATGCGCGCCCTCCTCGTTCTCGCCGCGCTCGCGGTTCTCCCTGCGGCCCGCGCGCACGCGCAGAAGGGACCCGGACCCGCCGAGTGGAGCTACCCGCGCTCCGCCACCCGGCGCGACCCCGTGATCCCCCCGGAGGCGCTGTACACCGGCGACGGATTCCCCGAGCTGCGCGTGCACAGCATCGTGCACGACCCGCGAGACCCACGCGATTCGCGCGCGCTGGTGGTGCTCACCGGCAAGAACGGCGGGCGCTCCGTGGTGCGCGCCGGCGACCGCGTGGGTCAGTACCAGGTGGTGGCGGTGCAGCGCGGTTGCATCACCGCCCGCCAGAACGTCCTCGGCAGCACCCGCAACATCGTGCTCTGCCTCCCCCGCCCGGGCGAAGCGGCCCGGCCGTGAACCTCCTGCGCAACCCGCCCATGCCCACCCAGCTCGCCTCCGCGCCGCGCCTCCGCGCCGCCCTCGCCGCACTGGCCCTGACGGTCGTGGCCGGCGCCTGCGCGTCGGCGGCCACCCGCCAGGGAACGTTCGTGACGCTCGACCAGATGCGCGCCCGCGCCGCCGCCGACTCGTCCGTGGTGGCCCCCGTGGCGCCCCCGCCGAGCGCCTCCGAGCGCCGCGCCGCCGAAGAGATGGAGCTGGAGATGCCCCCCGCCGCCCCCGCGCCGCGCAACCCGCCGCGCCGCGACCGCCAGGCGCAGCAGGAGCGGCCGCAACAGGAGCGTCCGCAACGCGGCCGCTGGATCACCCCCCCGCCGGGACGCGAGCCGCCGGTGGTGGACCTTTCCGTCTACGAGCGCCCGCTGGCCGACGTCATCTCGCTGATTTCGGCGCGCGCCGGGGTGGCCATCGTCCCCTCGGACGAGAGGGCCGTGCGCGAAAAGGTGGTGACGGCCGAGATCCCGGGGTACCCCTGGCACATCGCGCTGGAGGCGCTCCTATCCGCCCACGGCCTGCGCGCGGTACAGGAGCCCTCCGGGATCATCAAGGTGGTGACGGAGGGACGCGCGGAGGTGGAGCGCACCCCCATGCCGGTGCGCCTCAAGTTCCTGTACGCGCGCGACTTCCTCCCCTCGCTGGAGCGGGTGGTGGCGGCGGGCGACAGCAGCGAGAACAGCGTGGAGGTCTTCGGCGACCCGGAGAACAGCCGGGACCTCATCGTCTACGCCTCGCCCGACCGGCTGGACAAGGTGCGCGCGCTGGTGGACTCGATGGACCGGCGCCCGGCCACGATCACCGTGGAGGCGCGGCTGGTGAGCGTGAACCGCTCGCGGCTGCACAAGCTGGGGTTCAGCTACTCCTTCGTCCCCTTCAGCAACGACAGCACCGGCCGCCTCACCACCGGTGTGGACGTGCGGCAGAGCAGCCAGTCGCCGCGCGGCGGGCTCAGCAGCGAGGGCGGCCCCGCCTTCCGCGTCCTGCGCCGCCTGGCGGGATTGGGGACGCTGCGCCTGGACGCCTTCGTGGACGCGCTGGACGACAACGGCATCGCCGAGACGGAGACGACCCCCATCACCGCCACCTCGGGGCGCACCTCCGAGATCCTGGTGGGCGACCAGATCATCCTCCCCAACCCGGGCTACGGGGTGTTCGCGGGCGTCGGCGGCGGGGCGGTCCCCTTCCAGGGGCCAGCGCACGGCGGCGGCCAGAGCGGCTACCCCGGCGGCGGGCAGACGGGCGGCTCCCTCGGCGGCTCCGCCGGCGCCCCGGCAGGGACGCAGCTCGGCGGCGGCGGTGGAGGCGGCGGGTTCAGCCAGTTCGAGACGGGCACGCGCCTCAAGGTCACCCCGCACTACCTGGGCGACGACATGGTGCGCGTCAACATCGAGCTGGTCCGCGATGGCGGGCAGCTGGACCCCGCCGGACGCTCCATCACCGGCGGCAAGCAGACCGCCTTCACCGAGGTCACCGTCCGCAACGACGAGCCCATCGTCATCGGCGGCCTCACGGTGAACGGCCGCTCGCAGACCGCCAGTGGCTTCCCCCTTCTGTCGCAGCTTCCGGTGGTCGGCCGCGCCTTCCGCAACGAGTCGACCAGCGAGAACCACAACGACCTGGTCATCATCATCACCCCCCACGTGCACCCGGACGGGGCGGTCACCGTCACCGGGCGACCGATCCGGGACCAGTGATCTGAATTGAATGGTTCGGTTACTGTCTTACTCCGGCGCGACGGCTACTGACCCCTCTTCTTCGACCTTTTTTGTGGAGACGACGGCGCACGCCAGTCGGGCATTGCGCGGCGCATGTACTCGTCGAACATCGGCACGGTGAAAGCGGTCTCGCCGTGCGCAGGGGCATAGATCATCCCCTTGCGAATCAGGCCGGTGCGGAGCGAGCCGGCGGTCGTGACGTCGATGTTCAGGGCTGCCGCGACGTCGCCCGAGCGGTGAGGCCCCGATCCGAGATATGCCATCGCGCACAGGTAGTCCTGCTCGCGAGGAGTCAGCCGGTCGAATCGTACGCGAAAGAAGCTCGCATCGAGCGCCGTGGTCGCCTGGGCAGTGGCTCGGGACACGTCCTCCAGCACGATGGGTGACTCGGCGGCGAGATCCCAGCTGTGGTATCCCCACTCCTGGAGAAAGTACGGGTAGCCACGGGTGCTCTGTACGATCCCGTCGAGCGCCTCTTCCGTGATCTCGCCTCCGGTGTCGCGTATAGGCTCTCGCACCGCGTGCTTGCTCTCTTCCACCCCGAGCGGGCCGATAGGGGGAAAGTCGAACAACCGCTCGGCGTACGACTTGGCGTTGCCCGCAATCCCCGCCAGCTGCGGAAGCCCGGCTCCGAATACAACGATCGGGAGACCTTTTTGTCCGACCTGGTGCAGGGCGCCGATCAGCGCGCCGAGTTCATCACGCTGGAGGTACTGCACCTCGTCGATGAAGATGCCGACAGGACGATCCGCGGCCCGTGCGGCTTCGCCCACAAGCCGGATCAGGTTCGGCAGATCCGACTGAATGTCTCCGACTGACGCATCCATGGGCGCCGGTTGCACTCCGAACTCGACATCGCCGAACTTCGCCGAGAACGCGCTCGCGAACGAGCGCAGGGCTCCCATCGCACGGTTTGCGACGACCCTTGCCTTCTCAACGGCGCTGACGCGGAATAGAAGCGTGCGCAGCTCGGGGGTGAGCAGGTCAGCGATCCGCGTCCCCTCGGATGCTTCGACAAAGAGCGTGAGGTAGTCCTGCTGGTCCGCAATCTCCTGAATGCGCCGGAGCAGCACCGTCTTCCCCACACCACGCAACCCGAGCAGCATCTGGCTTTTTGCGTGTCGTCCGAGCGCGATGCGCTTGAGAGCGACAGTCGCGCTCGCGATGATAGGGTCACGACCTGCCAGCTCGGGCGGCCGGGATCCCGCGCCAGGAGCGAATGGATTGTGTACCGGGTCCATGCCAGACACCCTGTCGCTTAAGGGAAGTTAAGCACGTTTAAGCTCCTTTGCCTGTAAACGTTCAATAAACGTAGTTAACTCTCCTTAAATCGACAACCGTGGAGTCTCTACTGTCGTGAACGCGTTTTTTGAACCCGGGGTATCTGCTTATTGAATCTCCGCCTGCCTGCCGCATCGGCGCCGGTGGCCGAGCCCTCCGATGACGCCAGGAGACCGGGCGCCCGCCGCACCCTCGCCGAACCTGAGCCATGCAATACCACATTCCGCCCGCGCGCTGCGCGCTGGCCGCGGGTGCGCTCGCCCTGGCGCTGGCCGCCTGCGTGGACCAGCCGGGGCTCTTCGATCCCGACACCGAAACCCCGGTCTCCGCCGACGCGCCCATCCTGCGCCTGGGCACCGACACGCTCGCGCTGCGCGAGGGCGACCGCCTCTCCTTGCCCGTGAACGCGCGTGGTGGGAAGAGCGTGCAGGCGGAGATTTTCCTGGTGGACAGCGCCCGCAACGTCCTCTGGCGCTCCGGCACCGCGCCGGCGTTGCGCGACAGCGCCTCCGTCTCCTTCACCGACCTCCCCGCCGATGTGGCGCGCGGCCGGCGCGTCTTCCTGACCGGCGCGCTGGTGGATGACGAGGGGAAGCGCGTGTACGCCACCCGCGACACCGTCCCCGCCGCGTCGCTGGCGCTGGCGGCGCTGCAGCCGACCATCGTGTACGAGGGGCACCTGCTGACGGTGGAGGGGCGAGTGGTGGCGCTCGCGGCCGCGCGCGACCTGGGGCGGGTGTACTTCGCGGACCAGGTGAAGGGGACGATCGGGGTGGTGGACCTCGCCACGCTGGCGCTGCGCCCCGCCTTCACGGTCGGCGCGCACCCGGAGGCGCTGGCGTACGTGCGCGGGCGCCTGGGCGTGCTCTCCGATGCGGGGGTGGAGGTCGCCGCGTTCGACGTGGCGGCGGGGAACCGGCTCCTCTCCAAGACGATCATCCCCCCGCTGCTCGCGAGGATGCGCGTCCGCACCGGCCAGCTGGACGAGAACGGGAACCCCTCCTTTCAGAACTTCCGCTACCAGGTACGCCCCTACGCGCGCAACCTGGCGCTGACGTGCGCGGGCTCGGGCGCCGACTGCGCGGAGGTGGCCGCCTTCGGATCCAGCGAGATGGTGGATCCCAGCAGGGGGAGCCAGGGGGTGGGGCTGCGCGAGATCGGCTTCGCGGGGCGCACGGCGTTCCCGTTCCTCACCCCGCCGCAGTTCAACCTGGAGACGGTCGCCAAGGACTCGATCCCGGCGGAGCTGACCACACTGGACGCCTCCATCCCGACCGGCCGCGACAGCATCGTCTACCAGGCGGGCAACGTGGGCCGCTGCAACCTGCTGAACGCGGGCGGCACCGCCATCGCCGGCTCGCCCTACCCCAACGGCGCCGTGTACGTGGGGCTGGATCCAAAGGTCTCGGACTGCAAGCTCGACGTGCCGCTGATCCGCCTGGACCGGCCGGATGGGCCCACCGCTCAGGGTACGCAGCCACCGGTCGTGTCGCTGCTCGCCTTCCGCAACCTGCTGGGCGAGAACCGCATCACCGAGACGCGCGCGCTGGACGTATCGGAGGACGGCACGCGCGTGCTGGTGCTGGACCGCGACCGCATCCACGTCCTGGACGACGCGCTGCGCCTCCGCGAGACGCTGGCGATTCCGGGAGTGCAGGCCGCCGTCTGGCTGCGCGAGGAGGGCGCCGTCAGCCGTTTCGCCGTGGTCACCGAGGACGCGGTGGAGGTCTACGGCGCGCGGGACATGGTGCGGCAGGGGAGGATCGTGCTGGGCAAGCTCTCCGGGCTGGCGGCATTCGCGCGCGTGAACGGCGAAACGGTGGCGGTCGTGGTGCCGCGGGACGCAAAGGGCGTCCTGGTGGCGCGAATCCCCCTTCCCTGACAGGAGCCGGCTGATGAGCAGCCTTGCGGATCTGATGGAGGCGCACCGGCGGGCCGGGCGCGAGTTCGAGGAGCGGTTCGCGATCCGCGCCGGCGGTGGCGAGGTGCTGGAGCTGCGCCCCGACGCGCAGGAGCCCGGCGTGCTGGTGGTGCGGATGCGCCTCTCCGCTCAAGCGCCGGCCCCGATCGCGGCGCCGATCCCCGCCGCGGCGCCGGCAGCGGCCTCGGCCGTGTGGCGCGAGCCGGCGGACGAAGCGTTCCCCGTGCGCTCGACGCCGGGCGAGATGGAGGAGGCCACCGTGCTGATATCGCGCGAGGACACTGCCCTGCGCCTGCCCGGGCGCGGCGGCTTCGGGCTCCCGCTGCTGGAGCCGGAGGAGCGCGCGCGGCTCCTGGCCTACGGACTGATCGGCGACGTGCTGGGCGGGCTCCAGACCCGCCAGGTCGCGCTGGACTCCCCCGTCTGCGTGGCCGACCTGCGCGCGGCGGAGCAGGCGTTCGCCGACGAGACGGCGCGGCTGGGACTGGCCGCCCAGCCGCGGCTGTTCCGCGAGGCCCTCGCGCAGAAGGCCCCGCCTGCCGCGGTGCGGGCCTTCACCTCCCACGCCTGAGGGGCGACCATGCCGGACTACAACAACGCGCGCCGCGAGGCCCGCGCCACCGTCGTGTACGCCGGGCCCGGCCTTTCGGGGAAGACGACCAACCTGGAGTACATCCAGGCGGCGATGGGGCGCGGCGAGCTCGTGGGGATCAACACCGAGGGGGAGCGCACCGTCTTCTACGACCTCCTGCCCGTGAAGCTCGGCGAGCTGCCGGAAGGGTGGCGGCTGACCATCAACCTGAAGACGGTGCCGGGGCAGATCCAGTACATCGGCGCGCGCAAGCTGGTGCTGCGCAAGCCCGATGCGGTGGTGTTCGTGGCGGACAGCTCGGCGCGCCGCCTGGAGGCCAACCGCTACGCCCTGGACGACCTGCAGCGCATCCTGATCGACAACTCCAACGACCTGCGCCGCGTGCCGCTGGTGATGCAGTACAACAAGCGCGACCTCTCCGACCGCGTGCCGCTGGACGAGATGCAGGAGATCCTGAACCCCGGCGGCGCTCCGGCGTGGGCTTCCAAGGCGGTGGACGGCGTGGGGGTCTTCGGCACGCTCGGCGAGGCGGTCTCCCTCGTCCGCCAGCGCGTCGTGGGCGAGCTCGCGGCGCGCATGGGCGTTGGGCTCGCGGCCACCGTGTGATACCATCTACGAAAAAGCATCACACAGAGACACGGAGGGGCACGGAAAGGCCACAGAACCTCTTTCTCTTTTCTCTCCATTGCCTCTGTGGCTCTGTGTGAGGTCTTTTTTCCAAACGGGGTAAACGAGTTTGCGTTTTCGGGAACCGCCCAGGCGGACCCGCGGTATCTATCTGCAGACGCCGTCGTGGCGCCGCGGGGAAGGCCGCTAGCTCCGCTCCCCACCACTGAACCACTCACTCCCCCTGGAGGCACCATGATGCACCACACCCTCCGCCGTACCGCGCGCCGTGCCCGGCGCGGCTTCACCATGATCGAGCTGATCGCCGTGGTGGCGGTGATTGCGATCCTCGTCGGTGTCGCGCAGATGAACTTCGGCGAGACCAAGCTGGACGCGTACGAGCGAGCCATGGAGAGCGACGCCAAGAACTTCATGACCGCGCAGGAGCAGCACTACAACCGGCACGACCGCTACATGACCGGGGTGCAGGCCTCGGGCACGGTGGCCTCGCCGTTCACCACCGGCAACTTCCGCCTCACGGACGACGTGGGCATCCAGATCACGGGCGTCACCCAGAGCCAGTACACGGCCGACTTCGTGCACCGGAAGTTCAAGACCCGCACCTGCCAGGTCCTGTACACCACCACCGCGGGCTCGCGCGTCACCTGCGCCAACGTCACGGAAGCGGCGTGGCCCGGTGGCACCGGCTACACGTACCAGGACAGCTGAGGCCGCCCCGGCGGACCACGACGGCGCCCCGCCAGGAGATCCTGGCGGGCTGCTGTGGTTTGGGGGGCGCTGGCTTCCGCGGGAGTCGGGGGCCCGGTCGGGAGGCCGCGTCGACGGGGGCCGGCCCGGGGGCCGCATCGCCGAGGGGGCCGGCGGGGGGCCGCATCGCCGGGGGCTAAAGCCCCCGGCTGGAACCACGCGAAGGCGGCTAAAGCCGGCTCGAGAAACGCGGGATCAGACCGGCAGTCAGCGCAGGCGGACTTTGCGTGGGTTCAGCGGCGAATCATTCGCTCCTGGTGCGGGCTCCTGAATCCACGAGGTGCGGACGACGGGCAAGGGGCTGATTACTGGCTACCCGGGGGACTCGGCTGCGCTTCCATGCGCTTGCAGGCGGCCAGGAGGTGCTCGCGGATGGTGCCCTCCGCCTGGGCGGCCTGGGTGCGGCACAGGGCGAGCTGGGCCGCCTTCGTCTCCTTGTGCGGCGCCGTCTTCGTATCCACGCCGCGGACGGCGCGGGTGATGGAGTCGCTGTAGGCGGCGCGCGCCTGGACCACCGCCGCGGACTCGGCGGGGGTGAGCACCGGCTGCGGCACTTCCAGCACCGTCTCCTGGTCCTCGGCGGGGGCGGGGGGGCTCTGCTGCGGCGCGTCGTCGTCGCCGCGGCAGGCGGCCAGGGCGGCGATCGTCAGCAGGGCGGCGGCGGTGATGCGGATCGGCATACGTGTAGCTGGGTATCTGTTGAGAGAACGGAAGCCGCGAACGGCGAGAGGCCGCCCACGAGCACGTCGTGGGCGGCCTCGGCTACGGTCGGGCGCGGATCAGGGCTTGGGCTGCTGGCCGATCAGCGCTTCCAGGCGGGCGAGACGCGCCTCCAGCTCGGCGTTGCGGGCGCGCAGCGCCTCGATCTCGGCGGCCTGGCGCGTGGTGCGCTCGTCCAGCGCCTTGACGCCGGCGAAGTTCACCCCTGCGATGTCCAGCAGGCCGATGCTCCTGTTGTCGACGCCCACCCCGAACGCGGCGTGGAAGTCCTCGGCGAAGGGGCCGATGTGCCGCACCTGCGTACCCTCGGCCGTGTAGCTCCACCGGTTCACCGGCACCCCGCGGATGCGGCTGAGGATGTCGTTGCTGTCGACCCCCTCGAAGCGCTCCTTGAGCAGGCGGCTGGACGAGCAGGAGAAGACGCCGGAGCCGGCCGGGAGGTTGCACCCGGTGGTCAGGGTGGCGTTGGTGCGGAAGCGGTACCCGCCCGCGGCGCGCACGGCGAACTCGTTGTTGGCGACGGCCTCGATGGAGTCCGTGGTGGAGGCGTCGCCGAACACCTTGGCGCCCGTGTGGCCGTTGGTGCTCGCGCGGTAGCCGAAGGCCATCGAGTAGTCCGCGTCGGCCGTGCTGGTGTAGCCGATCGCCACCGCCGCGTCACCGTCCGACCAGTTGTTGTGGCCGATTGCGACGCCCGCCTGGTCCCTGACGTCGTTGTTGAGGCCGAGGGCGATGCCGCAGGTGCCGATCTCGGTGCCCGAGCCCCACACCTTGTTGCCGCTCCCCAGCGCCATGCCGCACTGCGCGGAGGCCTCCACGGTGTTCTGGTTGCCCATGGCGAAGGAGTAGATCCCCGCCGCGATGTTCAGCGCGCCGCCGGCCCACGAGTAGTAGCCGATGTTGGACTCGTCGAACTGGTTGCCCGGGTCGGCGTAGCCGGCGCGGAAGGCGACTTTCTGGGGGTGCCACATCATCCGCCAGCCGGGGCCGGAGGCGGGGATGATGCCGTAGCCGATCTGCCCCAGCGCCACCACGCCGCCGGCGCTGTCCACGCGGAAGCGGTCGCCCGCGGGCGAGCCCGAGCGGAGCTGGAGGAGGATGTCGGACTGCGCGGCGGCCGGCATTGCGGTGGCGGTGAGCGCCGCGGCGGCGAGCAGAGTCTTCACGATGCGCTGCATCTGGATACCGTTGGTAAGGGGTGGTGGCTGGAGGACGTTTTACGAGGGCCGGACGCGGATGCGGAAGCCGGCATTTCTGAGCCTGCCGCCCTGCACCACGATGCGGCCGCCCGTGACGTTGATGTTGCTGGTGACGGAGTATGTTCCCAGCACGCGGAGGTTGCGGACGCTGAAGTTGCTGAGCCCGCCGCCCACCGTGCTCGCGGTGCCGGCCAGGATCAGCCGCCCCGTTCCGAGGATCTGCCCGTTGTTCCCGATCTGCACCGGTCCGTTCACGGTGAAGTCGAAGGAGCCGAGGTTGATGAAGGGGTGCACGGCGGCGCCGTCCGTCATGGTGACTCCCGCGATGGTCTGGTTGGCCACCAGGAGCGGGTAGTTGGGGCGGTCGCCGGGGATGATCACCGAGTCCTGCACGCCGGTGGTCATGTTCTGCGCCCAGTTGCCGTTCTCCGGCCACATGGTGTTCACGGCCCCCGTCCAGTTGCGCGTCATCCCGTTCACGAGCACCGTGGTCTGCCCCTCCAGCCGGCGGCCGCGGGCGAACAGGGTGGAGGTGCCGTAGGTGGTGTAGCTGGCCACCTGCGTCGCGGCCCCGGCCAGGAGGCCGGCCGCCGCCGGCATCGTCGCCGAGAGGTCCGTGGAGGTGAGCACCGTGGTGTCCGCGGTCAGCGCGTTCACGTTGCCGTAGCGGTCCATCGACCGCACCACGACCGGGTACGGCATCCCATAGTGCGCCACCTGCGCGTCGCCCGTGGTGAAGTTCGCGTCGCAGGGGTCCAGCGTCTCGCCGGGGCGGAACAGGGCGAGCCGGGTGTACGAGGCGGGCTCGGTGATCGTCGTCTCCGGGGCGCCCGCGATGCCGGCGGTGCGCACGGTGCAGATGCTGCGCTGGCCGGGGTAGTCGGTCACGAAGGGCGACCGCGCCGGGCTGCCAGGAAGCACCGTCACCGCCGTGGCGCCGAGCGCCGTGGCGCGTGCCCTCAGGAGCCGCACCGCCGTCGTGTCGGTGCTCTCCTCGATCGACTCCGTCATGCGCGTCTCGCTGTCCTGCACCGCGATCAGCTTCACGACCACGGAGAAGATGTCGCTCGCGTTGCCCGCGGGGGAGAGCGGCAGGCGGTAGGTGAGCGTCACCACGCCGGCGTAGTCGTTGTCCGACGCGGCCACCGGCAGCGTGCGGCTGCTGGCATTGGAGGGGTTACGCACCACGAAGCCGTACGGCATGATCCCCGTTACGCCCGCGGGGAGCGTGATGCCGGCGACCTCGGTTTCTTCGAACACCTGGAGCGCGTCGGGGAAGATGGAGCGCATCTTCCCGTCCCCGCCCATCGCCACGGCGCCGGTGGGAACGATCTTCGACGGGAGCGGCGCCACGGCGTCGCTGCCGTCGAAGAGCTTGACCGAGGAGAACGGCGTGCCCGCGAGGGCGGTGGCCGTCATCACCGGAATCAAGGTGAGGTTGGTGAGCGGCGCGCCGGTGCCGTTGCGCAGGCGATAGGTGAAGGAGATGTACCGCTGGCCGCCCTCGCCGCGGCTTCCCTCGATGAAGGAGCTCGCGGAGATCTGCTCGATGCTGATGGCGGCGGTGACGGGGGTCAGCGCCATGCTCGCCCCTTCCGGCGTGAGCCGGACGGCGCTGGCGCTGCTGGACGGCGTGGGGCCGCCGATGCCCGTCATCTTGAACTCGTACACCCCCACCGGGAGCGGGGCCGGACCGGTCGGCGCCTTCTCTACGGGTGGGGCTGTGGGCTGGTCCGCGCAGGCGCTGAGTGCTAGGAGCAGCGCCATGCCGCGAATGGCACGATGATACGACACGTGTACCCTGGCCCTACTAAAAGGTGGAGGATGCGGTGTGGCGGGACTGGGTGGCGCTATCGGCCGGCGGGCGGTGCCGCCGGCCGGGGCAGTTACAGCCGGCGGTCCACGATCAACGGTCCGCCGCCACTGAACTGCAGGGTGATCTCGGTAAGCCGCCCGGCATCTTCCACCGTGGGCGGCGTGAACGGCTGCCTCGGCGCGACCGGCGACGGGGCGTGGGACGGGGAGTTTGGCTGCTCCGCCATGTGCATGGTGTGGTCTGGGAAGTCGGGCAGAATCAATCGCGGGAACAGCGGAGGCGGTGCAGCGGGTCCATTTCGCGGGACTATAATCGTCGCTCCCCCCGAGGTTGTCAAGCACTTCTTTGTGGTCGCGCGAAACTGCAACCCGTTCTCATGTACGATTTTGCGCCCCTGCCAACGCGAGAAGCGCCGCCAAGTGTGCGGGTTTGTCCAAGGTATCGCGTCCCAGGCGCACGTCGTGTGCGGGGAGGCGCGCGATGCGGGCGAGGAGGGCCAGGAGGGGGCGGGCGGAAACCGGGTCCGCCGCGAGCCAGGGTGAGTTGCGCAGGAGCCGGGTGAGGGCGTCCGCGGCGGACGCGGGCTCCGTGCGGGTGGGCTCGTCCGCCTCGACGCGCGGAAAGAGCACCCCCGCCAGCGGCGCCGACGCGCGGCGGCTTCCGGGGCCGAACAGTTCGTCGGGATCCACGGGGGAGCGCACGCCGAGCGACTCGCCGCGCGCGAAGCCGTCGTCCAGGGTGAAGCGGCGGGGAAGACCGGTGGCGACGAGCGCGCCGGCGTCGTCCGCGTGGACCACCACCTGGTCGTCCGCCAGGTAGCCGTGCCCGGCGCGGACCAGGTTGGCGCACGTGGTGGTCTTGCCGCTGTGCGTGTCGCCCACCAGCACCCACGCCCCACCGCCCGGCGCGACGACGGCCGCCCCGTGCAGCAGCGCCCGGTGCTGCCGCGCGAGCAGGAGCGCCGCCGAGATCGACAGCGCCTCGCGCACCCGGAGCCTCCCCTCGAGTGACTCTTGCGCGTCCGCGGCTACTTCGACGCGGGCCCGCAGCGAATCCAGCTCCACCATCCCCCCCACATCCCCGCCCGCCCCGACCAGGACGACGCGCTCTCCCTCGATCCACCCCTCCATCCCTGGAGCGCGTACCGCCGGCGTGCCGCCCGGGCGCGGAGGTGCGCATCCTTCAACGACCTCGATCAGCGCGCGCACCGACATCGCGCCCGCGGGCGGAAGCGGATACACCCACTCCTCGGCCGCGCCCATCAGCGACGGCGCCACTCGCAGCCCCAGCGCGCCATCGGCGAGGAGGTCGCGGAGATCGTTGTGCATTCAGGAAACGACTGGCCTCACACAGAGACACAGAGACCACAGAAGAAAGACAAGGAAGTTCTCTGTGCCTCTGTGTCTCTGTGTGAGATTGCTGTTCAGAGCCCCAGGACGTTCGTGCCCTGTTCGAAGACAACGTCTACGGGGATGCCGGCGCGGCTGACGCGGTCGAGGTCGGCGCGAAGCTGCGGGTCGACCACGCCGTAGCGATCCATGAAGGCCTTGACCGCCGCGTGGTCGCCGTTGCCCTGCATGCGCAGGATCTCGGCGGCGAGCGCGTCCATGGCCGCCTGCATCTTGGGCAGGTCCACGCGGTACGTGCCGCTGGGGTCGCGGGTGAAGGCACCGCGCTCCTGCAGGAAGTGGAACGTCGCCATGTTCGCGCGCCCGTGCGCCGACGTCGCGCCGAAGCGTACCGAGCGGAAGATGCCCGCCAGGAAGGTGACGTAGTTGTTCTGGATGGCGGCGCCACTCATCTCGCCGCGGCGGGAGAGCTGCGTGACCATGTAGAGGCCCAGCACGTCCGCCTTCTCCTCTTCCAGCCCGCCCGCCTGCTCGCGCAGCGCCTCGCGCACGGTGCCACGGCCGTTGATGGTGTTCTTGATCCCCAGTCCGTGAGCCACCTCGTGGAACATCGTGTTCTCGAAGAAGGCGTCGAAGGTCACGTTCGCCACCTGGTCCGGCGCGATCAGGAGCCGCGCGATGGGCGCCATGATGGCGTCGAACTTGGCCCGCATCGCGTTCTTGAGCTGAAGGCGCCGCGTTCCCTTTCGGAGCTGCACCTCCTCGTCGTTGGGGAGGTTGATGGCGATCGTCTTGGCGCCCGAGTTCGCCTGCCCCGCGTAGAAGACCGCGTCGTAGGCGTTCAGGTCGCTGTCGGTGCCCGGCGTCTCGCGCTTGTACTCCGCGGGAACGGGAAGGCCGCGCTGCAGCTCGGGAAGGAAGGCGGCGTAGCGCGCCAGGCGGCGGCTCCACTCCAGGTCCTTGACCAGCACGTACGCCTCGGCCGCCGCCTTGTAGCCGAAGAGGGCGTCCTCGTACGTCTCGATGGGGCCGATCACCACGTCCAGCGTGTTGTCCTTCATGTCCAGCCAGGCCAGGTCGCTGGGCTGGTACTGGTCGTTGAGGAGGGCGTCCGCGCGCAGCTCCAGGTAGCGGCGCAGCGACGCCTGCGGTGCCAGCGCCGCCGCCTGGCGAAGGAGCGCGGAGGCGCGGCGCATCTGCGGCGCGTACGCCACGTGGAAAGGCACCGCCGTCAGCCGTCCTCCCTCGCGGCGCACCAGCGTGTACAGGCTGCGCAGCGAGTCCGCGCGCGCCCCACCGCCGGCCACAGCGCGCTCGAACTCCTCCTTGCTCATGTCCGCGGGATAGAAGCGCGCTCCCAGCGGCTTGGCGCCCGCGCCCGCCACGAACGGCGCATCGCCCTGCAGGCGATCCCACGGCCCGTAGTTGATGTCGGCGAAGCGGCGCGTGCTGGGGTCGCGCAGCGATGCCAGGAGCGAATCGCGGCTCCCGTACGCCTGCATCCAGAAGATGTCGTCCATCTCGCGCGACGCCTGGATCAGGAGCGGGATCATCCTGCGCTCCGCGGGCGTGAGGGCGCTCAGGTCCGCGGTGAGGCGCACCGTGCGGTACGCGGCCACCCGCGCCGCCATCGAGTCCTGCGCGGGTGCTGGAGCTGGCTGTGGATCGGCGGCGGGCGCGCACGCGGCTGCCAGGAGAAGCGCTGTCCCCAGCAGCGGGCTTCGGATCGTCATCGGAACTCGCATCGTTGAAAGTCCATTCGGCTGAACCCGCTGAGAATGGAGCCGCGGCGGCGAAACTGCAATCTCACGCGAAGGCGCAAAGACGCAAAGCAAGGACGGCGGAAGTTCTTTCTTTGCGACTTCGCGGCTTAGCGTGAGGCTATTCGGATGCCGGCACGAGCGCGTCCACTTCGGCGCGCTCGGCATCGGTCAGCTGCCAGGCGGATGCGGCGGCGTTGGCGCGGAGCTGATCGGCGGAGGTGGCGCCGGCGATGACGGAGACGACTTCGCGGCGCGCCAGAAGCCAGGCGAAGGCGAGCTCCAGCAGCGTGCGCCCGCGCTCTTCCGCGTACCGCGCCAGCCGCTCCACGCGCTCCAGGTTCTCGTCCGTGAGCAGATCCGCGTATCGCCCGCCGGAGGTGATGCGCGTGCCCTGCGGCGGAGCCTGGCCGCGGCGATACTTCCCCGTCAGCAGCCCGCTGGCGAGGGGGAAGTAGGGGATGAAGGCCAGCCCCTGCCGCGCGCACTCGTCCAGCACGCCCTGCTCGGGGTCGCGGTGAAAGAGGGAGTACTCGTTCTGCACGCTCTCGAAGCGCGCGCCCGGGGCCACGTCGCGCGCCTCGTGGAGCTGCTCCACCGAAAAATTGCTGCACCCGATCTCGCGCACCTTGCCCGCCCTCACCAGCTCGTCCAGCGCGCCCAGCGTGTCCGCGACGGGGACGGACGGGTCGGGCGTGTGGAGCTGGTACAGGTCGATGCGGTCGGTGCCCAGGCGGCGCAAGCTGTCCTCCACCGCGCGGCGGATGTAGTCCGGGTGCGCGCCGTGGCGCTCGTCGTCCATCTTCATCCCGAACTTGGTGGCGAGCACCACCTCGCCGCGGCGCGAGCCGAGGGCGCGGCCCACGTACTCCTCGCTGAGCCCCTTGCCGTAGATGTCCGCCGTGTCGAAGAAGTTGACGCCCGCGTCCAGCGCGGCGTGCACCACGGCGCGGGTGGACTCCGCGTCCAGCCGCGGGCCGAAGTTGTTGCATCCGAGCCCGACCACCGAAACGGTGAGCGAGCCGAGGGTCCGTGTATCCATCAGTCCTGCCTCCGGCGCGGTTGGTGAGGGTTCGCCGCGCCTCTGCAAATCGCACTCCCCAAGATGCTATGGCTTCGCTATCATGCCCGCCAGGAACAACCATCACACAGAGCCACAGAGGGGTACGGCAAGGGCGCAGAGGCATTCAGGGAGTTCTCTTCTTCCTTGCTGTTTCCTCTGTGTCTCTGTGTGAGGCGCTTTTCCCCTTCCGCTGAACGAATGACCGACGCACGGGAGTTCCGCCGCGATGCGTACCGCGTGCTGTTCGTGATCGCGGGCGCGTACAACCTGGCGTTCGGGGCGTGGGCGGGGCTCTTTCCCGGCGCGTTTTTTCGATGGTTTGAGATGGAGGCGCCCCGCTACCCGTCGGTCTGGGGGTGCCTGGGGATGGTCGTGGGGGTGTACGGCCTCCTCTACCTGCACGCCGCGCGGCGGCTGGAGGAGGCGTGGCCGATCATCGCTGTCGGGCTGCTCGGGAAGGTGCTGGGGCCGGTGGGGCTGGCGCTGACCGCGGCGCGCGGGGGTGACCTGCCGCTGCGAATGCTCGCGCTGCTGGCGCTCAACGACCTGGTCTGGTGGGTCCCCTTTGGCGCATTCCTGCTGGAAGGAAAGCGTGTAGGGGAGCGGGTACGCGCCGCGGCGCCGTACCTGTGCGCGGCGCTCCACGCGGCCGCGGGCCTGGCGATGCTCTTCGTGCTGCGCGGCGGCACGGAGGCGGAGGCGGACCCCGCGGCGCGCGCGGCGTACGTGGCCGCCCACACCGGTCTCTGGCGCGCGGGCTTCGCCGTGTGGATGGCGGCGGGGATGAGCGTGCTGGCCTTCTACGCGTGGTGGGCCCCCGCCGTGCGCAATCGCCGCCTCGGGATCGCCGCGCTCGTGGTGGCTGGCGCCGGCCTGGCGTGCGACCTGTTGGGCGAGGCGCTGTACGTCGGGTGGCTTCCGTGGCTGGCGAGCGACGTCGCCCACTTCGTCGCGGTGCAGCGGACCGGGACGGTGCTCACGGCGGTCTTCGCGAACGGCTTCTACACCGTCGCGGGGATCGTGCTGACGCTCGGCACGCCGGGGCTCCCGCGGCACGTGCGCGCGCTGGCGTGGATCGTCTGGACGGCGGGGATCGTGCTCAGCGTCTGCGGCGCGATCGGGTCGGCGGCGGGGCTGGTGGCGAGCTCGGGCGTCCTCTTCCCCGCCCTCGTGCTCCTCGCGCTCCTGCTCGGGCGGGCGCTGCGATGACACGGGTCGTGGTGCTGGGCGGCACCGGCTTCTTTGGCCGCGCCGCGATGGGGCTCCTGCGCGATGCCGGAATCCTGGCGCTCGCCGCCGCCCGCCGCTCCGCCGAGCTCGCGCTCGATGCCGAGGACCCCGCATCGCTGCGCCGCGCCCTCCGCCCCGACGACGTGGTGCTGGACGCGGCGGGCCCCTTCCAGGCGCGCACCCCCGCGCTCGCCGAGGCCGCCATCGAGCTGGGATGCGACGTGGTGGACATCGCGGACGCATCGGCCTACGTGCGCTCGATCCTGGCGCTCGGCGAACGAGCCGCCGAGGCCGGCGTGCGCCTCCTTCCCGCGTGCAGCACCTGCTCCGCCGTGTCGTCCGCGATGGTGGCGTGGAGCGGGTTGCCGCATCCGGTCCGCCTCACCGCCTTCCTCGTCCCCACCACGCGCTACACCGCCGTCGCCGCGACGGCCGCATCGATGCTGGCGGGCCTGGGGCGCCCCATCCCCGTGCTGCGCGATGGTGCGGTGCGCCAGGTGCGCGGCTTCACCGAATCGCGGCGCTGGCGCGCGGGCACGGCGCTGGGCGCCCACCGCGGCTGGATCTTCGACACACCGGACGGCGACCTTCTCCCGCTCTCTCACCCCACGATGGCGACGGCGGAGGCGTTCGTCGATCCCAACGTCGCCGGCCTCTCGGGCGTGCTGGCGCTGGCGGCGCGTGTCCCCGCGTTGCGCGCCGCAATGACGCGCACGATGCCCGCCGCGCTCCCCCTCGTGCGCCTGCTGGGGCGGGAGCACGGCGGGTTCGGGTGCGAGGTGGAGGATGCATCGGGCGCCATCGTCCGCCTGGTGCTCACCGCCCCGCGCGATGCGTACCGGCTCGCCGTCATCCCCGCCGTCCTCGCCGTCCGCGCCATCGTGGAGGGGCGGATGGACGGCGCGGGCGTCATCCCGCCGCACGCGCAGGTGGATGCGGGGGAGCTGCTCGAGGCGTTGCGGGCAGGCGGGTTCGAGCTGTCCCGATCCTCCTGAGAGCTACCGGCGTACCTGTCCCGAGACGTGCCGGTCGGCGATGCCGAGGTGCCGCTCGACTTCCTGCTCGATGTACATCGCCTGGTCGCGCTCCGGAAGGCCGGTGACGAGCTTGACCATGCGGCCATCCTTGCCGCGCGCCCGCACCGAGTACGTGATCGTGGTGCCGTTGCGGGTGCGGCTGACGTGCTCCTCGCAGTAGAGCTGCTCCAGCGCATCGGTGGCGATCTGGCGGTTCCCCAGCCAGGGGAGCGGCCCGTGGCGCACCGTCAGGACTCCATCCGCCACCACGATCTCGGTGGTGTTGACGAACAGCGCGGCCGTGAAGTAGGCCAGGAAGAGCCCCACCGCCACGTGCAGGAGCGGAAAGAGCATCAGCAGCCAGGCCCCGGTGCTGAACGCCATCAGGTACCAGAACGCCAGGAACCCGAACCAGACCACGCAAAAGAACACCAGGAAGATGGCCGTCCACGCGTACCACCGCCGCTCGATGCGCAGCCCGCCCCCGGCCGTGTGCACCGTCAGGCGCTCCGGGAGCGGCACCGGGAGCGGCGGTGCCGGCGCGAGCGAACCGTCCTGCATGAGCACGGCCCCGGCGGTGCTGTCGCGCTCGGCGGGTGCGGCGCTCGGCGCGGCGTCCAGGTCCACGAGCGACTGGCACTCGCGGCAGCGCGCGTACATCGTGCTCAGGTTCATGTCGGCGGCCTGGATCTGCGCTCCGCAGGTCGGGCACTTGAGCGTGCGGCTGGTGGGCATGGGGTTCCGGTTGGCGGAAGGCGTTACGTCGTGGAGGATCGTGCGAGGAACAGCGTGTGAGGTCCGCCGGCGGTGGCGTGCGCCCGCACGCGGACGACTTCGACGCTGAGCCCCGCGGCGCGCAGCACGGCCTCGAAGCGCGGATCGTCATCGGCGGACCAGTAGGCGAGCCGGCCGCCGGGGCGCAGCGCGTCCGCCGCAACCCGTACGCCGCGGCTCCGGTAGAGCTCCGCGTTGCCGCCGGTGGTCAGCGCATCGGCGCCGTTGTCCACGTCCAGCATGATGGCATCGTACGCCCCGCGGCCCTCGCGCAGCACGTCGGCCACGTCGGCGTGCCGCAGATCCACGCGCGGGTCGGCCAGCGCATCGGCGGCGAGCGGGTACTCGGGATTGCGGTTCCACTCGATGATCCCGCCCACGATCTCCGCGACCACCACTCGCGCATCCGCCGGGAGCACGCGCAACGCAGCCTTGAGCGTGAACCCGAACCCCAGCCCGCCGATCAGGACACGCGCCCCACTGCTCCTCTCCAGCGGCCTGCAAATCAGCTCCGCGAGCTGCTCCTCCGAATGGTAGCGCCGCGTGGACATCAGCTCCACGCCCGCCACCCGGATGGAGTAGTCGCGGTCGTGCCTGTACAGCGTCAGCACCGTCCCGTCCGGCGCCGTCGCCTCACCGAGTCGTTCGAGTCGCTTCAAACTGCCGCCTCACACAGAGCCACAGAGGGGTACAAAAAGAACAGACAAGGGGTTCTCTGCGCCTTGCATTTACCTCTGTGCCCTCTGTGTGACGCTGGTTTGTACCGAACGAGAGCGGCGGTACAAGTACGCGGCGGAGACGAGATAGCCGCTGACCGCGCCCGCGACAGCCATGAGCGGATCGAGCCCGGAAAGCAGAAGCCCCAGCGTTCCGCCCGCAGCGGTGCCGGCGGATGCGCCCGCGAAGACGAGGCCGAACGGGACGCGGCGCAGCAACGTCCACGCGCTGACGGGGACGAGCACGCCGCCCAGCACTCCACCGACCGCCGCCGCCAGGGCGTAGGCCTCCACGATGTACGGGAACCCGCCGCGACCATCCACCACCAGGCTGAGGATCGCCAGGAGACCCACGCCGAGAAGCGCGCCGACCACTCCTCCCGCGAGGCAGAGCGCGGCGGTGACTCCCAGGGCGCGCGTGGGGCTGACGCGTTTTGCTACGTCGGGAGACATGCGCTCACCTCGACGGCCTCAAGCAGCGGCGGCGTAAGATTGAGGACGCGCTGAGAGAACACGCGCGCGAAGCTGAACCCCGCAACCTGCCAGAACCACACACTCGTCACCAGGAACCCGACCCCGAACCCGAGCAACCCGAGAAAGGAGAGGAGGAGCGCGGAAATCGTGATGCACCACGCCTTCCAGTACGCGCGCCCGCCCTGAAAGGTACGGCCGAGCGCACGAACGGGATTGTAGATCTCCGCAGGATCGAAGGTGCGGCAGTAGTGCGTCATGTAGCCCGGGATCGCCACGGTGGCGAGCGCGAGGAGCACCGCAGCGGCGAGGCCGAGGGCGACGCTGCCGCCGGACCACGCGAAGTACGCGAGCACCAGGCCCGGCGTGTAGTAGTAAAGCATCCCCACGAAGGTAATCACCCCGTGCTTCAGGAGCTGGGGGAAATCACGCCACGAGGGCCACGCTGGAAGCCCCTGCTGCATCCGGTGCACCATCATGATGCGATGCCCCATGTTCAGAAGCCATCCGACCACTGGGATCAGGAGCAGCGCGGCCCCCAGAAGCACCTCGCGCCGCGCGAGGCGGTTCTGGAGGGGGAATGCGTACGAGGTGCGGAAGCTGAGAGGCGTGTGCAGGTCGATCATGAGGTCGGCCACAGGAGTCAGGACCTTTTGCGCCCAGGCCGGCCGCGTCCCAGCACGAGGGTGTCCTCGTCGCGGAAGGCCCAGAGCACCAGGCTCGCGGCGAAGATGATGAGCGAGGGATAAAAGAGCACGTTGCTTCCCTGGAGGTACCATCCCCAGGGATCGACGATGGACTTCCACACGCCGAGCGCCGTAGCCGCGGTGATCGCCAGGAGGGCCGGGTAGAGGAGGTCGCGCGCCACCCCCACGATCACCAGGAGCCCCAGCAGCACCTGGAGCACGCCGAACGCCTGGAGGAGCACCGGGACGGAGAAGAGCCCCAGGTAGAATCCCTCCGACACCTGCATCCCGTGCTCCACGTTCACCAGCTTGTCGATCCCCCAGAACACCATCAGCAGGCCGATGGAGACGCGAAGCAGGAGCAGCGATCGGTGCCTCATCCTCCCTCCTTGTAGGGTCGTCCTCAAGATGGTGCCCGATCGCGGACGACACAAACCTTATCTCACATAGACGAAGCGCCGCCGCGACTCGGAGTCGCGGCGGCGCTTTGCCTGGGCACTCGCGGCGCGCTACATGTCGACGCGGCGGCGCGCCTGGGTGACGCGGGCGGCGAAGGCACGCGCCTCGGCGGGCGAGAAGCTCTCCATCACCTGGATGTCGTTCACCCGCACGTCCTCGAAGATCGAGTTGCCCTCGCGGTCCTCGAGGATCAGGCGGCCGTTCGCGTAGCGCGCCTCGCGCAGCTCGGAGACGGGGTACTCGATGCCGCGGTCCAGCATCGTGCGGACCCCGCCGCGCACCATCCCGGCCACGACGCGCGCGAAGCCCGACCCCTCCTTCTTCGCGTCGTCGTCCATGTCGCGGTCGATCTGGCTGAGGCCGCGGTCGGTGAGCTGCATCACCAGCTTCCGATCGATCAGGAGGAGGGCCACCTCGCCCCCGCGCGTCTGGATGGCGGAGGTGGCACGGCGAAGCGGCTGGCGCTCTACGAAGCGCGCGTCAGAATCGCCACGGGTGGGGCCGCGCTGCGCGTGGGCGGGGGCGGCAAGGGCGAGGGCGGCGCAGACCAGGACGAGGGCACGCATGACGGAAGCTCCGGGGGAGGGGACGACGGGTGGCTGCCTCCGAAACGAGGCGGAGCGCACAAAGGTTTCGATCCCGCAATCCCCCGCAACGTTGCCGCCTACCTGCCCGCCTGCCCCCCTCGCCCCGCATGAACACCGATCCCGTAGGGGCCGGACCTGCGTGTCTGCCCGCCCCTGCCCCGCCCCGAACGCCGCCGAACGCACCGATTTTCGTAGGGGCCGCCCCACGTGGCTGCCCGTGCCCGCCCCACGCCGTCGCCCGCATCCGCGCACCGATACACGCCCGGCGCCGCTCCTCCAGGCTGTTTTGGGGGAGGGGCCGCAATGTGACGAGCGGGGGAGGGGGCCCACCTATCGCACCCTAACCCACCGCACTACCATACGCCGGCATCCACGCCACCCTCCACACCCACCGGCACGCCGATGAAGCACCGCTCCCTCTGGCCCGCGCTCCTGTCCGTCCTGCTCCCCGCAACGCTCGCGGGACAGCGGGCGGACCCGGTGCGGGCGTACGTCGATGCGCACCAGCCGCAGGTGATCGGCGAGCTGGTTCGCTTCCTCGCCATCCCGAACGTGGCGAACGACAGCGCCAACATCCGGCGCAACGCCGCGGCTCTGGTGGAGATGATGGGGCGGCGCGGGATCAGGACGCGGCTGCTGGAGGGCGGCGGGCCGCCGATGGTCTTCGGCGAGCTTCCGGCGCCGGGGGCGCGCACCACCCTCCTCATCTACGCCCACTACGACGGCCAGCCGGTGGACACCGCCCGTTGGGTGGGACACGGCCCGTGGGAGCCCGTGCTGCGCCACCGGGCGCTGGAGCGCGGCGGGCGCATCATCCCCATCCCCGCGCGCGGGCCGTTCGACCCGGAGTGGCGCCTCTACGCCCGCTCGTCGTCGGACGACAAGGGGCCGATCGTGGCGATGATGGCCGCGCTCGATGCCCTTCGCGCCACCGGGCGTGCGCCGCGCGTGAACCTGAAGTTCCTCTTCGAAGGCGACGAGGAGGCCGGATCGCCGCAGCTGGAGCGCATCGTACGAGAGCACGGCTCGCTCCTGCGCAGCGACCTGGTGGTGATGGCGGACGGGCCGCAGGACCCCTCCGGCCGCCCGACACTGGTGTTCGGCGCGCGGGGGATCACGTCCGCGCAGATCACGGTGTACGGGCCCAATCGGCCCCTGCACAGCGGCCACTACGGCAACTGGGCGCCCAACCCGGCGATGGAGCTGGCGCGCCTCCTCGCCTCCATGAAGAACGAGCCGGGGCGGGTCGCCATCCGCGGGTGGTACGACGACGTCCTGCCCCTGTCGCCGGAGGAGCGCGCGGCCATCGCGGCGCTCCCCGACGACGAGCCGGCCGCGTTCGGATTCGCGGTGCCGGAGGGCGGGCGCGGCGTGCGGCGGCTGGAGAGCATCGCGGAGCCGTCGCTGAACGTGCGCGGGCTGTCGTCGCTGTACGTGGGAGCGCAGGCGCGGACCCTCGTCCCCGACCGCGCGGTGGCGGAGCTGGACATGCGCCTGGTGCCGGCCGTGGCGCCGGCGCGGCAGGTGGAGCGGCTGATGGCGCACGTGCGCGCGCAGGGCTTTCACCTGGTGAGCGAGGACCCCGACTCCGCCACGCGCGCCGCGCACCCCCGCATCGCCCGCGTGGTGGCGCGAGAGGGCGGGTACGCCGGCATCCGCACCCCGTTCGGCCACCCCGTGGCGCGCCGCGTGGTGGAGGCAGTCCGCGCCGGCTCCGCTCAGCCGCCGGTGTTGATCCCCACCATGGGCGGCAGCATCCCGGCGGCGTGGTTCCCGGAGGTGCTGGGGACGCAGGTGATCCTCCTTCCCACCGTCAACCCGGACAACAACCAGCACGCCGAGAACGAGAACCTGCGCCTGGGCAACCTGTGGGAATCCATCCGCACCTTTGCGGCGGTGATGGAAGGCACGCAGTAGAACCGCCGTTTCGCACAGAGCCGCAGAGGGGTACGGAAAAGACACGGAGGAAACCGCGAGGTCCCGCGATTTTCCTCCGTGTCTTTGGTGTGAGGCGGGTTGGAGATCAGCTCGCGGCGGGCGTCTCCACGCGCGGCATGGTGCTCAGGTACATCCACATGGCGCGCAGCTCGTCGTCGCTCATCATGCCGACAGCCTTCCAGGGCATCGGGTCCTTGATGGCCGACCCGTCCGGGCGCTTGCCGGTGCGCATGGCGCGAATCCAGTCCGCCTCGCGCCACGACGATACCACGCCGGCGGGGGTGATGTTGGGCGCCCCGGGGCCGTGGCCAGAGGAGCCGCCCAGGTTGGGGCCGTGGCACCCCGTGCAGCCGCCGACGCTCACCAGGTACTGGCCGTACTCGCGCGTGGCGCCGGCGGGGGGCGCGCTGCGGGCGCGGGGCTTGTGGTCGATGATCTCGGCCGGCACCAGCGGGAGCTGGCCGGTCGCGTAGAGGACGTGCCCCAGCGGGCCCACCCTGGTTTCTTCGAGCTGGCGGTCGACCGGCGGCACCGAGCGGATGTAGGCGATGATGGCGGCGGCGTCCTCGTCGCTCAGGTGCTGGAACTCCTCGGAGGGCATGATGAGCAGCCCGCGCTTGTCCGCACCCACGCCGTGGCGGATGGCGGCATCGAGCTGGGCGTCGTTGTAGCGCGACAGCACGCCGCCCTTCCCCGCGGTCAGGTTGCTGGCGATCAGCACGCCCATCGGCATGCCGTCGATGAACATCTTGCCGCCCAGGTCGGCGCCGTGGCACTCGGTGCACTTGGAGACGGCCGTGGCCAGGTGCCTGCCGCGCGCGATCTGCGCGGGGTCGCGCGTGATCTTGAGCGCGGTGGCGGGCACCTCCCACTCGCGGTTCAGCTTCCGCGTGCTCACGCCGTACGCCACCGCCACCAGCAGCACCACCACCACCAGCAGCCCGCCGATGCCGATGCCCAAACGCCGGATCCACTTCTTCATTGGAGTTCTCTCCAGGGAGTGCCGCGGGAAGGATGCTGCGGAGGCCGGCGGGGGGAGTGTGTGCCGCATGGGGATGTGCGGCTGCCGGCGCGCACAGGGTAGTCGCGGCCGGGGGCTCGGGTCAAGGAAAATCTCGGGGGTGGAGCAAGGGCTTACAGCGCGAGCTCCCACGTCTGCGCGACGAGCGGCTTGCCGAAGCTCGCGTGCGGCTCCTCGTGTACCAGCCGGTACCCCTCCGCTTCGTAGATGCGGCGGGCGCCCACCAGCACGTTGTTGGTCCACAGGGCGAGGGTGTGGTATCCGGCCTCGCGCGCGAAGAGGGTGCACTCCCGCACCAGGCGCTGGCCGATCCCCAGTCCGCGCGCGGAGGGCTCCACCAGGAGGAGGCGCAGCCGGGCGACGCCCTCCCGCTCCGGGTCGCGCACCAGGAAGACGGAGCCCACGATGTCGGCCGCGCGCTCCGCCATCCAGCAGCGCTCGCGCGCGGGGTTCAGCTCGCGGATGAAGCGGGCGACGATCTCCGCGATCAGCGCCTCGAATCGCTCGTCCCACCCGTACTCCTGCCAGTACAGCACGCCGTGGCGATGCACCACCCATCCCATGTCGCCGGGGCGGTGCGGGCGCAGGGTGTAGGGCTGGGGATCGATGGAGTCGCTCATCGTGTCTTTGTCAAACCAAGGAAGCCCCGGCCGAGCGGCCGGGGCTTCGGATCAGCTTACTGCCCCCGATGGGCCATGCGCGACGGATCGCGGGCGAGCACGTCGTACGGATTGACGTTCGTCCCTTCCCACCAGCGCGACGGGTGGTGCAGGATGGCGATGGAGAAGTGCAGGTGGTAGTCGCCGGGCTGCGCGTTCCCCGTGTCGCCCACGTAGCCGATCACCTCGCCGCGGCGCACGCGCCGGCCCTCGATGATCCCGTCCGCGTACTGATCCAGGTGGGCGTAGTAGTAGCGCGTGCGCCCGTCGTCGTCCATCTGGTACAGCGACAGGCCGCCCCGGTCGCCCGCGTGCAGCTTGCGGATGGTGCCATCGGCGGTCGCGCGCACGGGGGTGCCGCGCGGGGCGTGGATGTCGATGGCATCGTGCACGCGGCCGCCCGAGCGCGCGGAGTTGTACGTGTCGCGCAGCTGCGCCGCCGTGACTCCCTCCACGGGAATCAGCAGGTGGCGCGCGCGCAGCTCGTCCGCCGGGTCCTCCGTGATGGAGGACGCGAACCTGTGCGTGCCCTGCGCGGCCGCGGGGAGCGCGAGCAGCATCGCGGCGATGACGGCGAGCGGGTGCCACCGGAGGCGGCGGTGTGTGTGGGATGAAAACATGGTGGGTGTTCTCGATCGGCGGCTCGACTGGCGTGGCGGGCGGGGAGCCCGCGGTAGCCTCGTAGCTTTGCGTCACCGGCTTTCGCCGGGTTTGCCGTTTCGTGGAGTTCCCGGATGCATTCCGGGCGTGAGGAACTGCGGGGCCTGCGCTCCGCCGCGCGTCTGGCGGCGGGGGGGAACGCGCGCCTACACGCCGGAGGTGCGGCGGGGCGCGATGATGGACAGAGTTGTCGCTGGAACGGAGGGCAAGGTAGGCCGCTCCGGAAGGGTCCGCCAGAGTCTTGTTGGAAGGCGTTGCGGGGGTTGGATTTGGGGGCCCTCACCCCCGGCTCGTTACACTCGCCTGCCCCCTCTCCCGATAACAGGAGAGGGCTCCGCCCTCTGTTATCGAGAGAGGGGGCGGGGATACCGTGGCGCGACGCCGGATGCCGTAGGGGCGCGATTTATCGCGCCCGTGCCCCGCGCCGCTCCGCCACCCGTGGGCGCACACCGACACCCGTAGGGGCAGACCTGCGTGTCTGCCCGCCCTCGCCCCCACCCCGATCCTCGCATCGAAACCCGACCATCGTAGGGGCCGCCCCACGTGGCTGCCCGTGCCCTACCCCGCACCGTCACGTGCCAACGGAACCGATGCAGGCCCGGGGTACGTTCCTCTTGACATCTAGAAGAGAACACCGCATCTCTTCTTCTAGCCGTCTAGAAGAAGCCTCCACACCGGCACACATGGCCCCCTCCTCACAGTCCGACGTACTGCGCGGTACCATCGACCTGCTCGTGCTCAAGACGCTCGCCCTGCAGCCGACGCACGGGTGGGGGATCGGGCAGCGCATCCAGCAGGTGACCGGGGGCGAGCTGGAGGTCAACCAGGGGTCGCTGTATCCCGCGCTTCAACGGCTGGAGCACAGCGGGCTGATCGAAAGCGAGTGGGGGAGCACGGAGAACAACCGGCGCGCCCGCTACTACTCGCTGACCCCCGCCGGCCGCGCCGCGCTGGGCGACGAGACCGAGAGCTGGCGCCGCTTCGCCGCCGCGGTCGAGGTCGTCCTCCGCACCTCCTGACCACTCCGCACCCACGGTGAAGCCATGAGCTGGATCAAAGGAGCGGTCGCGCGCCTGCGTTCGCTGGCGCGCCCCGGCGGCAGCGAGGCGCGGATGGACGAGGAGTTCCGCTTCCACATCGAAATGGAAACGGAGAAGAACGTGCGCGCCGGAATGAGCCCGCGCGAGGCACGCCGGCGGGCGATGATCGCGTTCGGCGGGGTGGAGCGGCACCGCGAAGGGATGCGCGACGGGCGCGGGCTGTCGTGGCTGCGCGATGCGGGGCGCGACGCGGGCTACGCCGTGCGCACACTCGCTCGCAGCCCCGTGTTCACGCTCGTCGCGGTGCTCACGGTGTCGCTGGGCGTGGGGGCGACGACGGCGCTATTCAGCGTCGTCAACACGCTCCTGCTGAAGCCGCTTCCCGTGCACCAGCCGGCGCGGCTCTTCACAGTGCAGGAGGAGCGGGTGGGGCGGGTGCACAGCGGCGCGGAGGGGACCTCCATGCCGTACGAGCGCTACCTGGCCTACCGCGCGGCGACGCCCAAGGTCTTCAGCGGGCTGGCCGCCCACCGCTACCTGAACCTGTCGGTGCGCACGGGGAGTGGCGCGGTTCCGGCGGGGGCCATGGTCGCGTCGGCGAACTACTTCCAGGTGCTGGGGCTGCGGCCCGCGGCGGGGCGCTTCTTCACGATGGATTCCGAGCCGGCCGCGGTGCTGAGCCACCGCTTCTGGCGCGAGCGCTTCGCCAGCGATCCCGCGGTGGTGGGTCAGGTCGTGGTGCTGAACGGAACGCCCTTCACCGTGGCAGGAGTGGCGCCGCGCGGCTTCGACGGCACCATCACCGGGATGGTGACTGAGGTGTGGGTGCCCTTTGAGGCGTACCGCGCCACCGCGCGCGCCGGCTCGCTGGAGGATTGGGTGGTGCCATTCGGCCGGTTGGCGCCCGGGGTGGAACAGGAGGTCGCCGCGGCCCGCGTGCAGGCGGTGGCGAAGTCCATCCCGCCCGAGGAGCCGCATACAAAGGTGCACGGGGCGGCGCTGGAGCAGATGACGGGGCTCCCCGGCAACGCGCGGCGCCCCCTGGCCGGCTTCCTGGGGATGCTGCTGGCGACCGGCGCGCTGGTGCTCCTCATCGCCAGCGCCAACATCGCGGGGATGCTGCTGGCGCGCGCCGTGGCCCGCAGGCGCGAGGTCGCGGTGCGGCTGGCGATCGGCGCCGGGCGCGGGAGGCTGGTGCGGCAGCTGGTGACGGAGAGCCTGGTGCTCTTTCTGGCGGGCGGCGTCGGCGGGATGCTGCTGGCGTTCGCGGTGACGCGCGCGTTCGGGCGCATCGACTTTCCGGTGGTCGAGCGCATCGTCTTCGAGGTCACGCCCGACCTGCGCGTGCTCGCCTTCTCGCTCGCGATCGCGGCGGCAACGGGGATCGGCTTCGGGCTGGTGCCGGCGCTGCAGGCCACCCGCGCGGAGCTTCTACCCGGGCTCAAGGAGGGCGCCTCGCACCTGGTGACGGGGCGCGTGCGCGGGCGGAGCCTATTCGTGGCGGCGCAGCTCGCGATGGCTGTGCTTTTGATGGTAATCGCCGGGCTGTTCGCGCGCACGTTGCGGCATGGGCTGGCCGTGGACCCCGGCTTTCAGCCCGAGGGCGTGCTGGTCTCGAGTACCGACATGGGGCCGCACGGCTACGACGAGCCGCGTGGCCGTGACTTCTACCGGCAGCTCACCGAGCGTGTGCGAGCCCTTCCCGGCGTGGAAAGCGCGGGGCTCACCGACCTGGCGCTCCTCGCCGGCTCCAGCCACGGCGAGGACGTGGAGGCCGTCATCCCCGGCCCCGCCGAGCCGCGGCGCGTGAACGTCTCGATAGCGGTGGTGGACGCGGGCTACTTCCCCACCCTGCGCATCCCGCTGGCGACGGGGCGCGCGTTCACGGACGCGGACCGGCCCGGCTCGCCGCGCGTGGTGGTGGTGAACCAGCGTCTGGCGGGGCAGCTCTGGCCCGGCGAGAACCCGCTGGGCAAGCGGCTGCGCAAGGGAAGCGAGGAGTGGGAGGTGGTGGGCGTGGCGCGCGACGGCAAGTACGTCTCCGTGAGCGAGGAGCCGCGCGCCTTCGCCTTCTTCCCGTTCGCGCAGTCGTACACGCCGCGGATGGTGCTGCACGTGCGCGGCGATGTCGCGAGGCTGCACGAGCTGATCCGCCGCGAGGTGCGCGCGCTCGACCCCGACGTCGCGGTCGAGAACCAGACGGCGCTCGCGGCGATGGTGGGCCTCACCCTGCTTCCGCAGCGCGTGGCGGCGATCCTGGTGGGGGTGCTCGGGGTGTTGGGGCTGGCGCTGGCGGGAATCGGGGTGTACGGCGTGCTGGCGTACCAGGTGGCGCAGCGCACGCGCGAGTTTGGCATCCGCCTGGCGCTGGGCGCATCCGCCCGCGACGTGATGCGGCTGGTGGTGGGCCGCGGCGCGCTGCTCGCCGCTGGCGGCGCCGCCGTGGGCCTCCTGATGGCTGCGGGGATCACACGCTTCCTGCGGAGCTTCCTCATCGGCGTCAGCCCGCTCGACCCGCTCACCTTCGCGGGCGTCGCGGCCATCCTGGCGGCGGTGGCGCTCCTGGCCAGCTACCTCCCCGCCCGCCGCGCCGTGCGCGTGGATCCTATGCAGGCGTTGCGCGCGGACTGATCGAAAAAGCCTCACACAGAGGGCACAGAGGGGACTACAAGCCGCGGAGGAACTTCTTCTCGGTTCTCTCCGTACCCTCTGTGGCTCTGTGTGAGGCCATGCGGTTCTTGACCTGAGCGCGAAGCCGCGGCCATACTGCGGAAGCACGCGTGTAAACCTTTCGCGCGTTCCACGTATCATACGAGTTGAGGACGCCGCGTACTCCCACTTTCTACATTGTAGAAACCCTCCTGATGCCCCGCACCGATTCCGATCTCCCGCGCATCCCCGCCGCGCTGCTGCGCCTGCTGCTGCCGTACGCGGAGCGGGACGAGGTGCTGGGCGATCTGGCGGCGGAGCACCGGGAGCGCGTGCAGTCGCAGGGAAGGCGGGCGGCGGGGCGGTGGGTGTGGCGGCAGGTGCTGGCCTCCGCGCCGGAGCTGGCGGGGCGGGGATGGTGGCGCGGCTGGAACGGGTTCGAGCCGCGGGCGAACTGGGATCAACCGAGGGGAGCCATGTTCCAGGACTGGGGTCAAGACGTGAAGTTCTCGCTGCGCCGCCTGCGGAAGCGCCCCACCTACACGGCGCTCACGGTGCTCACCCTCGCGCTGGGCGTGGCGGGCACGGCGGCGGTGTACGGCATCGCCAAGCGGCTGCTGCTGGAGCCGCTCCCCGTGAAGGCGGAGCAGGAGGTGGCCGTGTTCTGGGCCGAGGGCGGCTGGTCCGAGGCCGAGTTCCTCCAGCTTCGCCCCATGATCCAGGGCTTCCAGCACCTCGCCGCCTTCCGCGCGCGCGACGTGCCGATGCAGCTCGGCGACGCGCCCGCGCAGCTGGTGAAGGGGGTCGCCGGGACGGCGGAGCTCTTCCAGGTGCTGGGCGTGCGGCCGTCGGTGGGGCCGGGCTTCCGCGCGGGCGACGACCGCAACACGGCCGAGCCGGTGGCGGTGCTCAGCCATTCGCTCTGGCGTGAGCTGGGCGCGAACCCATCCATCGTCGGCGAGCAGATCGAGTTGGGCGGGGTGAAGCGCACCGTGGTCGGGGTGATGCCGCGCGGCTTCTGGTTTCCCGATCCCACGGTGCGCGTCTGGCTCGCGGAGCAGCTCGACCCGGAGGACGGAAGCGGCAACTGGGGGCTGATCGGCCGCATGCGACCCGGCACGCGCATGGACCGCATGGGCCCCGAGCTCGCGCGCGTCATGAAGCTGATGCACGCGCAGTTCGACTATCCCGAGGGCGAGTGGGACAAGCGCGCGAACCCCACCCTCACCCCGCTGCGCGACCGCCTCGTGGGCGACATCCGGCCGGCGGTGCTGGCGACGTTCGCGGCGATGGCGGTCATCCTCCTCATCGCCAGCGTCAACGTGGCGGCGCTGATGCTGGGGCAGGTGGACAGCCGCGGGACGGAGCTGGCGGTGCGCAGCGCGCTGGGTGCCGGACGGAGGCGTCTGCTGATCCAGCTCGTGGTGGAGTCGCTGGTGATCGGCGCGATGGCGGGGCTGCTGGGTGCGCTGATGGCGCTGGCGGGCTTCAAGTTCCTGGCCGCCGCCCTCCCGCTAGGCGCGCTCGCCGAGGCCGCCACCATCGACTGGGCGCTGCTCGCGGCGGCCATCGGCATCGCGCTGGCGGCGGCGACGGCGGTGGCGATGGTGCCCGGCTTCTCGGTTGCGCGCAGCGACCTGCAGTCGCGGCTGACGAGGACGAGGACGGGCGGGATCGGCGGGCGGGGCGGGCGCGTGGAGAGCGGACTGGTGGTGGCGCAGGTGGCGCTCGTGCTGCTGATGGTGGCCGGCGCCGGCCTGCTGATCCGCAGCGTGCGGAACCTGCGCGCCATCGATCCCGGCATCCGGGTGGAGGGGCTGGCCGTGCTGGACGTGGTGATGCCCACTTCCACGGAGCCGGCGCGCCGCCCGCAGGTGATGCGCGAGCTGCTGGATGCGCTGCGCGCCCTGCCCGGCGTGGAGGCCGCGGGGGCGACGCAGCATCTTCCCCTGCGCGGCTCCGGCGACAACTGGGGGCTCACCATCCAGCGCCAGCCGCAGCTGGAGGACGCCAACACCGCATTCCGCGTGGTCTCGCCGGACTACTTCCGCACGATGGGCATCCCGGTGCGCAGCGGGCGCGGTCTGCTGGAGACGGACCGCGACGCCGCCGCTACCGAGGGCGCGGTCGTCATCAACCAGGCGCTGGCCGAGAAGTTCTTCCCCGGGCGCGATCCGATCGGGGAGATGATCGGCTTCAGCGAGCGCTGGGACCGTGTGGTGGGCGTGGTGGGGAACGCGGCCGAATCGGATCTCAAGCCGGAGCCGGTGCCCGCGCGCTACATGACGTACGAGCAGGCGCTCTGGCTCCTTCCCGGCCAGACGGTGGTCATCCGCATGCGCGACGGTCGCGATCCGGCCGCCATCCTGGACCCCGCGCGCCGCGCCATCCAGCGCGCCCTGCCGCAGGTCGCCATCCAGGACCAGACGACGATGGCCAACGTATTCGACCGCGCCATCGGCCCCGCGCGGCAGGTGATGTCGCTGCTCACGCTGCTCGGCATGGTGGCGCTGGCGCTGGGTACGATCGGGGTGTACGGCGTCGTCTCGCACCTGGTGGCGCGCCGCAAGCGGGACTGGGGAATCCGCATCGCGCTGGGGATGCAGCCGGCCCACGTGGTGCGGCACATCGTGGGGCGTGGCGGCACGCTTGTGGGCGCCGGCATCGTGCTGGGGTTGATCGGCTTCGTGGTGATGGCGCGCCTCCTCGGCAGCCTGCTGTACGGCGTCGGCACCGCGGACCCGCTCTCGCTCCTCGGCGCGACGGCGATCCTGCTGGGCGCCGGGCTGCTGGCGGCCTTTCTCCCCGCGCGCCGGGCCAGCCGCATCGACCCCGCGCACGTGCTGCGGGAACAGTGAAAATCTCTGCCTCGGCACGGAACCGTGTAGGGGCAGACCGGCGTGTCTGCCCACCCTCTCCGCCGCGCCGATGTTCGCCGAGCGCACCAGATCATCCGTTCGCGCCGCCGCCTGCGCGGGCGCGGACGGAGGGCGCACACGCAGGTGCGCCCCTACCTTCTCTTTTCGGAGCCGGATCGTGAGCGCAGACTCGCCGCTGGGCACCTTTGAGGAGCACGTGATGCTCGCCGTCGTGCGCACGCGCGACGATGCGTACGGGATGGCCGTGCGCCGCGAGATCGAGCGGGTGACGGACCGCGAGGTGACGATCGGGGCGGTGTACGCCACGCTCGACCGGCTGGAGGCGAAGGGGCTGCTGGGCTCCGGCCGCACTTCCGGCGAAGGATCGCGCCGCGTCTTCACCGTCACGGTGCGCGGTGCATCCGCGCTCGCGGAGACGCGCGCCATGCGCGAGCGGCTCTGGCAGGGCGTGGACCTGAGCCGGCTTCTGGCGGGCGCGGGCTGAACGGGGACGAAGCAGAGGGCGGCGCCGCGCCGGCTCCGCCGAACCATTCTGAAGGATCGATCCATGACCCGACACATGGCCGCGCTGGCGGTCCTCGCCCTCGCCGCGGCGGAGCCTGCCGCGGCGCAGGCGCCCAGCGACGTCACCTGGATGATCGCGCCCAGCGGCCGCCCTGCCGCCACGGACACGCGCCAGATCACCATCCGCTACCGCAAGCCGGACGGCAAGCGCACCAGCACCGGCTCGGCGCGCCCGCTCGACGATCTGCAGGGGCTCGACCAGGCGCTGCTCGCTTCCACGGACGGCGGGCCGGTGAGCTTCCGCCTCGCCAGCGACCCCGGCACGCTGGAGTGCAAGGGCGTCGTCGGCCGGGGGACGGGAACGGGGACGTGCGCGTACGCGCCCGATGCGGGCTTCGCGGACGCGCTGGCGCGGGAGGGTTTCGTGCGGCCGACCGTGGAGGAGCAGCTCCATATGCTGGTGCACGGCGCCAGCCTGGCGTACGCGCGGGAGTTCCGCGGCCTGGGCTACGCGGGGCTCACGCCGGAACAGCTCGTGTCGCTGCGCATCTTCTACGTGACCCCGGACGACGTGCGCGAGCTGCGGCGGCTGGGCTACACCGATCTGTCGGTGGAACAGCTCGTGGCGCGCCGCATCTTCAGCGTGCCGATGGCGTATGCGCGGGAGCTCGGCGGCCTCGGATACACGCAGCTCACCGTCGCGCAGCTCGTCGATCTGCGCAGGGCGGGGGTCACGCCCGACTTCATCCGCCTCGCGAACCAGGGCGGCCGGCGCCTTTCGCCGAACGAGCTCCTCCAGCTGCGCGAGCGTGTGCGCAGGCAGGTACCATGAGCCCCCGATCGATCGCCGCCGCGCTCCTGGTCCTCGTCCTTCCCGCAGCTGCCCAGCCGCCGTTGTCGGGCGACTGGGCGATGCGCGCCGCCACGCAGTCCGAGACGAGCATGCCGGAGCTGGAGGGCGCCCGGGGCGTGCACCTGGCGTTGCACACCCCCGGGCTCAACACGCGCTACGTGCCGCTGGCCCACTTCGAGGGGCTCGCGCCGGAGCAGCTCGCCTCCAGTGCCCCCGCGCGCTTCCGCCTGCGCCAGGACCCGGGCACCTTTGAGTTCGAGGGGAGCTTCGCGGGGGGACGCGGGAGGGGCCGCTTCAACTTCACCCCAGATCCCGCCTTCGCGGCGGAGCTGGAGCGGCGCGGGATGCAGCGGCCCACGCCGGCGCAGCAGTTCTCCATGGCGCGGCACGGCGTCGTCCTCGCCTACCTGGACGAGCTGGCGGCGCAGGGGTACGCGCGGCCATCGACCGCCGCGGTGGACCGCGCGGGGATGAGCGGCGCGGATCTCGTTTACCTTCGCCAGATGGGCGCGCTGGGCTATCGGCTCGGCACCCTGGAAGCACTCATGCGGCTGAGCAACAGCGGCGTGAACCCGGGCTACGTGCGGCAGATGCGCGCGCTCGGCTACGGCGAACTCTCCGCCGAGCTCCTGATCCGGCTGCGCAACCACGGCGTCACCGCATCGTTCGCGGAGCAGATGAACGCCCGTGCGGGCCGCCGCCTCGCCGTCGAAGAGCTCGTTCGGATCCGCTCGCGCGGCGAACGGTAGCCTCCAACCCCCTATCTGGAAAACGGAACCATGCGTCGTGTTGCACTCGTTCTCATCCTCCTGCTCGCCGCGGTCCTTCCGGCGCGCGCGCAACAGCCCACCGACCGCGAGCAGGTGAGGCGGGCGGCGCTGGACTACATCGAAGGGTTCTACGAAGGAGACAGCA
The DNA here is from genome assembly GCA_036398975.1 of Longimicrobium sp. Lineage (GTDB taxonomy): Bacteria > Gemmatimonadota > Gemmatimonadetes > Longimicrobiales > Longimicrobiaceae > Longimicrobium. The sequence continues at coordinate 76,039 of DASWNZ010000089.1, forward strand.
CCAAGCTGGTGCGCAGCGTGTCGCCGAACGTGCGCAAGAACGGATATGCGCGCGGCCGCGACGAGACGGCGTATCGGGCCTCCACCATGCCGTACGAGGGCTTCATGCGCTACGCCGCCGGCGTGCGGGCGGGGCGCGGCGGCCCGCCCCCGAACGCGCCGCGCGACATCGTCATCTACGACGTGCAGGACCAGACGGCGAGCGCCAAGGTGACCGCGTGGTGGGGGACGGACTACCTGCTGATGGGGAAGGAGAACGGGCGCTGGATGATCACGCACGTGCTCTGGCAGAGCACGCCACGCTGAGGGGGCGCGCCGCAAAATGTCGGGGCGTTCGAGGAGCCGTCACTCACCGCGCACCGCGGGGTACATCGTGTCGTCCTCGTAGAGCTGGAACAGGCATCCGCGTCGCACCGGGACGTAGAAGCCCCACGTGCGTTCCCTATCGATCTCGGCTGATCCCACGTAAACCCCGACTCCATCCAGCTCCCCGATCCGGCGGACGCTTCCCGGCGGCAGTGCCTGCGGAAGTCCCATCTTCCCGAACCTGTGGCCCTGGAAGGTGATCAGCCGGTCCGCGGCGTACCAGCGCCGCGATTCCGCATACTGGGCTGGGGCTTCCGGCCGCCGCTCGTCCTCCCACACGAGCTCGTCGCCGCGAAGCCGGCAGACGGCGCCGGCCGGCGCGCTCTCCCTCGCGAAAGGGCAGCCCAGCGAGCTGCACGGGATTCCCCAGTGGGGAGCCTGGTACGTCTGGAACTCGCATCCTGCGCGGACGGGAAGGTAGATCACGCCCACCATCCACCACTCATCCCTGCTCACGTACACACCGACACCGTTGTACTCACTCACGCGGCGCAGCAGATTCGCGTCCAGGAAGAGAGGCCAGCCCCACTTCGCCATCTGCTGTCCGCGAAACACGATTGGCCAGCCCACGGTGAACCAGGGCTGTTCCCCCGCGTAGTCGGAATGGGGAAGCGGCTCCGTGCGCCGGATGCTGTCCTGGAACGCGGCGGTATCGCCCACTGGCATGGTGAAGGGCGACAGCCCGGCAGGGCGGGCGACGCAGGTGGTCACCGTCTGTGGCTGCGCGGCGGCCCGGTCCGCGCTTCCCAGCAGCGCCAGTACGAGAGCGGCCGCGATCCGACCGGCGCGGCAGCCGGCAATGATCGCTCGCAAGGCTACGGCTCCTTCCGCGTCCAGAGGAGGATCACTCCGCACGCCGAGTCGCTTCCGGCGTACTGGGGCGGGATCTGCGCCGCGCCGCTGAACGTCTCCACCGCCTCCAGGTGCTCGGGGTGCACCATCCGGTTCAAGCTCCCCGCCATCCGGATTCCGTCGAGGTACACCAGCGGAAGGCACTGGGCGCCCTTGCCCGTCTGGCTCCGGTAGATCGCGCCGACCATCGAGGAACGGTCGAAGACGATGTTGTTGCCGATCCGCGTGGTGCCGGGGAGACGGTCGATCACCTGGGCGACATCCGCGTTGGCGTACCGCTCGATCTCCTCCCGCCGCAGGAATCGGCCGAACCCCCGGGCCTCGCGGTCGTAGAAGCCGGAGATGGCCAGCGATTCGCGCCGCTGCGGCCGGGTGCGGCCGATGACGGTGAGCGGCTCCACGGCCAGCGCCTGCACCGCCATGCGCACGTCCACCTGCAGCGTTTCCTGGATGCCGACCTGCACCGGCTGCGTGAGCGTCGCGCTGTAGCCGGTCCGCTCCGCGCGCAGGCGCACCAGGCCGGTGACGCGGAGCTGCAGCGAAAAGGTGCCGTTCTCGGCCGAGGTGGTGCGGGCCAGCGTGCGCCCTTCGGCGTTGAGGACGCTGATGCGCGCCTGCGGCACGGGTTCTCCGTTGGCGGCGTCCAGAACGCGGCCGCTGAGCACCTGTGCGGCCGCGGGGGACCCGAGCACCAGCAGGAGCGCCGGCAGGGCCAGGAGACGGCCGAGGCTCATACGAATCCTTCGTGGGTGGGGGGCGGCGGGCTTTTGCTGACGGCCGCGCCTCCTCTCACAGTCGCCGGAGCACCCCCGCGGCGTCAAGAAGATCGTCTGTGCCCGCCCTTCAGGCGGCGAGCACCAGGTGCGGCTCGTGGTGGCAGCGGTAGCAGACGAGGTGGTGGGGGGAGCCGATCTTGGAGCCCTCGCCGAGATCGAGTGGGGTGTGGCAGCGGGGGCACGCGCCTTGGAAGCGCGCCACGCGGAAGCGGCCGCGCCAGCTGCGGTGCACCCCCACCACGCCCAGGATGAAGGGGATCGCGGTGAGAAAGGGATCGCCAAAGGTCACCACCAGCGCGGTCGCGGTGGAGCCGATCCAGAGCGCCAGGAAGCCCAGGGTGCGCGCGACCCGGAAGCGAAAGGGGTACACGTTCACCGCCACGTCGGCTTCGGCATCGGGGTGCCCGGGAAGGACGATCCGGGCAGTGGGGCAGGCGATCGCGTTGCGCATGGGCTCCGTTCCTCCGGGGGCTGAGATCGGACTTCCAGTCTGCGCCACAACGATGCACACGCACGCTCCCGGCGGCCATCGGAGATCAGCCGCGTGCACCCGTGGGGAAAACCCTGATCTTCTCTGCCGATTACGTAGCTGTGAGCCCGACCCCCAACGCCCTCTTCTTTTCTTTCCGTTTCCTCCGTGGCTCTGTGTGAGGCAAGCAGTTGCAGTTCAGATCAGCGCGCCATCCAGGAACAGCTCGCCGCGGTCAAAGCGGTCCACGGCAAGGGGCGAGATGTCGAACGTGGTGGATGCACCGTCCGCGACGAGCTCCGCGACCGCGAGGCCGACGGCGGGCGCCAGCATGAGGCCGTGGCCGCTGAAGCCAGCCGCGACGAT
>DASWNZ010000090.1:0-15537 GCA_036398975.1 Longimicrobium sp.
CCGGGCTGCTGGGCTTCACCCCCTCCTGGGTCCCCCCAAACCTGGCCCCCCACCCCCAAAAACAAAGCGCGCCCACGGCCGAAGCCGCGGGCGCACTCAGTTTAGCGGGGGACGCCGCCCGGAGGCAAACGCCGCGCGCGCCTTTACGGACGGGGCGCGGGCGCCGCCGGGGCCGGGGTGGCCGCCGGAGCCGGGAGCGCACGCACCGCCGCGATCACGCGGTCCGTGATGTCGAACGCCGGGTCCACCGCCACCACGAACTGCGCCGCCGCGTCCCAGATCATCGAGAAGCCCTGCTCGCGCCGGATCCGCTCGATCGCCTCGGTCACCTGGCGCATCACGGGGGCGACCACCGCCTGCTGGCGCTGCTCGGCGAGCTGGTTGAGCTGCGCCACGCGCTGCTGGTACGCCGCCACGCTCTGCTGCAGCGCCTGCTGCTGCTGCGTGCGGGCCGCCGCCGTCAGCGTGGTGTTGGCCTGCAGCGCCTCCTGGCGGCGCTGGAGCGAGCGCTCCAGCGTGTCCACCTCGGTGCGGTAGCGGCCCAGCTCGCTCTCCAGCGAGCGCTGCGCGGCGCCCACGCTGGGGAGCTCGGCCAGCACGCGCTGGGTGTTCACCACCCCGATCCGGAACTGCCCCTGCTGCGCCGCCACGGGCGCCGCACCCAGCACGAGCGCCGCCGCGGCGCCCAGGAAACCGATCGAAAGAAAACGTCGCATCACACTGCTCCGAGAGAAGTTAGAACTGGTTGCCCAGACGGAAGTGGACCTGCCACCCGGGCTGCGCCCGGTCGAACCCGTACGCCGCGTCCACGCCGATGGCGCCCAGGAACGGCGTCACCAGCGTGCCGCCCACACCCGCGCTGCGGAAGAGGCGCGTGGGGTCGAACTGCGAGACGTCGTCGTACACGTTCCCGGCGTCGCTGAACGCGTGCACCGAGAGGATGTCGCTCACCCGCACCGCCAGCTCGCCGCTCATGGTGAGGAACGAGTCGCCCAGACACCCCTGCAGGAAGCGGCTGCGGCAGTTCACGTCGTAGCCGCGCGGCCCGATGCTGAACTCCTGGTATCCGCGAAGCTGCAGCGGCTGGCTCGTCTGCACGCCGCCGATGTAGAAGCGCTCGAAGGGGAACGGACCCACCTCGCCGAAGATGGTGCCGGCGTTGGCGCGCACGCCCAGCGCCATGCGGATGGGGCGCGGGCCGCCGCCGATGGCCGCCACCGGGGCCCACCACTCCGCCTCGCCGGTCAACTTCTGGTAGTTGCCGGTGCCGCCCAGCGGGCCGCCCGTCTGCTCCAGCGAGATGGACTCGCGCACGCCCTGCGTGGGGAAGAGCGGGTGGTTCTTGGTGTCGCGCGTCAGCGACATCGACAGGCGGCTCGCCAGGGCGTCGTCGAGGCAGAAGATGCTCTGGTTCTCGCCGCCGCCGCACTCCTCGTTGTCCGACGCGTTGTACGACGTGTTGGAGAGCGAGTAGCCCACGAAGGCGCGGGTGCGCGTGGAGCCCGGCACCGGGATGCCGAAGTTCACGCTGCCGCCCGTCACCAGCCGCCGCCCGTTGCCGAAGCGCACGTAGCGGTCGCCGCGGCGGTATACGGAGAAGCTCCCCGAGTTGCGCGTGCCGGCCAGCGCCGGGTCCGTGTAGCTCGCCTCGAAGGTGCTGCGCCCGTAGCCGTACTCGGCCCGCAGCGCCGCCTGCTTCCCCTGCCCGAAGAGGTTGGGCTGCTGGTAGCCGATGAAGCCGGCCACGCGCCCCGAGTTGCCGCCGTACCCGCCGCCGAACACCGTGCCGAAGTTCAGGTTCCCCGTCTGCTTCTCCTTGACGTGGAACACCAGGTCCACCTGGCCCGTCTCCGGGTCCGGGTTGATGTCCGGCATCGGCATGGGGCTCTCGAAGAAGCCCAGGCCGTTGATGCTCTGGTAGCTCTGGAGGACGCGCTCCTCGTTGTACACGTCGCCCGGGAGCAGCCACAGGCGGTCGCGGATCACCGACTCGTGCGTGGTGGTGTTCCCCTCGATGGCGATGTTGCGGATGTAGAACGGGCTGCGCTCGCTCACCGCCATGGTGACGTTCACCGTGGGGGCGCGCCCCGGCTGCGCCGGGATCCGCTCCACCACCGGCTCCACCTGCGCGTACAGGTAGCCCTCGTTGCGGTACAGCTGCTGCGCCTGCCGCACGGCCGCGTCCAGCGCGGCGCGGTCGAACACCTCGCCCGACTCCTGCGTGTCGGTGCCGCCGAAGGGGAGGCCCAGCACCGAGCGGCGCTGCGTGGTCAGCAGGCGGCGCAGGTCGTCCGTCGGGAAGCGGGAGTTCCCCACCACCGACAGCTCACCCAGCCGGTACTGCGGCCCCTCGTTCACCTCGATCACCAGGCGCGCCTTGCCGGTCGCCGGGTCCACCTCGAGCGTGTCGCGCACCACGGCGAAGTCGATGTAGCCGTGCTCCGCGTAAAAGGAGGGGAGCTTCTCGCGCAGGTCCGCGTTGAACACCTCGCGGTCGAACCGGCCGCCGCGGAACCAGAAGAAGCCCTCCTCCTTGGTGTTCATGGCGCCTTCCAGCTTGCCGTCGCCAAAGGCCCGGTTGCCGCGGAAGTCCACGTCGGCGATCGCCAGGCGGCCGCCCTCGCGCACGTTGAAGGTCAGCCGCACCCCCTGCGCCGCATTCGGCATGGGGCGCAGCGTGGTGTCGATGGAGGTGAGCTGCACGCCCTTCTTGGCCAGCAGGTCGCGCACCAGCTTCTCCGCGTCGCGCACGCGCTGCGGGTTGAGCGGCTCGCCCGTCTTGAGCTTGGCCGAGTCGCGCACGGTGCCGCCGCTCACGCTCCTGAGCCCCTGGAAGGTCACCTCGCCCAGCAGCGGGCGCTCGCGCACCTGCAGGATGATGGCGCCGCGCTCGGGCGTGGTGGGGCGGAAGAGCACGTCCACCGTCTCGAACTGCCCCGTGGCCATCAGCCGGTTGATGGCCGCGGGGATCTGGGTGGGCGTGATGTAGGCGCCGCTGTGGATCGCCCCCGCGCCGCGCACCTGCGCCTCGGTAAGGCGCACGTTGCCGCGCACGAGCACCGTGTCCACGCGAACCCCCGGCTGGGCGGGGGCCGCGGGAGCCGGCGTCGTGGGGTCCTGGGAGTGGGCGGCGCGGGGGAGTGCGCCGCCGAAGGCGAGAAGGAGGAGGGCCGCAGCGGCGGCCCGTCCCCCCCGGTTCTTTGGTTGCACTTGATCCCTACGTCGTCGTGTTCTGGGGGGAAAGTGCCCGGAACGCGAGCGACTGGCGGTCCTCCGCCACCGTCACCTCGATCTCGTCGCCGGGGGAGTACTCCGCCATCAGGATCTTCTCCGAGAGCGGGTCCTCCAGGTATCTCTGGATGGCGCGCTTGATGGGGCGCGCGCCGAACTTCTCGTCGTAGCCGTGCTCGATCATGAAGTCCACGGCCTCGTCGGTGAGCTTCAGCGAAAGCTCCTCCTCCTTGAGCCGGTCCTCCACGTCGCGCAGCAGGTTGCCGATGATGCTGGCGATCTGCTCACGCGTCAGCGGGTGGAACACGATCGAGTCATCCAGGCGGTTGATGAACTCGGGGTTGAAGGTCCGCTCGATCTCCTCGCGGATCTTCTCCTCCATGCGGTCGAAGTTGCTCTGCTGCGTCCCCGTGGAGAAGCCGAGCCCCTTCCCCTTCCCCAGGTCGCGAGCGCCCAGGTTGGAGGTCATGATGATGACCGTGTTCTTGAAGTCGATCACCCGCCCGTAGTTGTCCGTCAGGTGCCCTTCGTCCAGCACCTGCAGCAGGATGTTGAAGACGTCCGGGTGCGCCTTCTCGATCTCGTCCAGCAGCACCACCGAGTACGGCTTGCGGCGCACGGCCTTGGTGAGCGTTCCGCTGTCCTCGTAGCCCACGTACCCCGGAGGCGCGCCGATGAGCCGCGACACGGAGAACTTCTCCATGTACTCGCTCATGTCCACGCGGATCAGCGCGTTGCGGTCCGCGAAAAGGAACTCCGCCAGCGCGCGCGCCAGCTCCGTCTTACCGACGCCCGTGGGGCCGGCGAAGATGAAGGAGCCGATGGGGCGCTTGGGGTCCTTGAGCCCCGCGCGGCTGCGGCGGATGGCGCGGCTGATCGCCTTGATGGCCCGGTCCTGCCCCACCACCTTGGTGTGCAGCTCGTCCTCCATCCCCACCAGGCGCGCCGTCTCCGCCTGCTTCAGGCGCGTGACGGGGATGCCGGTCCAGCGGCTGACGATGAACGCGACGTTCTCCTCGGTGAGCGCCGGACGGTTGGTGCGGCGCTCCTCCTCCCACAGCTTCTCGCGCTCCTGGATCTTGCGCTGCAGCTCGCGCTCGTTGTCGCGGAGCTCGGCGGCGCGCTCGAAGTCCTGGTCGCGGATCGCCTCGTCCTTTTTGTCGCCCAGGTTCTCCAGGTCGCGCTTGAGGTCGCTCACCTCGGGCGGCGGCACCTGGGTGGCCAGGCGGGCGCGCGCGCCGGCCTCGTCGATCACGTCGATCGCCTTGTCCGGCAGGAAGCGGTCGGTGATGTAGCGCTCCGACAGCTTCACCGCGGCCTCGATCACCTCGTCCGAGATCTGGATGCGGTGGTGGTCCTCGTAGTGGCCGCGCAGCCCCGTGACGATCTGGATCGCCTCCTCGATGGAGGGCGGGTCCACCGACACGGTCTGGAAGCGGCGCTCGAGGGCGCCATCCTTTTCGATGTACTTGCGGTACTCGTTCAGCGTGCTGGCACCCACGCACTGCAGCTCGCCGCGAGCGAGCGCCGGCTTCAGCATGTTGCTGGCGTCGATGGCGCCTTCCGCCGCGCCCGCGCCCACCAGCGTGTGCAGCTCGTCGATGAAGAGGATGATCTGCTTGTTCTGCGAGATCTCGTTCATCACCGCCTTGAGCCGCTCCTCAAACTGGCCGCGGTACTTGGTGCCCGCGATCACGGCCGCCATGTCCAGCGACAGCACGCGGAAGTCGCGCAGGCTGTCCGGGCACTTGCCGTCCGCGATGAGCTGGGCCAGCCCTTCCACGATCGCCGTCTTGCCCACGCCGGGCTCGCCGATGAGCACGGGGTTGTTCTTCTTGCGGCGGCTCAGGATCTCCATCACCCGCTCGATCTCTTCCGCGCGGCCAATGGTGGGGTCCAGCTCGCCCTGGCGCGCCAGCTCCGTGAGGTCGCGGCAGAAGTGGTCCAGCGCGGGCGTCTTGCTCTTCTTCTCGCCCTTGCCGCCGGCCGGCGTGGCGCCCGAGCCGCTCCCCAGCGACGACGAGGCGGTGGTCTGCGTGTTGGGCTCCGAGCCCAGCAGCTTCAGCGTCTCGCGGCGGGCGTCCTCCAGCCCAACGCCCAGCTGCCCCAGCACCTCGGCCGCGATCCCCTTCTCCTCGCGGAGGAGGCCCAGCAGCAGGTGCTCGGTGCCGACGTACGAGTGGTTCAGCTCGCGGGCCTCCGCCATGGCGAACTCCAGCACCTTCTTGGCGCGCGAGGTATACGGAAGCTCGCCGAGCGCGATGGTGGCCTTCCCGCGGCGCACGGACTCTTCCACCTTCTCCTGGACCTGCTCCAGGTCCACGGCAAGGTTGTTGAGCACGGCGGCGGCCACGCCCTCGCCCTCGCGGATCAGGCCGAGGAGGATGTGTTCGGTTCCGACGTAGTCGTGCTGGAGCCGGATGGCCTCCTCACGGGCCATCGCGAGCACCTTCCGGACGCGGTCGGTGAAGTTGTAGTTCATCGTGGCGTGACCTTAGTTCGGGCTGGACCGGGAACCGGCTTGCTACCCATCGTATTACGCATGTGACGAGCCAGACTCCTCCGCGGCGAGAACACCTCTCACGTAGGCTGCGCGTCGTACGTCCGGGTCCCCTTTCGGGAGCGCCTGGTCCGCCACCCGGTCGAGGTGCGCGGCCTGCGCGAAGATCATGATCCGGTTCAGCGTGTGTACACTGACGCGGGGGATTAGTTTCAGCCCAACCCCCAGCCTGACGCCGCTCAGCAGGTTCATCAGCTCCTCGAACGAAGCGGACCTCGCGTGCCTCAGCAGGCCGTACGCGCGCCACACCTTGTCCTCGATCACCAGGGGCGCGTCGCGGGTGAGCACGTCGCGCGCGGAGCTCTCGTACTGCACCACCTGCTGCACGATTCTCTGCAGGTGGTCGATCAGGTCCTCCTCCGTCTTCCCCAGCGTGGTCTGGTTGGAGATCTGGAAGAAGTTCCCGACCACCTCGCTCCCCTCGCCGTACAGCCCGCGAAAGGTGAGCCCCACCTGGCTGATCCCCTGCAGCACCTTGCCGATCTCCTGCGTCAGCACGAGCCCCGGCAGGTGCATGAGGACGGACGCCCGCAGCCCCGTCCCCACGTTGGTGGGGCACGACGTCAGGTAGCCGAACTCGGGGTGGTACGCGTAAGGCAGCTTGCCGCCCAGCTCGTCGTCCAGCCGGTCGATGGAGCGCCACGCGTCGTGCAGCCGGAAGCCGCCCAGCAGCGTCTGGAGGCGGAGGTGGTCCTCCTCGTTGACCATGACGCTGATCGGCTCGGTGCTCCCCGTGAGCAGCGCCGCGTCCGACGGCGGCTCGCCGCCGTGCCCGGACACCAGCTCGCGCGACACCAGGTGCCGCTCCAGCAGCAGGAGGCGCTCGGTGGAGGGAAGGTCGGGGATCAGGTATGCGCGCCCGGTGCCGAGCGCGGCTGACCCTTCGGCGGCGCCGCGGGCCAGGCGCAGCACCTCGCGCCGGTCCCCCGCGTCCGCCCGCGTGCCGAAGCGGAACCCCTGCAGGTTGCGCGCGAGCCGCACGCGGGTCGAGAGGACGATGTCCGCGTGCGGACCGTCCGCCTCGATCCACCCGAGGCCAGCGTCGGATTCGTGTGGGAGTTGCGGCATGCCGGAGGAAAGTGCCGAGTGCCAAGTGCCTGGTGCCTAGTGCCCAGGCCAACATCCTGTAGGGGCGCGATTCATCGCGCCCGTGCCCGCCGCTGCTCCGTCACGTGTGCCCATCGTCCGTTGCCCGTCGGTCGTCGCGCGGTGCCCGTCGCCGGGCCACAACGAATCGGGTCCCGCCACCGCACCGGGGGATGAATCCCCCGGCTGGAACCACGCGAAGACCGCTGAAGCGGTCGCGTGCGTCGCGGCGGTTGCGCGGAGGCGGACATCGCGCGGGAGCAGCGCTGAATTCGCCGCCGAAGGCCCAGCGCACTAACGCACTAACGCACTTCCCTACCCCGCCGCCTCGAGCCGCCGTATCTGGTCCCGGAGCGCGGCCGCACGCTCGAAGTCCTCGGATTCGATGGCTTTCGAGAGGGAGCGGCGCAGGGAGGCGAGGCGCGCGGTGCGGTCGCTGGCGGCGGGGTTGGCGGCCAGGTACACCTTGCCCGCGTGCTGCGTGCCGCCATGCAGCTTCCGAAGGAGGCCGCGCAGCGAGTTGTCCAGCGCCGTCCAGCAGCGCGCGCACCCAAGCCGGCCCGTCTTCTTGAAGTCCGTGATGGTCAGGCCGCACCCGGGGCACGTGCCCACCGTCGTCACGGCCTCGGAAGAGGCGAAGCCCTTGCCCATCTGCGCCAGGAAGTCGGCTAGGGGGGCGCTTCCCTGCTGCGGGGCGGTGCCGGGGTTCAGGCCCAGCGCCTCCGCGCACCCCACGCACAGGTTGCGGGTGGTGCTCTGCGTCCCCTCGATCTGCGTGAGGTGGATGGCAGCTTCATTCTCTCCGCACCGGTCGCACAGCATGCTCATTCCGCGGGTTCGGGGCCGGCGTCGGGCCGCGCGTGCACCAGGTGGCCGCCGTGAAGGCGCAGCACGCGCCCCGCCCGCGCCGCGAGCCCCAGGTCGTGCGTCACCAGCACCATCGCCGCGCCCTGCTCCTCGCTGACGCCAAAGAGCAGGTCGTGCAGCCGCTCGCTCGTTTCCGGGTCCAGGTTGCCGGAGGGCTCGTCCGCCAGCAGGACGAGCGGGCGGTTGGCCAGGGCGCGCGCCACCGCCACGCGCTGCTGCTCGCCGCCGGAGAGGCGGGCGGGCGTGTGCTCCAGCCGCGCGCCCAGCCCCACCGACTCCAGCAGCTCGCGGGCACGGTCGCGGGCCGCGCGCGGCGAGGTGCCGGCGATCTGCTGCGGCATCATCACGTTCTCAAGCGCCGTGAACTCGCGCAGCAGGTGGTGGAACTGGAAGACGAAGCCGACGCTGCGGTTGCGCAGATAGGCCAGCGCGTCCTCGGACAGCTTCCCCACCTCCCGCCCGCCGACCCACACCTGTCCGGCTTCGGGCCTGTCGAGCGCGCCCAGCACGTGCAGCAGAGTGGACTTTCCCGTGCCGCTCTCGCCGATGATGGAGACGGACTCGCCGCGGTTGACGTCAAGATCCACGCCGTCCAGCACGCAGATGCGACCGCCGTCGCCGCCCACGTAGTTCTTGTGCACGCCTCGGGCGGAGAGCGCCGGCACCTCGGCCGGGTCGGGCGGGAGCCGCTCCCACACCTCGGCCGGGCTACTCATGGCGGATCGCCTCCACAGGGGCCAGCCGCGCGGCCTGCAGCGCCGGATAGATGGTGGCGAAGAAGGAGATCAGGATGGTGCTCGCCACGATCGTCCCCAGGTCCGCCGGGTCGTACGCCACGGGGAGGCTGCTCACGAAGTAGATGTCGCCCGGGATCTTGATCAGCTCGTAGCGGTCGATGATCCAGGTCAGCAGCACCCCGCCCGCCGTCCCCAGCAGCGACCCCATCACGCCGATCACCAATCCCTGCATGATGAAGATGCGCAGGATGCGCCGCGCGGTCATTCCCATCCCCTTCAGGATGCCGATCTCGCGCGTCTTGTCCGTCACCACCATCACCAGCGTGGAGATGATGTTGAAGGCCGCCACTACCACGATGAGCGTGAGGATGATGCTCATCGCCAGCTTCTCCAGCTTGAGGGCCGAGAAGAGGGCGCCGTTCATCGACTTCCAGTCGTCGGTGCGGTAGGGCACGCCCAGGATGCCGGTGATGCGCCTCCCCACCGCGGTCGCCTCCTCGGGATCAGGGACGCGCACCTCGATACCCGTGACCGCCTGGCCCAGGTTCCCCAGCTCCTGCGCGGAGCGGACGTTGGTGTACATGAACTTGTTGTCGTACTCGTACATCCCCGTCTGGAACTTCCCCACCACCTCGAAGTGGCGCATCATCGGCAGCAGCCCGCCCATGGGGCTCACCGAGCCGGCCTGGAAGGAGATCAGCGTGACGGTGTCGCCCTCCAGGATGTTGGCGCGCTCCGCCAGCCGCGCGCCCAGCACCAGCGGGGGGTACCCAGTGCGCGTAGGCTTCGACAGCAGCCCGCCCTTGCGCAGCGAATCGGTGATGGCCGTCACCGTGGGCCCGGTCGTGCCGGGGTCGATGCCGCGCAGGATGGCGGCCTCGGAGTAACCGGCGCGGTTGCGCAGCCCCAGCTCGGTGTGCACGAAGGGGGCGGCGGCCACCACGTCCGGCACGCGGCGGACGCGGGCGAGAACGGTGGGCCACTCGTCCATCTTCATCGCCTCGCCGTACGTCATCACCCAGATGTGCGGGTTGACGCTCAGGATCTTGTTGCGCAGGTCGGTCTGCAGCCCCGTCATCACCGCGATCACGGTGATCAGCGCCATCACGCCCACGGACACGCCGCCGATGGCGATCAGCGTGATCAGCGAGAGGAAGCGGGTGCCGCGGCGCGACGCCAGGTAGCGCCGCCCGATGAACCACTCCAGCCCCATGCCGCCCCGCCCCTTCGCTTCGTTCACTCCGGCCTCATGGTGGGGAAGAGAATCACGTCGCGGATGGACGGCTGGCCGGCCAGGATCATCACCAGGCGGTCCACCCCCATCCCGAAGCCGCCGGTGGGCGGCATCCCGTACTCCAGCGCGCGGATGTAGTCGTCGTCGATCGGCGGCGCTTCCTCGTCGCCGGCGCTGGCGAGGCGCTCCTGTGCCTCGAAGCGGCCGCGCTGGTCGAAGGGGTCGTTCAGCTCGCTGTACGCGTTGCACAGCTCCTTGCCCGCCACCATCAGCTCGAAGCGCTCCGTCAGCTCCGGGTTGCCGCGCTTGGGCTTCGCCAGCGGCGACATCTCGCGGGGATAATCGGTGATGAAGACGGGCTGGATCAGCTTCGGCTCCACCAGCTCGCCGAAGAGCTCGTCGATCAGCTTGCCGCGCCCCATCTTCGCCACCTCGGCCGGCGCCACGCCCTGCGCGCGCACCCGCTCCGCCATCTCCTCGTCGCTCATCGCCTCAACGTCTACACCGCCGATCTCGCGGAGTGCGTCGTACATGGTGAGTTTCGGGTACGGAGGGGCGAAGCTAATGGTGTGTTCACGGAAGCGTACCTCGGTCCCCCCCGTCACCGTCTCCACCACGTGCAGGAGCATCTCCTCGGTGAGGCGCATCACCCCCTCGTAGTCGAGGTAGGCGGCGTAGAACTCCAGCATGGTGAACTCGGGGTTGTGGAAGCGGCTCAGCCCCTCGTTGCGGAAGTTCTTGGACATCTCGTACACGCGCTCCATCCCGCCCACGATCAGCCGCTTGAGGTACAGCTCCACCGCGATGCGCAGGAAGAGCTGCATGTCCAGCGTGTTGTGGTGCGTGGTGAAGGGGCGCGCCGCGGCGCCGCCGTACAGCGGCTGCAGCACGGGCGTCTCCACCTCCACGAAGCCGCGCTCGTCCAGGAAGCTGCGCAGAGCCCTGTTCACCCGCGCGCGCAGCACGAAGACGTCGCGCACCTCCGGGTTGACGGCCAGGTCGGCGTAGCGCTGGCGGTAACGCGCCTCCACGTCGCTGAACCCCGAGTACACGCGCCGCTCCCCCGTCTCCGCGTCCACCTCCTCCTTCCCCAGCGGCAGCGGGCGGATCGCCTTGGCGAGCACGCTGAACGACGTCACGCGCAGCGACACCTCGCCGGTGCGCGTGCGAAAGAGCGTCCCCTCGGCACCCAGCCAGTCGCTGAGGTCGATCAGGTCCAGCAGCGGGTACGTCTCCGCCAGGTCGTTGACGCGCAGGTAGAGCTGGATGCGCCCCGTGCGGTCGGCCAGGTGGATGAAGGTGCTCTTCCCCATCACCCGCTTGGCGACCACGCGCCCGGCGACGCGCACGGGCTCCGCCGGCCCATCGCCCTCACCCCCCTGCCCTTCCCACGCCTCGAAGTGCGCGCGGGCGCCGGTGGCGGAGTGCGTGGGATCGTACCCGTATGCGAACGGCTCCACCCCCCGCTCGCGCAGGGCATGGAGCTTTTCCGTCCGCTCGGCGACGATGCGCTCGCCGCCTTCCGGCGTGCCTACCGGCTCGCTCATAGCTGCTTCTCTCCCCCGAACTCGCGGAGGTACGCGTTGATGAACGGGTCCACGTCGCCGTCCATCACCTTGGCCACGTCCGGCAGCTTGAGCTCCGTGCGGTGGTCGTTGACCATGGTGTAGGGCTGGAAGACGTAGGAGCGGATCTGGCTTCCGAAGCCGATGTCCGTCTTGGTGGACTCCAGCTTGGCCTTTTCCTTCTCCTGCGCCTCGAGCGCGGCCTGGTAGAGCCGGGCTTTGAGCATCTTCATGGCGGTCGCGCGGTTCTTGTGCTGCGAGCGCTCCTGCTGGCACTCCACCACGATGCCGCTGGGAAGGTGCCGCAGCCGCACCGCGGACGACGTCTTGTTGACGTGCTGCCCGCCGGCCCCCGACGCGCGGAAGACGTCCATCTCGATGTCCTCCTCGCGCACCTCGATCTCGATGGTGTCGTCGACCGACGGGTACACGAAGACGGAGGCGAACGAGGTGTGGCGCCGCGCCTGGCTGTCGAAGGGCGAGATGCGCACCAGGCGGTGCACGCCGCGCTCGGCGCGCAGATAGCCGTACGCGTACTCGCCGCGCACCTCGAGCGTGGCGCTCTTGATCCCCGCCTCCTCGCCCTCCTGCTGGTCGAGGAGCTCCACGTCGAAGCCGTGGCGCTCGGCCCAGCGGCTGTACATGCGCAGGAGCATCTCCGCCCAATCCTGCGACTCGGTGCCGCCGGCGCCGGACTGCAGCGTCACCAGGGCGTCGCGGTGGTCGTCCGGCCCCTGTAGCATGTTGCGCAGCTCCAGGCTGGCCAGCTCGCTGCCGATCCGCTCGATCTCGGCGGTGACCTCCGCCAGCATCCCCGGGTCCTCTTCCACTTCCAGCAGGTCCAGCATCTCGGCGGCGTCGGCCGCGCGGGCGGTGAGGCCGGCCCACGGCGCAACCCACTGCTTGACCTTGTTGGCCTCGTCGATCACCTCGCGCGCCTTCGCCTGGTCGTTCCAGAACGAGGGATCGCCCATGCGGGCTTCGAGCGAGCTCAGCTTCTCCTGCTTGGCAGGGATGTCAAAGAAACCCCCTTAGCTCTTCGAGCCGGTCGCGGTGGGCGCCGAGGGCGGTACGCAGCTCTTCCATCGTCATCTTCCCCTGTCTGACAGCAACGACAAGGGCCGTCCGGCTGGGACGGCCCAGGTTCGCGGTATTCGCGTCCCCGAAATATAACCGGCGGGGTCCGTCCCTGCCAGCACTGCAACTGAAGGTCTCACGCAGAGGCGCGGAGACGCAGAGAGAGGCGCTGAAGTTCTCTCCTGCGTCTCTGCGCCTCTGCGTGAGATTGCAGTTAAAACACAGCCTGACCCTTGGCGAGGATTTCGTTGAGCGCTTCGCGGAAGTGGGGCGTTCCGCGGGAGATCTCGGGGCCCACCTGCGCGACGTACTCCTCCCAGCTCTTCTTGATCTCCTCCATGAATTCGCGCTTGAGCGTGCCGTTCGCGAGCGCCTGGTCGCGGCGCTCGGGATGGTACGTCACGATGTCCGACACGAGCGCCCTCGCCAGCCGCCGCGCCTTCGCCCCCGGATCGTTCGCGCCGAACGGATTCGGGCGAGCGGTGGGAGCCGGCGCAGGTGCCGGCGCGGGCGCGGGCGCGGGCGGCGGCGGGGGCGGAGGAGTCGGAGCCGCGACCGGCGCGGGCGCTGCTACGGGAGCAGGCGCGGCGACGGCGGCGGGGGCGGGCTCAGGCGCGGACTGCGCGCCGGCGATCTCGAAGACGTTGCGGCAGATGGAGCAGCGAGCGCGCACCCCGCCCGCCGGCACCTTGGCCGGATCGACGCGGAAGATCGTGTTGCAGTGCGTACACTGGGCGTTCATGGATACCCGCTTGAGAGGTTCGGCAGTGAGCCGCAGGCTATTCCGAGCGGCGGTCGACCACGTAAATGGAGCCGGAGAAGGTCTTGGCGTACGCCTTCATCTCCGTGGCCAGCTCGCTGATCTGCGCCGTGTGCGTGAAGTTGCGGTGCTCGTTCGTCACCACGCCGATGGAGAGCGTCATCAGCGGCACCTGGTGCTCGCCGCCGCGGCGGTCCTTGCCAAGGAAGAAGCCGCGCGCGCGGTCCTCCCCGGTGTACTGCAGGTCGATCAGCTCGCTGAACACCGAGAGCACCTCCTCGCAGCAGACGCGGAAGTCCGCCAGCGAGGCGATGAAGATGAAGTCGTCGCCGCCGATGTGCCCCACGAAGGAGCCCGGCGAGCGCGCCCGCACCACCTCGCGCAGGATCCGCGAGAGGATCAGGATCACCCGGTCGCCGTGGTTGTAGCCGTAGCGGTCGTTGAACTCCTTGAAGTGGTCGAGGTCCGCGTAGCACACCGCGAACTTCTCCCCCGACCTCAGCCGCTCCGCGATGTCGCGCTCGATCTGCACCGTCCCCGGAAGGAGCGTGGTGGGATGCACCCCCACGTCCCGGTCGGCGCGGTGCAGCGCCATCGCCAGCCGCAGCTCGCACTCGCGCGCGGAGAGGCCCGGGTTCAGCACCTCGTCCGCCCCCGCCTCCAGCGCCCGCGACGCGGTCTCCTCGTCCGCCGCGTCGGAGGCCACGTACATGATGACGGGGAGCACGGAGGTGAACACCTCGCGCTTGATCCCCCGGCACAGCTCGAGAGCCTCGTCCGCCGGCTCGGAGCCGTCCACGATCAGCGCCACGGCGTGGCTGTGCGACGCGCGCTGCTCCAGCTCGGTGGGCGAGTGGACCTCGATCAGCCCGTACTCCCGCGCCGACGCGAACTCGCGGACCAGGTCGGGCGTGGCCCGGCCGTGCGGCGAGTAGTGCAGCAGTACGCGTGGAAGCATGCCGGGAGATCAGGCGCGGAGGGAGGAGGGGTGTGCGCGGCGGATTGTAGCCGGGGCCGGGCGCGGTGTCAAACGGCGGCGCCTCAGCGCGCGGGCTGCGCGTCCAGCGAAGTGGCCTCGTCGATCAGCATGATGGGGATGTTGTCACGCACCTCGAAGCGCAGCCGGTCGCGCTCGCACACCAGCGACTCGGGGCTCTGCTCGTAGCGGAGCTCGCCCTTGCACTTGGGGCAGACCAGCAGCTCCAGCAGCCACGGCTCGATCACGATCTCTGCTCCGCATCCGGAAGTTTGAACCCGAGGCGCTGCAGCGTCACGGGGTCCTTGCGCCAGCGGGGGAGCACCTTGACCCACAGGTCCAGGTACACGGGCGCGCCCACGAACTCCTCGATCTTCTCCCGCGAGACCTGCCCCAGCTTCTTGATCGCCTGCCCGCCGCTCCCCACCACGATGGCCTTCTGCGAGGCCCGTTCCACGAACACCACCGCGCGGATGTACAGTGGCGACCCGCTCTCGCGGAACTCCTCCACCTTGGTAGCGACGCTGTACGGCACTTCCTGCGAGTACAGCTCGAACACCGACTCGCGGATCAGCTCGGCCACGAAGAACCTCACCGGCTGCGACGAGACGTCCTCCTCCGGGTAGAGGAACTCGGAAACCGGAAGGCGGCGCGCGATCTCGGCGCGCAGCGTCTCCGTCCCCTCCCCCGTCACCGCGGAGACCTCGATGGGCTCGACCTTGAACCTCTCGCGGCTCCACTCCCGCACTCTCTCGCGTTGCGAGGCGGCCGCCACGTCCACCTTGTTGCTGACCACCAGCAGGCGCGGCGCGCGGTCCAGCAGCTCCATCACGTCCTCCCCGAACTCCGGCACGCCGGCGGAGGCGTCGATGAGCAGCAGCACCACGTCCGAGTCGCCGATCACGTCCAGGGCGATGTGCATCATCGCCCGGTGCAGCAGGTAGCGCGGGTCCACGAGGCCGGGCGTGTCAACGAACACCATCTGCACGCCGTCGCGCGAGTCGATCCCCAGCACCCGCTCGCGCGTGGTCTGCGCGAACGGCGTTACGATGCTGAGCTTCTGCTCCACCAGCCGGTTCATCAGCGACGACTTGCCAACGTTGGGAAAGCCCACCAGCGCCACCAGCCCGGCGCGGGTCTCCACGGTCGTTTCGGTATCGGTCATGTGCGGAAGCTAGTGGGCACTCGCGAGGGCTGCAACTGCATGGCCTCACGCGGAGACGCGGAGACGCAGAGAGAACTTCGCGTGCTCCTCCGCGTTCTCCGCGTCTCCGCGTGAGACTTGCAGTTGGGGATGCATGCGACGAACAGAAGCCCCCCGACGCTCACAGGAGCATCGGGGGGCTTGATGTGCAGGCCGGCGGCGCCGTACTCTCCCACCGGGTGGCCCCGGCAGTACCATCCGCGCGAGTGGGGCTTAACTTCCGAGTTCGGGATGGGATCG
>DASWNZ010000091.1:0-20697 GCA_036398975.1 Longimicrobium sp.
CCACGTAGATGACGTTGGTGCCGTTGCCCAGGTGCATGAAGGCCGACGCGGGGGCGCTGGGGAGGCGCTTGCGGTCCGTGTTCAGGAACCAGTTCATGAAGCCGTAGCCCGGCTCCGGCGCGGTGGGGGTGAGCGCCATCCGCACCCACGCTTCGGAGAGAATCTGGCGGTCGCGCCAGCGGCCGCGGCGCAGCGTCAGGTAGCCGAAGCGCGCCATGTCCCGCGCGCTGATGAACATCCCGCCGCCCCAATGCCCGCCGCCGCTCACCGACTGCACCGCCTCGCCGTCCATCAGCACCCACGAGTTCTCGTAGCCGGTCCAGCGCCACGACGGCGACGCGCCGATCGGGTCCATCACCTCCTCTCGGAGCACCTGTGGGAGGGGACGGCGCAGCACGTTGAGCGCGGCGAGCGCCAGGACGTTCACCCGCACGTCGTTGTACTCGTAGGCGGTGCCGGGGTCCTTGCGTGGGCGCGTGAGCCACTCGGACGGTGTCTGGCTCGGCCGGTCCGCCCACTCGGGCTTGCCCCAGAGCGTTCCCTCCCAATCGCTCGTCTGGCGCAGGAGGTCGTCCCAGGTGATGCGGCGGTTGTGCGGTGTGTCGAAGGGGCGCAGCGGCGTCCCTGCGCCCATGCCGGCATCGTGGCGCGCGCCGCCGGGCGGGATCACCATCACGGGGGCCATGGAGCGCCACACGGGTGCGCGCAGGTCGCGGATCAGCCCGCGGTCGAACGCCACGCCCACGACGGTGGAGAGAAAGCTCTTGGTGACGCTGAAGGTCATGTCCACGCGGTACGGATCGCCCCATTCGGCCACGATGTAGCCGTTGCGGATGATCATCCCCGTGGGGTCGCCGCGCGGCTGAAAGGGGCCCACCGCCTCACCGAACGGCTCGCGTCCAAAGGTCTGGTAGTGGGCGAGCTCCAGGTCGCGCGGGGCCTTCGACTCGCTGCTGATGGCGAAGCGCACCGCATCCTGGAGCCGCGCCGAGTCCAGCCCCGCCTGCGCCGGCGTGCGCCGCTGCCAGTCGTCGCCGGGGCCGGGGAAGTAGGCGTTGCGCGGCTGCGCGGCGGGGCGCTGCGCGAGGGCGGCTCCTTCCGGCGCGCCGGCCAGGAGCAGAACGAGGAGCGCGAGACGGCGGATGGACGGCACGGACGGTCCCTGGACGCGGTGGCTGTGCATCACGCCGTCACCCCGGCCGCCGGACGCGCGAACGCTTCGTGGCGCGCATCGCCGGGGCCCCAGTTGGCCACGGAGAACCAGATGATGAAGCCCAGCACCAGCGCGATCAGGAGGAGCGCGATCCAGGTGCTCGCGCGGCCGCGCTTCGTGTTGACGGGCGGATCCTGGTAGTCGTTCTTCATGGCGGTGCCGGCGTTGGAGTGCGTCGTGGGATGCGCGCCGACCCGCGCAACTCCCGTGCTTGCGCGCCCCGTCTGGCAGCACAGGGCGGGCATTCGTAGTTTCACGGCGCAGCCCCTCCATCCCACCCAGTCAGGAGCCCGTCTTGGAGATCACCGCCACCTTTTCGCCCCCCGCCGAAGGCGAATTCGCGCCCTTTTACGCCGGCTACGTCGCCCTCGCGTCCAAGGGCGACCTGCTGAGGCGGCTGGAGGCGCAGATCCAGGAGGTCTCGGGTCTGCTGCGCGGCCTTTCGGAGGAGGAGGCGCTGTTCCGCTACGCGCCGGGGAAGTGGAGCGTCAAGGAGGTCGCCGGGCACCTGGCGGACACGGAGCGCATCATGGCGTACCGCGCGCTCCGCATCGCCCGCGGCGACACTACGCCGCTGCCGGGGTTCGACGAGAACAGCTTCGTGGCTACCGCCGGCTTCGACGCGCGCCCGCTCCCCTTGCTGGTGGAGGAGTGGGAGACGGTGCGCCGCGCCAGCATCCTCCTGCTGCGCGGCTTCGACGGCGAGGCGGCCGCACGCGAAGGGACCGCCAGCGGGGCGCCGATCACGGCGAGGGCGCTGGCGTACATCATCGCCGGGCACGTGGCGCACCACCTGGAGATCCTGCGCACCCGCTACTCCCTCGGCTGACCATCCATGGACACCCAGGCCACTCCCAACGAGATCTACCTCGGCCGTGGCGGCGCCCGCACCGGGCCGTACACGATGGACGAGGTGGTGAAGCTGGTTGGGCAGGGGACGTTCACGCCGGGCGACTGGGCCTGGTATCCGGGCGCGCCGCAGTGGATCGAGATCCGCGACCTTCCGGGGCTCACGCTCTCCAGCTTGCCGCGGCCGCCGGGCTACGTTGCGCCGCTCGCGAAGACGGCGGCGGTGAGGCGGTTCGCCGGGTTCTGGATCCGCTTCGCCGCCATCCTCATCGACACCATGATCCTCGTGATTCCGCTCAGAACCCTCCGAAGCCTACTCATCGAGGAAAGAACGGGCGACCCGGTGACGGATCTCAAGGTGAACCTTGCGTCGCTCGCCCTGACCGTGTGCGTTCACTCGGCCTATCGGGCCGCGCTCCACGCGTCCAGATGGCAGGCGACGATCGGCAAGCGCGCGGTGGGGATCCAGGTCACCGACCTGCAGGGGCGGCGCATCACCTTCGACCACGCGATGGGGCGCTGCCTCGCCGAGTTCGTGTCCGGCTGGACGGCAGGGATCGGATACGTGATGGCGGGACTCTCTTCGCGCAAACAGGCGCTGCACGACAAGATCTCGGGAACGCTGGTCCTCTACCGATGACATCGGGCGGAACCGCCACTCCCATCCGCGAGCCCGCCGTGCGCTACGCCGGCTTCTCGCTCCGCGCGAGCGCGATGCTCATCGACTTCACCCTTCTCTGGGTCGTCTTCGTCCTGGTGCAGCTCGCCCTGATGGCGCCGGGGGAGATGCCCCAGGTGGGCGCCGCGTCCGGCGGGGACGGAGGGCAGCAGCTCTACGTCGGCGGGCTGGCGTGGTGGGTGTACAAGGCGGTGCTCCACTCATCTCCCTGGCAGGGGACGGTGGGGAAGATGGTGCTGGGGCTGCGGGTGGCCGACCTCGAGGGGCGCAGGATCTCCTTCGTCCGCGCCACCATCCGATACGCGGCGGAGGTCGCATCGTACCCGTTGATGGGGATCGGCTACCTGGTGGCGATCTTCTCGCGACGGCGGCAGGCGGTCCACGACATGATCGCGCGCACCTGCGTGGTGCAGCGGTGAGCCGCGTGCCGGCTCGCGAAAGGAGCCGGTGGAGTGTAGCTTGCCGCGTGTCGCGCACCACGAAACGCCCTGCGCGCGCGGGGCCGAACCGAGCACCTCCGGAACGCGTGTTCAAGAAGATCCTGGTAGCCAACCGCGGTGAGATCGCACTGCGCGTGATCCGCGCCGCGCACGAGCTGGGCATCGAGGCCGTGGCGGTCTATTCCGAAGCCGACCGGCTGGCCCCCCACGTGCTCGCCGCCGACGAGGCGTACCTGATCGGCCCGCCGCCCTCCGCGCAGAGCTACCTTCGCGCGGACGTGCTGATCGAGGTGGCGAAGGCGTGCGGCGCCGAGGCCATCCACCCCGGGTACGGCTTCCTCAGCGAGCGCGCGCCCTTCATCCAGGCGGTGCGCGACGCGGGGCTCGTCTTCATCGGCCCCTCGCCCGAGGCGGTCACGGCGATGGGCGACAAGACGGCGGCGCGGTCGCGGATGATCGACGCCGGCGTCCCCGTCGTGCCCGGCACCAAGGAGGCGCTGCGCGACGCGGCGGAGGCGCGCACGGTGGCGGGGGAGATCGGCTACCCGGTGCTCCTCAAGGCCGCGGCGGGCGGGGGCGGGAAGGGGATGCGCATCGTGGGGAGCGAGGACGAGATCGAGCGTGCCTTCGAGGCGGCTGGCAACGAGGCGCAGTCCGCGTTCGGCGACCGGTCCGTGTACGTGGAGAAGTTCCTGGAGGGTCCGCGCCACATCGAGATCCAGCTCCTGGCCGACCGTCACGGCAACACGCTGCACCTGGGCGAGCGCGAGTGCTCCATCCAGCGCCGCCACCAGAAGCTGATCGAGGAAGCCCCCAGCGCCGTCCTCACCCCCGACGAGCGCCGCGCGATGGGCGAGATGGCCGTCGCGGCGGCGCGCGCGGTGAGCTACGAGGGCGCGGGGACGGTGGAGTGCCTCTACCAGAACGGCGAGTTCTACTTCCTGGAGATGAACACGCGCATCCAGGTGGAGCACCCCGTGACCGAGCTGGTGACGGGGGTGGACCTGGTGCAGTGGCAGATCCGCGTGGCGGCGGGCGAGGCGCTCCCCTTCACCCAGGAAGACATCACGTGGAACGGCCACGCCATCGAGTGCCGCATCACCTCCGAGGACCCCGCCAACAACTTCCTGCCGTCGACCGGCCGCATCGGGAACCTGACGCTCCCCTCCGGGCCCGGTGTGCGCTGGGACGGGGGCATCGCGACGGGGGTGGAGGTGGGGCTCTTTTACGATCCCATGCTCGCCAAGCTGATCGTGCACGCGCCCACGCGCATCGAGGCGATCGACCGCATGAAGCGGGCGCTGCTGGAGCTGCGGCTGGAGGGCGTCGACACCAGCGTCCCCTTCCACCTGCGCGTGATGGACGAGCCGGACTTCCGCGCCGGGCGGCTGGACATCAAGTACCTGGAGAAGCACGAGGCCGAGCTGCTGGGCGAGAGCACGGACGAGGAGCTGATCCGCGCCGCCGCCCTCGCCGCCGCGCTGCTGGAGGAGGAGCGCCGCAACCAGCGCTCGGTGCCGCGCCCCCAGGCGTCCACCTCCACGGGCGGCGGAAGCGCATGGAAGAGCCGCGCGGGCTGGAGACGGGGTTGAAGGGTCCGCGGGCGAGGCGGCCGGTCGCGCGCCGCGAGCCGCCGCGGCCGGTGCGGGTGCGCATCGACTCCATCGCGGCGGGCGGGGAAGGCGTGGGGCGGCTGCCGGACGGGCGCGTCGTCTTCGTGCACCGCACCGCCCCTGGCGACTTCGCCGAGGTGGCGCTGACCGAGAAGCGCGACCGCTGGGCCCGCGGACGGCTGCTGCGCGTGCTGGAAGCGTCGCCCGAGCGGAGGGAGGCGCCTTGCCCGCACTACGCGCGCTGCGGCGGGTGCACGCTGGAGCACATGCCGTACGATGCGCAGCTGCGCGCCAAGGCGCGCATCGTCGCGGACGCGCTCACGCGCATCGGTGGGATGCCGACCCAGCCGCCGGAGGTGGTGCCTTCGCCGCGCGAGTTCCGCTACCGCAACCGCGTCTCCTTTGCGTTGCGGCGTCGGGAGAGCGGGCGGGTGGAGGCGGGCTTTCACGCGCTGGGCGAGCCGGACGAGGTGGTGGACATCAAGGGCTCGTGCCTCCTCCCCGAGGAGCCGATCGCCCGCGTGTGGGACGCAATCCGCGCCAACTGGGGCCCCGACGCGCGCCTCCTTCCCTCCGGTGAGCGGCTGCGGCTCACGCTGCGCGCGACGGCTTCCGGCGAGGTGTCGCTGCTGGTGGAGGGCGGCTTCACCGCCGGGCGACCGGACGAGCTGATGGAGCGCGTCCCAGGCCTGGTCGCGGTCTGGCACCGGCCGCGCGAGGCGTCGCCCGAGCTGATCGCGGGCTCGCCGGGGCTGCCGGAGACGTGGGGCGACGAGACGGTGGAGCTGAGTGGCACCGCATTCCTGCAGGTGAACCGCGAGGCCGCCGCGCTGCTGGAGGCGCACGTCCTGGAGCGCGCGGGCGACGTCGCCGGGATGCGCGTGGTGGATGCGTACTGCGGCGTCGGCTTGCACGCCCGCCGCTTCGCCCGCGATGGCGCCCGCGTGGTCGGCATCGAGCTGGACCCGCAGGCGGTGGAGGCGGCGATCGCGGCCGCCCCGCCCGGCGCCGAGTTCGTGGAGGGGCCGGTGGAGGAGCTGATCCGCCAGCACCTCCCCGCCGACCTCGTCATCCTGAACCCGCCCCGCGCCGGCGTCGCGGCCGAGGTGGCGGATGCGCTTGTGGCGGCGCGTGCGGAGCGCATCCTCTACGTCTCGTGCAACCCGGCGACGCTGGCGCGCGACCTGAAGAGGCTGTCGCCCGCGTACACGCTGGTGGGGATCCGCTCCTTCGACCTTTTCCCGCAGACCGCGCACGTGGAGAGCGTGGCGGAGCTGCGGTCCAACGCTGACCCGAGCTGACATGCGCTACTTCGTGACGATCGGCGACCGCACGGTGGAGGTGGACCTCACCGGCGCGACGCCCATGGTGGACGGCACTCCCATGCACGCGCAGCTCGCGCACCTCCCAGGCACGCCCGTG
Source organism: Longimicrobium sp. (assembly GCA_036398975.1). GTDB lineage: Bacteria > Gemmatimonadota > Gemmatimonadetes > Longimicrobiales > Longimicrobiaceae > Longimicrobium. The sequence goes on from DASWNZ010000091.1 coordinate 6,217, forward strand.
CGCAGCCTGATCGCGGGCGGGCGCTCGCACACCCTGACCGCGCACCCCGGCGACCGCAAAGGGCGCTGGCAGATCACAATGGGCGGGCGCCGCTTCGCCGCCGACGCCGTTGACGAGCGCACCCGCGCCATCCGCGAGATGACCGGCGCGACCGAGGACGAGGCGAGCAAGGAGATCGTGGCGCCGATGCCCGGGATGGTGGTCAAGATCGAGGTGGAGGTGGGGCAGGCGGTGAAGGCGGGGCAGGGCGTCATCATCGTGGAGGCGATGAAGATGGAGAACGAGCTCAAAGCGCCCGCCGACGGTGTCGTCGCAAAGATCGCCGTCCAGGAGCGGCAGACGGTGGACAAGGGCGCCACGCTCATCGTCCTCGAGTAGATCCGAACAGCAATCTCACGCGGAGGCGCAGAGACGCTGAGAGAGCACGCGAAGTTCTCTCCGTGTCTCCGCGCCTCCGCGTGAGACCAGTGGTTAAAATCCGGAACTGGGGGACCGTTGCCGCTGACCGTTTCGCATCCCGCGGCCGCGTGGCTGGTGCGGCGCGTGGCGCCACGGCTGCCGCTGGACGCGCTGGTGCTGGGGACGATGGCGCCGGACTTCGAGTACATCCTGCGACTGCGGGTGTACGGCCGCTTCGGGCACACGCCGTTGGGGCTGCTCCTTTTCTGCGTGCCGGTGGGGCTGGTGGCGTGCGCCGTGTTCCGTGCGCTGGTGCACCCGGCTGCGATGCGGCACCTCCCCGCCGGGCTGCGCTCGCCCGCGCCGCGGCGTGGGTGGCTCGCGTCGGCAGCGGCGGTGCTGGTGGGCGCCGCGACGCACGTGCTGTGGGACTCCGTCACCCACGGCAGCGCGGATCTGGCCGTCGATTCCCCGCTGCTGCGGGAGATGGTTGCCGGCGTGCCCGTGTACCACGTTCTGCAGCACGTTTCCACGCTGGTGGGCGCGGTGGGGATCGCGTGCTGGGTGCGCGCGTGGGTGCGAAGCCACCCGGCCGAGGCGCGGCGTTACGCGCCGGGCGAGCGGGCCGCCGCGTTGCGCGTAGTCGGGGTGATCGTGACGTTCGCCGCGCTGGCGGCGGTGCTGAACGGCGCGCGGCGTCTGCACGCCTCCCCCGTCGTGGCGGTGGGGTACGCGGCGGTAGGCGGAATGGCGGGGCTCGCCGCGGCCGCCGTGGTGTATGGCGCGGCCACACGGCGGGGCGGTGCTTTCCCCGGGTGATCCGCGCATTATCTTCCGGTTACTCCGTTCGCCTTCTCCTCCGCCTGGTCAGCATGAACACATCCATCTTCGTACCCGCGCTCCGATGTGCCGCCGTCGCCGCGGTGTGCACTCTCGCGGCGTGCGCATCTCCCGCAGCACGCCCAGCCGCGGGACCCGCACCCGGCGCGCCCGCCGAGAGATCTTTCGCGCAGCGCGTGGCGGGGATGGCGCGCCAGGACGGCTACTTCCCCCTGTACACGGACGCGAAGACGGGGAAGCTGATGCTGGAGGTGCGGCGCGTGGGCGAGGACTTCCTCTACCTCAACTCGCTCGCGACCGGGATCGGGTCGAACGCGCTGGGGCTGGACCGCGGCACTATTGGCGACGGCGTGGTGGTGCGCTTCGAAAGGCACGGGCCGAAGCTGCTCCTGGTGGAGCAGAACACCGGCTTCCGCGCGGTCGGTGGGAGCGCGGCGGAGCAGGCGGCGGTGGCGGAGTCGTTCCCCACATCGGTGCGCGGCGCGTTTCCGGTGGTGGCGGAGGAGGGCGGACGCATCCTGATCGACGCGACCGACTTCTTCCTCCAGGATGCGTTCGGCGTGGCGGGGCAGATCCGGCGGGCGGGGCAGGGGGAGTTCAGGGCGGACCGCGAGCGAAGCACCATCTACCTGCCACGTACGAAGTCCTTCCCGACCAACACCGAGGTCGAGTCGCTCCTCACCTGGGCCAGCGACAACCCGGGACCCGAGATCGTCCGCCACACGCCGGACGGGCGCTCGCTCTCGCTACGGCAGCACCATTCGTTCGTGGAGCTCCCGCCGCCCGGCTACCGTCCGCGCGCCTTCGACCCGCGCATCGGCTTCTTTCCGCTCACCTTCTTCGACTTCAGCCAGCCCCTCGACCGCGCGTTCCAGCAGCGGTGGATCACGAGGTGGCGGCTGGAGAAAAAAGATCCGTCCGCGGCGCGGTCCGAGGCGGTGCGGCCGATCGTGTACTACCTCGATCCTGGCATCCCCGAGCCGTACCGCACCGCGTTCCGTGAGGGCGCGAGCTGGTGGAACCGCGTCTTCGAGGCCGCGGGGTTCATCAACGCCTTCCAGGTGATGGACCTCCCCGAGGGCGTGGACCCGATGGATGCGCGCTACTCGGTGGTGCAGTGGGTGCACCGCACCGATCCGGGCTTCTCAATCGGCCCGTCCTTCACCGACCCGCGCACCGGGGAGATCATCAAGGCCGCCGTGCGGATGGACTCGTACCGCTCGCTGACCGACTACAACATCTTCGCCGGCACCCTGCCAACGGTGGTAGAGCCGGTGGGGGATTGGGTGGCGACTCTGGGCGGGGACGATGGAGAGGCGTTCGCGATGGCGCGGCGCAGGCAGCACGTGGCGCACGAGATCGGGCACACGCTGGGGCTGGCGCACAACTTCACCGCGTCCACCTACGGTCGCGCGTCGGTGATGGACTACCCCGGGCCGCTGATCGAGCTGCGCAACGGGCGCATCGACCTGTCGCGCGCGTACCGAGCCGGGCCGGGCGCGTACGACACCCTCGCCATCCGCTACGCCTACACCCCCTTCGCCACGCCCGACGAGGAGGCGCGCGGGCTGCGCGACATCATGGCGGAGGGGATGCGGCGCGGCCTGCGCTTCATGGGCGACCGCGACGCGGACGAGGCGGGGATGATGCCCGGCGTCACCCGCTGGGCGAACGGTCCGGACCGCATCGCGGAGCTGCGGCGGACGATGGAGGTGCGGCGCTTCCTTATGGACCGCTTCAACACCGCCGCCATCCGCCCCGGCGAGCCGATGTACCTGCTGAGCCAGCGCCTGGCGCCCGTCTACCTGCATCACCGCTACGCGCTGGAGGCCGCAATCAAGGCGATCGGCGGCCTGGAGTACACGTTTGCTCTGGCCGGCGACGCGCAGGTGCCGGCCACCATTCACGACCCGGCGGAGCAGCGGCGCGCCCTCGATCTCCTCGTCCGCGCGATGCAGCCGGAGGAGCTGGCGATTCCCGAGCGCGTCGCGGCGCTGATTCCGCCGCCTCCGTTCGGCTACTCGGGGAACGCGCAGTCGTTCGCGTCGCCGGGCGGGGGCGCGTTCGATCCGCTGACGGCGGCGCAGGGGCTCGCGGCGAGCATCGTCAACGGCGTGCTGCACCGCGAGAGAGCGGCGCGGCTGGTCTCGTTCCACGCCCGCAACCCCGCGGCGCCCTCGCTCGACGAGGTGATCGGGCGGCTGGTGGATGGCACCTGGGGCGCGCCGGTGTCATCGAACCCGCGCGACGCCGCCCTCCGGCGCGTCGCCCAGCGCGCGGTGCTCGACCGCCTGATCGCCCTCGCCGCCGACCGGATGGCGGTGCCGCAGGCGCGTGCATCGGCCGAGCTTCACCTGGCGCGCCTCGCCGACCGCCTCCGCGCCCGCCGCGCCGGCGACGTGGCCCAGCGCGCCCACGACGAGCATGCCGCCCGCGAGATCCGCCGCTTCCTGGAGCGCACCGCGGCACCCACCGAGCCCACGCAGCCCCTGCCGCTACCGCCCGGGACGCCGATCGGGAGCCCGTGAGGGGAGGCCCGCGAGGGCCCCCTCCCCCGCTCGTCACCTCGCGGCCCCTCCCCCAAACTGCGGGGGAGGAGCGTTTCGCGGGCGTTGGTGCGCAGCCGCATAGGGCGCGGCAACGGCGGGCACGGGCAGCCACGTGGGGCGGCCCCTACATGGATGGTGCCGGGCGCGGGGGCCGAGGCGCGGCGAGGGTGGGCAGACACGCAGGTCTGCCCCTACGGCATCGGTGTGACAGACGGGGGGCGGTGCAGCGGCGGGCACGGGCGCGATAAATCGCGCCCCTACAGGCATTTGCGCGGTGCCCGCCCCCTCTCTCGAGAACGGCGAGGGCGCAGCCCTCTCCTGTTATCGGGAGAGGGGGCAGCGAGGAACGAGCGGGGGTGAGGGCCTTGTGCGCCCACACCCGCCGCCGCATATTCCACCCCATGACGCACTTCGCCGCTGCCCGCTCGTACTATTACGCCGGCCTCCTACTCGGGAGACCGGCTCTCGTCGTGCGCGGCTGAACGCAGCCAAAACCGACTGATGCGCTGAGAGGCTCCCGAGAAATCGGGGGCCTTTTTCGTTCTGGCCCGCATCCCATTCGTCTCGCAAAGGATACGATGATCATCGTCACCCGCCCCAACGTCACGGACGCCGAGCTGGACCACATTCGCGAGCGCATCGAGGAGCTGGGGCTGCGCACCCACGTCTCGCGCGGCGAGCAGCGCACCATCATCGGCTGCATCGGCGACGAGTCGCTGCTGCAGGGGGCCGCGCTGTTGAGCATGCCGGGCGTGGAATCGGTCACGCCCGTGCTCAAGAAGTACAAGCTGGTGTCCAGCGAGTTCGCGGCGGCGCCGACTGTGGTGCGCATCGGCGAGCACGCGGACGCGGCGGTGGGCGGGCGCAGGCTGGCCGTGATCGCGGGGCCCTGCTCGGTGGAGGGGCGCGACATGCTCCACGCCACCGCGCGCGCCGTCCGCGATGCCGGGGCGACGATGCTGCGCGGGGGCGCGTTCAAGCCGCGCAGCTCGCCGTACGCTTTCCAGGGGCTCGGCGAGGCGGCGTTGCGCATGCTCGTGGAAGTGCGCGCCGAGACGGGACTTCCGGTCGTCACCGAGGTGATGGACACGCGCCAGGTTGAGATGGTGGCCGAGCACGCGGACGTGCTGCAGATCGGCGCGCGCAACATGCAGAACTTCGCGCTCCTCTCCGAGGTCGGCCGCGTGCAGCGCCCAGTGCTCCTCAAGCGCGGACTATCCGCGACGGTGGAGGAGCTGCTGATGGCGGCCGAGTACGTGATGGCGCAGGGGAACCGCGACGTCATCCTGTGCGAGCGCGGCATCCGCACTTTTGAGCCCTCCACGCGCAACACGCTGGACGTCGCCGCCATCCCCGTGCTCAAGCGCGAGACGCACCTCCCGGTGCTGGTGGACCCGAGCCACGCGGGCGGGCGCGCCGACCTGGTGGCCCCGCTCGCCTTCGCCGCGATCGCCGCAGGCGCGGACGGGCTGATCGTGGAGGTGCACCCCTCGCCCGAGACGGCGCTCTCGGACGGCGACCAGTCGCTGACTCATGCGGCGTTCGCGCGGCTGATGGCGGACCTGCAGCGGTTCGCCGAGGCGTCCGGGCGGGAGCTGCCCCTGCCCGTGGAGGTGGGGGCGTGACGGAGGAGCAGGCCGCGGCCGAGCTCGACCGGCTGCGCACCGAGATAGAGCGTGTGGACCGCGCCATAGTGGCGCAGATCGCGGAGCGGGTGGCGCTCGCGGGCCGCATCGGGGCGGCCAAGAAGGTGCTTGGCCTCCCCACCCTCGATCCGCGCCGCGAGGCATTCGTCGTCCGCCGCGCCGGCGAGCTGGCGCGCGAGGCCGGGCTCCCCGACGAGGACACCCGCTACCTCTTCTGGCATCTGGTCGGCGTGTCGCGCCGGGCACAGCTGGAGCAGGGATGACCGGCGTGCGCTCGGCCGCGGTCGTCGGCCTTGGGCTCATCGGCGGATCGGTGGCGCGCGATTTAGTCGAGCGCGGAGTGCGCGTGCTCGGCTACGACCGCGATCCCGCCACGGTGCGCGATGCGTTGCGCGATGGAGGCATCCACCAGGCTCTAGGGTCGGGACTGGATGGCACCGAGGCCGTCGATCTCGTCGTGGTCGCAGTCCCCGTGACCGTCGCGCCGGATGTGCTGCGACAGCTCCGTGTACACCCCGGCGCCCTGGTGACGGACGTGGGGAGCACCAAAGAATCGATCGTTCGCGCCGCCGAAGATGCTGGATTGGGCGAGCGGTTCGTGGGCTCGCATCCGCTCGCGGGGGACCACCGCTCCGGGTGGCGCGCGTCGCGGACGGGGCTGTTCGGCGACGCGCGGGTGTTCCTCACGCCCACCTCGCGCACGGCGCCCGACGCGCTCGAGCAGGCACGCGCGCTCTGGACCGCACTCGGCGCGCGCACGGAGGTGATGGGCGCGACGGAGCACGACCGGCGCATGGCCGCCATCAGCCACCTCCCGCAAGCGCTCGCCACCGCGTTCGGCTCGCTGCTGGCGCGGGAGGGACTGCGGCGCTCCGATCTCGGGCCCGGCGCGCGCGACATGACGCGGCTGGCGGGGAGCTCGCCAGAGATGTGGGCGGCGATCGCGGCGGACAACGCGCGGCACCTGTCGGCGGCCGTCGGTGCGATGCAGGAGCGGCTGGCCGCGCTGCGGGATGCGCTCGACGCGCGGGACGCCGAGCGGCTCAGGAGCTTCTTCGAGGAAGGGAACCGCTGGTCCGCCCTGGATGGCGGATCAGGGTAGCGCCAGGAGCGGCGCCAGCCACCGGATCAGCTCCTCTTCGTCCACGATGGACCACGAGTGCGGGTGGCGCCGGCCGCCGGGACGGAAACCTTTTCCCGTGGTGGTGATCAGCTCGGCACGCGTGTTCCCGCGCACGCGGAGGAGGTTTATGAGCGCTGCGTGGTCCACGGAGTTCATCCCGTGGAAGTCCAGGTTGCGTTCCTGCATCCACCAGTGCACGTCGGGCTCGGTGTAGATGCGGATCGCGGTGGATGCCAGCTGACGCGCATTTCCGCCGTCGACGGCCGATGCGATCACCGGCGAGTGGCGCAGGTACGCGGGCCGTGCCTGGTCCGGCGTGCCGCCCATGGCGGCGCGAATGGTGTTCACCAGCATCCGCTCTTCCTGGATGTTGCTGCGCGGTGCGTTGCGGCGGATGATCAGATCGGCGCTGCGGTATACGCGCTCCCAGTCGAGGGGCGGATCGACGGAGAACACGGCGGCCACGCGGCTCGCCCCGCGGCACCTGTTTTGGGCGCAGTGCTGCGCGTACCGCACGGCGCCGGTCCCTCCCGCCGAAAACCCGCCGATCGCCACGCGCTCCCGCGGAACGCGGTAGCGCTGGAGCACCTCGGCGACCATCGAGTCCAGGCGCACCACCATGGCGTCCGTCTCGAATAGCGTCTCGGGGTGCGGGAGCGCGGTAATGGTGACGACGCCGCGGCTCGCGAGCCGGGCCGGGAGTGTGGACGGGGTGGAGCCGGACGATGGCTCGAACGCATTCACGTCATCGCCCCACCCCGGCAGAAGCACGAGCAGCGCGCGGGGCGTTCCGGTGGCGGCGTACACCCGGTAGCTGTTGGCGACCGAATCGCCCGGAGTGCGGCGGACCACCTGCGGCGCCTGCGCGGCGGCGGGGACGGCCAGGAGAGTGGCCGCCACGATGAAGGTGCGGATCAATTTCGGCATTGGGTAAGCGGGTACGTGGAGACGGGGTGCAGTCCCGAGCGGCACGAACGTACTGGATGCGCATGATGCGACCCGCGTGGCGGTCAGGTCAACAGCACGGGCGGGGTTGATGCAGTGTCAAAACCCCATGTAGCGCTGGAGCGTGCCGTTGCGCAGGGCTTCGGCGAGGCTGTCCGGCTCCTGGTCGGATTCAGGGGCGCGCGCTCGCAAGTAGGTCACCATCTCCCGCGCCAGCCGAGCGGCCGAGGCGGCGACCTCCGCGTCCGTCGCTGGGGTGAAGCCGGCGCACGTCTCGAAGTCTTCGCGGAAGTGTTCGGGCGCGTTCGCGAGGCTAAGCGCGGCCGTGAACGCTTCGAGCGGCGTCCGCACCACGACGTCGTCGTTGAAGCGCCGGAGGAGCGGCGGGGCGTACTCCGCTAGGAGCCGCGCGGCCCACCGAAGCTGGCGACTGTCCTGCCGCTTGATTGCACGCCGGATCTTCATGTGGAGCTCGATGAAGTCTCCGAACTCTGGCGGGCCTCCTGGAAAGTGCAGGCTGGGATCAGCCCCCAGCATCTGGACCGCGGCCGGCGTGCTCCAGACGTACCTCTGCGGCTCAAGAACGGGGAAGCCAAGCGACCACGAAGCCGGCTCCAGTGTCACCGGCGGCCCGAGCGGTTCCACCTCGGTCGACACGTGCACCATTCGACCTGCTGACGTGGGATAGAACCACGTGCGATATTCAACCCGCGGCACGCCGTCGGTCCGCCCTGTCAGATCGATGTCGCTGTACTCGTCGCCCTCGCCCCGCGCGAAGCTCCCGCCCAGGAGCACGGCCTGCAGCGCCGGCTCCTCCCTGCGGAGCCGCTCCACGACACGGTCGAGCACGTCCTGCGGCACGGGGTACTCCGCCATTCGCCTCCATCGGGTAAATTGATCGGAAAGGTCGCCACCCGGGCGGCAGAAACCATTCCGATGGAACCGGCATCCGCCTCCTTCGTAGTCTCCTCGTACGACGATCCACTCACACCCTCATCCAACGATGTCCAGAATCGGCGCGGCGATCGCACTGGGAGTGCTGGCCGTCATCATGTTCTTCGGATTCCTCAATTCCAGCGCCGCCATCTCGGCCCCGGCGACGCTCGGCGCGCTGCTGCTGACGGCGGGGCTTCCCGCGGCGGGCGCGCTCCTGCTCGTGCGCGGGCATTACGCGGAACGCGCGCGCCTCCGCTCGCGGAAGGAGCAGCTTCGACGGCAGGGTGCCGAAGCGGAGATCCTGAGGCTCGCGCGGGAGCACGGCGGCAGGCTGGCGGCGGTGGAGGTCGCCATCGAGATGGGTACCTCCCAGGACGAGGCCGCGGAGTGGCTGGAGGCGCTGGCGCTGCGCAACCAGGCGGAGGTGCAGATCACCAGTGACGGCGTGCTCGTCTACCAGTTCCACGACGTCCGGTACCTCGGCGGTAAGGAGTCCGCCAGGGACGTCCTCGATGCCTGATCGCCGCCGGGTGGAGTGTCCGGTCTGCCTGGGCTTGCGCCTGGTCGCCATCCGCGTGGCCGACGGGTCCGCCCTGGAGATCGATCATTGCTGGGGCTGCGGCGGAGTGTGGTTCGACCACGGCGAGGCGGACGAGCTGCGGCGCCTGGGCACACCGAGGGAGCTGCGGGACAAGGTCCCGCTCCTGCGCGGGCGCCAGCGCATGGCGTGCCGCGGGTGCGAGGCGCGCATCCACCGCGCCGCCGCCGAATGCGAGGGGTGCGGTCACAAGAACGTGATCGACTGCCCCGTCTGCGACCGCCCGATGGAGCGCGAGAGCAGCACCGGCCTGCGGCTGGACATCTGCCGGACCTGCCGTGGCGCCTGGTTCGACAACGACCAGCTCCGTGCGATCTGGCTGGCCCAGCTTCCCGCGGCCGCGGCGCCTCTCCAGAAGCCGGATGGAACCGGGGGGTGGGACATCCCCTCGGTCGATCTGGAGATGGCGGTGGACTCGGTGAACGTCGTGGCCCACGGCGCGGCGGGCGCGTTCGACGGGGTCGTCTGGCTGATCGATGCGGGCGGCGACGCGGCGGGGGCAGTGTTCGAGGTAGTCGGCAGCATTCTCGAGCTCCTCTTCGGCATCTTCGAAGGGCTGTAGCGACGGCAACGCCCACGGGTAGCATATCCGCCTGTGGGCGTTATCTTTGCCCGTGCAGATCCAAGAGGCGGGCGCGATGCCCGCGGCGTTCGAGACCTACGCGGCTTTCCGAGATGAGCGATACACTGGCGGTCACCAACCTGGGCGAAGACTCCGGGACCCCGGACGGCGGCAAGGCGTCGTGGACGGAGCGCGCCGTCACGCCCGTGCTCGCGAAGCACGCCGAGCGCCGCGAGCGCTTCGAGTCCACCAGCGGCGTGGAGGTGGACCGCCTCTACACGCCGGAGGACACGGCCGGGCTGGACTACGACCGCGACCTCGGCTATCCGGGCGAGTTCCCCTTCACCCGCGGCATCCAGCCGACCATGTACCGCGGGCGCTTCTGGACGATGCGCCAGTACGCCGGCTTCGGCACGGCGGAGGAGACCAACGAGCGCTTCAAGCTCCTCCTTGCCGCGGGGCAGACGGGGCTCTCCACCGCCTTCGACCTCCCCACGCAGATGGGGTACGACTCCGACCACTCGATGGCCGCGGGCGAAGTCGGCCGCGTGGGCGTTGCGATCGACTCGCTGGCCGACATGCGCAAGCTGCTCGCGGACATCCCGCTGGACCGCGTGTCGGCGTCGATGACCATCAACGCGACGGCGTCCATCCTCCTCGCCTTCTACATCGCGGTGGCGGATGAGCGCGGCATCCCGCGCAACAAGATCTCGGGGACGATCCAGAACGACATCCTCAAGGAGTACATCGCGCGTGGCACCTACGTCTTTCCCGTGGAGCCGTCGCTCCGCCTGATCACGGACATCTTCGCGTTCTGCCACGCGGAGGTGCCGAAGTGGAACACCATCTCCATCAGCGGCTACCACATCCGCGAAGCCGGCTCCACCGCCGCGCAGGAGATCGCCTTCACCTTCGCGGATGGGCTGGAGTACGTGCGCCGCGCGCAGGCGGCGGGGCTGGACGTCGACAAGTTCGCGCCGCGCCTCTCCTTCTTCTTCGCCTCGCACAACGACCTGTTCGAGGAAGTCGCCAAGTTCCGCGCCGCGCGTCGCCTGTGGGCGCGGCTGATGCGCGAGCGCTTCGGCGCGTCAGACGAGGCGGCCAAGCTGCGCTTCCACACGCAGACGGGCGGTGTGACGCTCCAGGCGCAGCAGCCGCTCAACAACGTGGTGCGCGTGACGGTGCAGGCGCTCGCCGCCCTCCTGGGCGGCACGCAGTCGCTGCACACCAACGGCTACGACGAGGCGCTCTCCCTCCCCACCGCGCAGGCCGCCACGCTGGCGCTCAGAACGCAGCAGGTGCTCGCCTTCGAGAGCGGCGCCGCGGACACGGTGGACCCGCTGGCCGGCTCATACTTCGTGGAGTCGATGACCGACGCGGTGGAGGCGAAGGCGCGCGAGTACCTGGACAAGATCGAGGAGATGGGCGGCGCGGCCTCGGCGATCGACTACATGCAGGAGGAGATTCACCGCGCCGCCTACGAGCACCAGATCGCCGTGGAGCGCGGCGACCGCGTGATCGTGGGCGTCAACCGCTTCCAGGCGGCCGAGGGGGATCCGGTGGACCTGGCCCAGCCCGATTTCTCCGCCCTGGAGCGCGGCCAGCAGCGCCAGCTCGCCGAGCTCAAGTCTGGGCGCGACGACGGCGAAGTGCGCGCGCGGCTGGAAGCCATCCGCGCCGCCGCCCGCGGCACCGACAACCTGATGCCCCACATCATCGACGCCGTCAAAGCCATGGTCACCCTCGGCGAGATCAGCGACGCGCTGCGCGCCGAGTGGGGCGTGCACCGGCCGGCGTGAGGAGAACGGTCCTATGCCTGCTTCGGTGATGCAGGAGCAAGTTGGTGCGCAAGCGGGTCTCCCGCTCCCCAGTATCGGGGTGCGGGGTTTCCGTGCGTTCCGAGAGCTGCAGATCGAAGAGTTTGGGCGCGTCAACCTGTTCGTCGGATTAAACAATGCAGGCAAGACGTCGCTTCTGGAGGCGATCCATCTTTACGCCGGCGGCGCAAACCCCCAGCGAATACGGGAACTGCTGGTCGCCCGTGAGGAGATAGCCTCTTCGGATGACGCGCGCGTCGATTTGAAGGCGCTCGATGCGGCGCTTGGCCGCCTCTTCCACACCGAGGGAGACACGCGTTCAACGAAAGTGACAGTCGGGCCGCTCCGTGACGAAGATGGGGCAGTCACCGTGCAGCGCGGGTGGGCAACGATACCCGAAGCAGGCGATTCCGCATCGACACGATTTTCACCATCTGACATAGCTGACCTATCGGCAGATCAAGAGCCAGCACTCGAGCTGCGCCGCGGTTCGTCGAGCGTTCGTGTAATCGCCGACCGTTTCCTGCTGGGTTGGGTCATGGCGCGCATGTCTCCCGCACCTCTGTACACGGCGCTTCTCATTCCTGCAGGTGGGCTCTCCACCGGAGCTGTCGCGTCATACTGGGACCGGGTCGCACTGACGGATGAAGAAGATCTCGTAACCGCTGCACTGCGGATCATCGCTCCAGGTGTCGAGAGAATTTCCGTCATAGGCGATACGGACCAGCCACACGAGCGGCGTGTCATGGTGCGCGTACGGGGGCAGGCAACGCCTGTTCCGCTCCGCACGATGGGCGACGGGATGAACCGCTTGCTCGGAATCGCTCTGGCGTTGGCAACCGCGCGCGATGGGATCGCGCTTGTAGATGAAATTGAAAACGGAATTCACTACTCGGTGCAACCTGACGTTTGGCGAGCTATCCTGCGAGCCGCCGAGTCCCTAAATGTGCAGGTTTTCGCCACCACGCACAGCTGGGATTGTATCCGTGCTTTCGCGGCCGCGACTTCCGACTCTGGAACTGGTGACGAGATGCTGTATCGGCTCGACCGGCGCATCGAAGGTAACGTACGGGCGGTTCGGTACACCGCCAAGGAAGTCACTATCGCCGCGGAACAGCAGATTGAGGTGCGCTGATGCTCGAAGGCGGCGGGCTGTACCCGGCGCCCCGGGTGCTCTGGGTGGAGGGTAAGGACGATCAGGCGGTAGTCTACGCATTCTGTGTAGCGCATGCGCTTCCAGAAATTTTCGAAGTTCAAGCGCGAGGAGGGGTGGAACCGCTGCTGAATGGGCTTGGACTCGCGCTGAGAGGTGTGCCGATCGAACGATTGGGCGTAGTGGTGGATGCAAATGGCGATGCTGATGCTCGATGGAGCGCGGTCGCACATATCGCGAGGTCAGAGGGCTACACCGACTTCCCGGATGCCCCTGACGCCGCTGGAGCGATTATTCCTGGATCTGAAGGATCGCCGCGTTTAGGTGTGTGGATCATGCCCGACAACGGATCGCCGGGGGCGCTGGAAGACTTCGCCGCGATGCTGGTTCCTGCAGGCGATCCGTTGTGGGTACGTGCGGGTGAAGCGGTCGACGCGATTCCGGACCAGGATCGGCTCTTCCTCGCGGGCCGCCGGTCGAAGGCGCACATGCACACTTGGCTGGCCTGGCAGGAACAGCCTGGGTCGCCGATGGGGCAGGCGATCGGAAAGGGGGATCTCGACGCGCATGCACCGGCGGCTCAGCGGTTCGTCGCGTGGCTGCGGCGGCTGATGGTGGATGAGGGTGAGGGCGATCGCGCGGGCTGAAATGCTTGGGATCTGGCCGGCTTCGGTTGCCGGGCAGGGGGCGACGGTTTACCTTACGCGCGTTTTGCCGGGGCTCCGCAACGGGGTCCGTCCATCCGAGCAGGTCGATAGCGGCATATGCCAACGTACGAGTATCGCTGCCCGCAGTGCGGCAACGACTTCGAGAAGTTCCAGAAGATGTCCGACGAGCCGGTGGCCGACTGCCCCGAGTGCGGAACGGCGGCCGAGCGGCGGCTTTCCGGCGGGGCGGGGCTCCTCTTCAAGGGGAGCGGCTTCTACATCACCGACTACCGCGGCGAGAGCTACAAGAAGGCGGCGGACGCGGACAAGGGCGGCTCGTCTTCGGGCGGGGAGTCCAAGGGCGGGGAAGCCAAGGGCGGCGGCGAGTCGAAGCCGGCAGCCGAGTCCAAGCCCGCGCCCAAGAGCGAGTAGGCGAAGCCCGCGCGGCGCCGGGCCGGGTGCGGAGCGCCGCGCCCGGCGCCCGTGCGCGCCCATCGCGCCACGCCCGTAGACAAGAGAACCGAAGCGGCCGCGCAGGCGCGCCGCTCCAACGAAACCCAACGGACCCCTGAGCCCATGTCCCTTCTCGTCGTAGGAAGCGTCGCACTGGACACCGTGGAGACGCCCTTCGGCCGCGCGGAAGACGCGCTGGGCGGCTCGGCCACCTTCTTCTCGGCCGCGTCGTCGCTCTTTTCCCCCGTGCAGCTGGTGGGGGTCGTCGGCGACGACTACCCGGTGGACGCGCTCCGCTTCCTGGAGGAGCGCGGGGTGGACCTCGCCGGGGTGGAGCGCGCGCAGGGCGAGAGCTTCCGCTGGAGCGGCGTGTACAGCTTCGACCTGAGCTCGCGCGAGACGCTGGAGACGCGGCTGGGGGTGTTCGCCGACTTCGCGCCCAAGATCCCCGAGGGGTTCCGGGACACGGAGCTGGTCTTCCTGGGGAACATCGACCCCGAGCTGCAGATCAACGTGCTGGACCAGGTGCGCCGCCCGCGCTTCGTGGCGTGCGACACCATGAACCTGTGGATCGACATCAAGCGCGACCGCCTGCTGGACCTCCTCAAGCGCGTTGACCTGCTGCTGGTGAACGACGGCGAGGCGCGGCAGCTCTCCGGCGACTTCAACCTGGCGCGCGCGGCCCGCTGGATCATGGACCGCGGGCCGCGCTACCTGATCATCAAGAAGGGCGAGCACGGCGCGATCCTCTTCACGCCGAGCGGCACCTTCTTCGCGCCCGGCTTCCCGCTGGACGAGTTCTTCGACCCGACC
>DASWNZ010000092.1:0-37365 GCA_036398975.1 Longimicrobium sp.
GCGGCGGGCCAGGCGAGCGGCCGCGGCGCCACCTCCTCGCGCTGCAGCACGCCCGTCACCGCCCGCGCCGCCGCCCGCTGCGCCTCAGGCCCCGTCCCCCACGCCAGCACCGCCGAGGGGACGTTCGGGAGCGAATCGCCCGGGGCCGGGAGGAAGGAGACGTAGACGATGCGGCGCGAGGCCGTGTCCGCGGGGGCGGTGGTGCTGTCGCGCTTCACCGTGTCCCCAGGGATGGCGACGCCGGGGAGCCGGTCCACCACGCGCGGCACCGCGCCCGGCAGCGCGACGGCGACCACGCAGGGCGCATCGTTGGCGGGCCACGCCGTGAGGGCGGAGAGCGGCCCGCGGCGCGCCACCCACGGCGTCCCCAGCGCGGCCAGCCCGCGCGAGCGCCGCGCCAGCTCAGCGGTGAAGACGGGGAGATGGAAGTTCTTTGGGAGGACGAGGACGGTCCGCGTGCAGCCGCGCAGGAGGGTGGCTGGCGCCGTCCCCGCCACGTTCACGGCGCGCCCGTGGAGCTCCTCCGCCAAGCCGAGCGCCTCCGTTCCGCGCAGGGCGGCGCGCACGGTGGAGAGCGAGTCCTGGCGCGGACGATCCACCCCCAGCCGCGCCTTGGCGGCGAAGATGCGCCGCACCGCCTCGTCCACCCGCGCGGCGGAGAGCGTGCCGCGCTCCACTGCGGACCCGAGCGTGCGCACCACGGCGGCGGGATCGTCCACCCCCACCAGCAGGTCTGCGCCCCCCGCGATGGCCGCAACGGGGGCGCCGGCGCCGAAGCGGGCGCGAAGGGGGCTGCCGGGACCCACTTCGGCCACCAGGAGCCCGTCGAACGCCATGTCGCGGCGAACCACGCCCGCCCCCGCCACCGGCGACAGGGGGAGCGGAACGGAGTCGCCCGTGAGCGCGGGGAGGGCCACCCAGCCGAGCTGCACTCCCATGACGCTGTCCTGCACCGCCGAGCGGAGCGCCGCCAGCCCGCCAGCCTCCAGTGCGGCGCGGTCCCAGCGCAGGATCGGCGGGACGGCACCCGAGGCCCAGCGCGGCGGGTCCAGCGCGGTGACCATGGCGGGGAGCCCCGCCGCGCGCAGGTCGCGGAGGAACTCGGCCGTCGCCGCGGGGCCGCCGGTGGTGGTGACGTCGCCCGGCACGCCGCCGGAGGGACCGGGCAGGCGTGGGCCGGGGATCAGCGCGAGGTCGATCCCCACCGCCTTCGCCTCCGCGGCGACGGCCTGCGCGGCGCGGGTGTTGATGACGGCGGGGCCCAGCTCGGAGGGCGCGGGGAGCTCGGTGCCGCCATCCAGCACCGCGCCCACCCCGCGCTCCAGCCGCGCCATCACCAGCGGCGGCAGCGGCCATCCGCGCCGCAGCGAATCTACGAGGACGGCCGCGCGCTCCGCCCCGCCCCCCGCCAGCTCGATCCCGCCCACCCCCGGCGTGTCCGCGAGGGCTGCGGGGAGGCCGGAGGCGGGGACCGCCACGCGCGCGACCACCATCTGCGCGAGCTTGTGGCGCAGCGGCATGCCGGCGATCCCCGCCGGCGCCCAGGGGTTTACGGG
This sequence comes from Longimicrobium sp., assembly GCA_036398975.1. Lineage (GTDB taxonomy): Bacteria > Gemmatimonadota > Gemmatimonadetes > Longimicrobiales > Longimicrobiaceae > Longimicrobium. Next base: position 1,557 of record DASWNZ010000092.1, read on the forward strand.
CGGTGGCGACGAGCAGGCGGCGACCACCGCCATCGCGAGCACCGTGATATAAAGCCGTCCCGCGGCGGGACGGCGAAGGATGCGCGAGAGCAAGATTTCCATTCGGTGTGCGTCAGTCGGGGCGCCCGGTGGGGCGCCCCCGCGCAGGAACGGCACGAACCGGACCCGCGCCGTGGGACACTCCTGGTGCAACGATGCGGCGCAGATGCCTCATCCGCGCCGCCCGCCCCGCGAGAAAACCGCGCAAACGTTCACACTGTGCATGTCGCGGAGGTGGTCCGGCTCTTGCCTTTCGCGCGCCACGCCAGCCATTCGCCCAAGCCGGACTTCCCCGGGCAATCCGCTCGCGCCCCGACCGGTCTCCAGCATCCTTTCCCACGAGTTCCGCAGCCCGCCGGCACCACGACGGGACGCCGCGCGCACCCTCCTCCGGCGCCGCGATCCCCGCCCCCGGGCCGAGAACCAAACATCACGAAATGAGCGACACCCCCGCCACGGTATTCGTCGCCGACGACAACGCGTCCATCCTCCACGGACTGGAGCGGGCGCTGCGGGCGAGCGGCTACACTGTGCACACGGCCACCAACGGCCACGCCATCATGCGGCTGCTGGAAGCGGCCCCCCAGCCGCCCGACCTGGTGCTGCTGGACGTGATGATGCCGGAGATGAGCGGCCTGGACGTGCTGCGCCGCCTTCGCACCGAGCCGCGCTGGGCCGACGTGCCCGTCGTCCTCATCACCGCCACCAACGACGGCGCCCTCCCCGTCTCCGCGCTCCGCGACGGGGCGGTCGACTTCCTCACCAAACCCTTCCGCCTGGACGAGCTGCTGGCGCGCGTGCAGTCGCACGTCCTGCGCAACCGCGAGCTGCGCCGGGTGCGCGAGCAGGCCCGCATCCGCCTGGAGACGATCGACCTGATCCGCGAGCTGAACCGTGTGGTCACGGCCGACGAGATGTTCCACCTGGTGACCTCGCGCACCGCCCAGATCCTCGGCGTGGCGCGCTGTTCAGTGCTGGTGGTGGAAAAGGGGGAGACGGAGGTGCGCATCGCCGCGTCATCGCAGGGCCAGCCCGAGGACGGCCTGGTGCTGCACCTGGAGGACTACCCGGAAGTGGCGGAAGCGCTCCGCACGGGCCAGCCGGTGAAGGTGTGCGACGCGGAATCGTCTCCCCTGTTCGACGCGGTGCGCGGCGACTGGGAGGCGCGCGGCTTCGTGCGGCCCCTGCGCTCCTCCATCATCGTCCCCTTCGCCATCGCGGACGGGATGACGGGGCTCTTCGTGGAGCGCGCCACCGTGGACGAGCCGGCGCTGGGAGAGGAGGCCGCGGAGCTGGCGGTGCGGGTGGTGGAGGCGATCGTCCAGGCGTGCGACCGCGTGCAGGTATTCCAGCGGCTGGTGGAGCAGCGCGAGCGCGCCCACGACCTCGCCAACACGGACGAGCTCACCGGGTGCTCCACGCGCCGCTCGCTCCTCCTCTACCTGCAGGGGGAGCTGGACGCGGCTCGCGAGCGGGGCGAGCCGGTGAGCGTGGCGGTGCTGGACCTGGACCACTTCAAGCAGATCAACGACACCTGCGGCCACATCGCCGGCGACGCGGTGCTGCGTGCCCTGGGCGCCTGGCTCACGGCCGAGGGTGCCGCGCGCCCGCACGACCGCGCCGGCCGCTATGGCGGCGACGAGTTCGTGGCGGTGCTCCCCGGCACGGGCCCGGCGGGCGCGCGCCGCTTCGCCGAGCGGGCGAGGAAGCACATCTCCTCCATCCCCTTCGTCTTCGGCGACGTGGCCGTGCGCGCCACCCTGAGCGCCGGCATCGCCTCCTGGCCCGACTTCGACGCGGCGACGGGCGAGGAGATCATCGCCGTGGCCGACGCGGCGCTGTACACCGCCAAGGAGCGCGGCCGCGACCAGGTGTGCCTGCCGCCGGAGCTGGGGGTGGGGTGAGGGTTGGTCCCTGAATACCGGGGGCTGAAGCCCCCGGCTGGAACCACGGGAAGACGGCTGAAGCCGTCTCGCGAGCCGCAGCCAGTCCGCGAAGGCGGACTCGGTGCTTTTGTTGCCGCGAGTTTACTCGCCCGGGCAACCTGGGCAACCTGGGCAACAAGCCCGGGGAATCAGGGCTCCGGCTTCAGGACGCCGCGCTTGACGGCGGCTTCGAGGGGGGTGGGGACGGCGTAGTAGGGCTCGCCCATGCGCGCGGCAAGGTCGCGGACGCTGTCGGCGCGGGCGTTGTAGAGGTCGGCGGCGGCGGCGTGGCGGTCGTGGGACTGCTGGTACTCGCGCAGGCGGACGTTGCGCTCCACCACGTGCCGGTTGTAGCGCTCCAGCTCGGCCTTGTACCGGTCGTACAGCGCCGTGGGAAGGTAGCCGCCGTTGGAGAGGCGGTTGTAGCGCATCAGCGAGCGCCGCTCCTCGTCCAGCTTGCGGTCCTCCTCCTCCATCACCGCCCGCCGCTTGCGCGCCTCCGCCCGCGAAAGCGTCAGCTCCGCCCCCGAGTCCAGCAGGCGCTCGCGCAGCTCGCCCACCTGGCGCCGCTCGTCGCGGAACGCCGCCCAGCGGTAAAGCTGCTCGCTCAGCTTTACCCCCACGACGGCGAGGAGCACCAGGAGCATGAAGCGCGGCGTCGACTTCATCGCGGAGCGGCGGATGCGGGTGGCGGAGGGAGGCGCGCGGAAGGCGCAACGTGCGCGCCCATTGGAAGATGCAGGGTACGTCCAAAGTCCGCAACATCCGCATCGCCGCACCCGCCTCGCGCGCGCCCGCGCGAGGAAACACGTGTGTACGTGGCACGTATCGTGCGGCGTCTGATTCGTCTCGACCGGGACGCGCAACGGCGTCCGGCGCGAAGGACCCAGCAGGAGGAGCACGCGATGCAGCCCAGCCGTAGACGCCCCCCACCGCCCTGGGAACGAGGAGGAGCCGCCCCCCGCCATCCGGTGGGCCGCACCCGCCGCCGCTTCACCGATTCGCCGGAGTGCGCGCAGCGCTATCGCCGCGCCTACGACGGCGCCGGGGACCGCAGCATCGACGGCGAGCGCCGCGTGAGCGAGGGGCTGCAGGTCCGCCGCCGGCAGCATGGCGGGCTGATGCAGGGCCTCCGCCGCACCCCGCTCCGCGACGGGCTCGTGGGGCTGGCGATCGTGGGCGGCGCCGCGCCGCTGGCGATGTCGCGCCTGGACGCCCTACGCACCGACCGCTCGCACGAGTCCATCGTCCCCACGGTGGGGAACATCGTCCCGCTCACCAATGGCGCGGTGGGGCAGGCCTGGCGCGACGCCACCAACGAGGTGGAGGCCAAGGCCACCGAGCAGGTGGCGGCCAAGTCGGTGGAGCGCGATGCGTTCATCCAGCAGAAGATCGAGCGCTACAAGGACATGGGGCTCGACCGGAAGCTGGCGGAGAGCATCTACGATCTCGCCCTCGAGGAGAACATCGACCCGGACATCGCGTTCGGGCTGGTGCGCACGGAGAGCGAGTTCAAGCCCACCGCGCAGAGCCACGTGGGCGCCGTCGGCCTCACGCAGCTGATGCCGGCCACCGCCCGCTGGATGCGCCCGGGGACGCAGGTCGCCGATCTGCGCAAGCCGGAGATCAACCTCTCGATCGGGTTCCGCTACCTGTCCGAGCTGATCGAGAAGTACGACGGCGACAAGGAGCTGGCGCTCCTGGCCTACAACCGCGGCCCCGGCACCGTGGACCGCGTGCTGAAGCGCGGCGGCGACCCGGACAACGGCTACGCCAAGGCCGTGTTCACCGGCGAGGGCGTGCACCGATAGGCGCACTTCCCAGCGTGCGAAGCGGGCCCCGGAGCGATCCGAGGCCCGCTTCGTGTTTCAGAGGCCGGGGCGCAGGAGGAAGACCCACTCCCAGCCGTCCTCGCCGCGCATGAAGCCGGCGCGCAGGTCGGGGTAGTTGGGGGTGGTGGCGTACTCCGGCGGCGCCGCCCACACGCGGGTGCCGGGGACGGGCGCGACGCCGCGGTCCAGCAGCCCCGGAAGGCGCGCCAGGTTCTGCGCGCGCGTGCCCATCAGCTCCCGCACGGCCGGGATCACACCCTCCACGCCGCTGTGCGCGTGCACGAATGTGCGCGACATCGCCATGCGCAGGGCGGCGGAGTCGCGCCGCACGGCCGCCGTGCGCACCGCCAGCACGAACTCGGCGAGGTCGCCGTTGCGCGCATCGGCGGGGGTCTGGGGCACCCAGATCACGCGACCACGGTCCGCCCACCCGGTCGGCGCGCCGGGGCACACCACGCAGCGAAGCTGAAGCGAGTCGCCCGCGTCCTGCACCACGGCCAGCCGCATCCCCAGGTACGGGAGGCGCGTGGGGACCGGGCCGCGGAGGAGGAGCCCCGCCTCACGGCTCCACACCTCCACCGGCTGGACGACAGGCGCCACCACCGCCGGAAAGGGCTCCAGCGGCGGAATGGGAGGCGGAGCCGACGGCGGGGGCGGAGGGGTCGCGCAGGCGGCGGCGACCAGGAAAAGGGCTGCGGCGTATCGCTTCATCGGCGGGTCGGGTGGTGTGCGTGTGCGCGGCGGCGGTTTTCCGCGCCGCCGCGCGCGTGTAAATTCGCCCGATCCGTCCCGAACGCAACCCATGCCCGGAGCCGCCGCTGAATTCCGCCTCCCCCGCCCCCCTGGCGCTCCTCTGCTCCGTCCCCTTTGAGTGCGCCGCGCTATTGGACGCGCTGGAGGGCCGGCGCGAGGAGATCGTGGGCCGCAAGTCCGCGTGGAGCGGGCACCTGGACGAGGTGCCGGTCATCCTCTTCCCCTGCGGGATGGGGAAGACGAACGCCGCACACGGCGCCACCGCACTCCTCGAATCGCGGCCGGTGCGCGGCGTGCTGGGCTTCGGCGTCGGCGGCGCGTATCCCGGCTCGGGCTTGATGCTGGGAGACGTCGCCCTCGCCTCGCGCGCCGTCTACGGCGATGAAGGGGTGGCTGCGCCGGATGGGTGGATCGACGCGGAGGGCATCGGCATCCCGCTGGTGGAGCGCGGCGGCCGGCGCTGGTTCAACTCCTTCGATGCGGACGCGCCCCGCGTCGAGACCGCACGCCGTGCCCTGGAGGCAGCGGGGATCCCGGCGCGCATCGGCCCGTTCGTCACCGTCTCCGCCTGCTCCGGCACCGAGGCTCGCGGCACCGAGCTCGCCGCGCGCTTCGGCGGGCTGGTAGAGGGGATGGAAGGCGCGGCGCTGGCGCACGTCGCCACGCTGTACGACGCTCCATTCCTGGAGCTGCGCGCCATCAGCAACGCCGTGGAAGACCGCGACCTCTCCCGCTGGCGCCTCCACGACGCCGCCGACGCGGCGCAGCGGGCTGTGCGGGTGCTGGTGCGTGCGTGGGCGTGACTTCTGGGGAATGGGGGAGAGCAATCCGTCATCCTGCCATTCTACTTATTCTGTCATCCTGAGCGACGCGCTGCACCAGCCTCTCCCGCTCCCCAAACCATGGCGCGGAGCGAAGGATCTACTGCGCGTTCCGAGGGGCCCCGCCGGTGGCCTAATCGGCGGCGCGTACACCGTAGGACGGAGACGTGGCGGGCACGGGCAGCCACGTGGGGCTGCCCCTACGAGGGCGGGGTGCGAGGACGTGCGTCGGACCTACATACACTGAGACGGGCGGGCGCGTGGACGACATCAGGCGGGAGGACCTCCGCGAGCGGCTCCTGGGGCGCATCGGGGCGGGCGTGGAAGGGGAGGCGGGGGATTTCGACGAGTTGGCGCGCGGCGTGTTCGCGCACCAGTTCGCGTGCAACCAGCCATACCGGCTGTTCTGCGAGCGGCGCGGCGCGACTCCCGATTCGGTGACGAGTTGGGAGGAGATCCCCGCCGTCCCCACCGATGCGTTCAAGGCCGCCGCCCTCGTGTGCGGCGATCCGGAGCGCACGGCGGCCATCTTCCGCACCAGCGGCACCACCGCGGGAACCGAGCGCCGCGGCACGCACTACCTCCGCGACGTCGCCCTCTACGACGCCGCGCTTCGGGCCGGCTTCCTCGCACACCTCCTCCCCGACGGCGCGCCCATCCGCATCCTGTCGCTGGTGCCGCGCGCAGAGGAGGTGCGCGATTCGTCGCTTTCGCACATGGCGGCGGAGGTGATGCGCGACTACGGCAAGCCGGGAAGCGGCACCTTTGTCTCAGCCGACTTCGGCATCGCGCACGAGGAGTGGACGGCGGCGCTGCGCACGGCCGAGGAGGATGGCGAGCCGGTGTGCGTCCTGGGGACGGCGTTCGCGCTGGTGCACGCGCTGGACGCGATGGCGGCGCGCGGCGAGCGATTCCAGCTTCCGCACGGCGCGCGGCTGATGGACACGGGCGGCTTCAAAGGACGCGCCCGCGAGGTTTCGCGGGGCGAGCTGTACGGTACCATCGGCGAGCGCCTGGGGATCGCGCCGGAGTGGTGCGTGAACGAGTACGGGATGACGGAGATGAGCTCGCAGTTCTACGACGGGATTGCGGGCTCGGCGCCGGCGGACCTTGCGCGCCGGCGGCACGTGGGCCCGCCGTGGGTGCGGACGCGCGCCACCGATCCGGAAACGCTCCGCATCCTGCCCCACGGCGAGACCGGCGTGCTCCGCCACTGGGACCTCGCCAACCTGGACTCCGTCGCCTTCATCCAGACCTCGGACCTGGGCTTCACGTCGCCCGAGGGATTCCGCGTGATCGGCCGCGCGCAGGGGGCCGAGGCGCGCGGCTGCTCGCTGGCGATGGACGACCTCCTCAGCGCCCTGCGGCGCGGCTGAGCCGCCGCCTCCGCACCAGCTGCGCGATCCCCGCCAGCGCCAGGAAGATGGCCGCCGCCAGCAGCGTCTGCGCGAAAAGCTTGGCAAAGACGGGCGGCTCGAAGAGGCTGTAGAACGCCGCCCTGAATCCGTTCCCCGTCTCGAACTGCACCCTGGGAAAGAGCTTGCCGATGGCGTACGGCTGCGCCGGGGTGAAGGGCCAGCCGAGCATCAGGTTGGTGGGCCCGCTGTCGTCCAGCATGTCCACCAGCAGGTGCGATCCGTAGCCCGTCCCCGCCACCAGCGCCCATCTTCCACCGGCCGCCGCGTACACCGTCAGCGTCAGTACCACCACCGCGGTGATGCTGTGCGAAAAGGTGCCGTGCAGCGATGCGCCGCGCCCGGTCATCAGCCCGAGCACGATGTCGAAATCGGGCGACACGGCCAGGAACCCCGCCAGCGTCCACGCCTTCCAGCGCGGAAGCGGCTTCGCGGCGATCGCGATCTCGGCCAGCCCGGCGCCGATCAGTGCGTGTGCGGGAGGAAACGACATCCGTGGGGCTCAGCGTGAAAATGGCGGAGGGGCGTGAACGATCACGCCCCTCCGCCCGCCATGCCGTGGCATCAACCGTTCCAGCGAGGCCCGCACGCCGCGGCCGCATCGCGATGGCCGGCGCAACCCCTTGCCGCGGAGCGGTTTGCCCCCTGCCGGGTCCGCAACTTGCAAACCGCCCCTCCCCCGCCCCACAGGGGCAGATGGAGCACCAAACCACGATGGGAGGAACGCGATGCCAGGCTACGGACGCGACTACAACCAGGGCGGCGGCTTCATGGACCGCGTGGGGAACGGCTTCCGCCGCATGTTCGGCGGCGGCAACGACTACAGCCGCGACTACGACACGGGCGCCGGCTACCGCGGCGGGATGCAGGGCGGCTACGGCGGCGGTGTTGGCGGCAACTACGGGCACGAGGGTGGGAACGGCCGCGATATGGGCCAGGGCGGCTTCGGAGGTGGGTACGGGCAGGGCGGCTTCGGCGGGCAGGGCGGCTACTTCGGCCAGGGCGGCTATGGAAACCAGGGCGGGTACGGCGGCCAGGGCGGTTATGGCGGCCAGGGCGGCTACGGCACCCAGCGCTTCGGCGGCGGCAATCAGGGCGGCGGCTACTCCGGCCAGGGTTACGGGAACCAGGGCGGCTACGGCGGGCACCTGGACGAGGACCGCGTGCGCTTCGTCCGCTATGACCGTGACTTCGGCGCGCAGGGCGGCTACGGGAACCGCGGCTATACCACGCAGGGCAGCGGGATGCTCTACGGCCGCGGCGACATGGACTACGACAACGACTACAACGCCGGCGGCTATCGCGGCGGGCAGGCGCAGGGCGGGATGGGCGGTGGCCCAGGCGGGAATGCCGGCGGATACAGCGGCGGCGCGGGCACTGGCGAGTGGGGCAACTACGGCGGCGGCGGCGCGTACGGCGACTCGAGCGCGTTCCGCGGCTCCAACGCGGGCGGCTTCGAGCCGGGCCGCTACTTCCGCGGCTACGGCGTCGGCAGCTCCAACCGCTACTCGCCTTACTGAGCCGGCGGGCTGAACGGCGGATGGTTGACCGGCGGGCGCTCCTTCACGGGGCGCCCGCCGTGCATTGCGCGCGAGGCGCAGGATCGACACGAGGCAGGGGCGGGCAGACACGCAGGTCTGCGCCTACGAGCATCGGTTTGCGAAACGAGCGACGGAGCAGCACGGGGCACGGGCGCGATGAATCGCGCCCCTACCGGGTCCGGCATCGCACACGGTGTTCTCCCCCTCACCCGCCCTGCGCCCCCGCAGGCGGGGGAGGGGGTCGGGGGGAGGGGGCCCCTCACTCCCCAAACAGATCCCCCGCCCCCGGCACGCCACGCCTGCCCCGCGCCCGCGGCTGGCGAACCACGCGTTCCTCCGGAAAGATCACCACCGCGTCCGGCTGCGCGAGCGAGCGGAAGACGGCGCGCCCCTCCTTTTTCAGCAGCGCGAGCGCCCCGCGCACCTCATCCTGCGTCAGGTCTGAATCCGTCAGCCCGGCGAGCACCTCGCGGAACGGCAGCGTCTGCCCGCGATGGCGCCCCGCCAACAGCTCGGCGGCTGCGACGGGATCTGCGCGGCGCGAGGGCTCCGGCGCGGGCTCAGGTTCGCCAAAGAGGTCCAGCACCTGCGCCGGGGACGGCTCGACCGGCTCGGGTGAGGGCGGAAGGAGGACGGACGCCGCGCGGTCCTCCAACCCGGCGCCCTGCACCGCCGCGTTCAGCGCCAGCGCCGCGGCGGGCTCGGACGACACCAGAAAGAGGTGCGCTGCGACGGCATCCTCCCCCGCCACGACGCGCGCAGCCTTGAGCACGCGCCCCTCCGCCGCCTTCTCCAGCCGCGCGCGGAATCGCTCCAGCACCGCCTCGAGCGCCTGCCCCGCGTTGCCCTCGCGCTCCGCCGCGCGCCAGCCGAAGACCCACTCGTGCCGCGCATCGCCCAGCAAGGCGGAGCAGCCCTCCACGATGCGCTTCGCGAACGGCGGAAAGTCGGCAAGGGGGCCGCTGAACTTCCCCTGCTTCTCGAAATCGGCGTGGGGGAAGCGGAGGAGGAGGTCGATGCCGGGATCGCCGAGCACGGCCTCGACCAGTGCCCACGGGAGGCGGCGGGCGCTCGGCGGCGCCATCCAGAGAAGCGCGCGAGTACGCTCCGGGAAGGCGAGCAGCACGTCCGCCACGCTGCGGAAGTCGGCCTCCACCAGCCCCACCTCGCCGGGAGCGAGCGCGGCGGGATCAGCGACATCGCGGACACGGTCTCCCCAGCCGATCCCCTCCAGCTCCGCGCGGAAGCGGGCGAGGAGCGCGGGGTCCTCCTCGACCAGGACGGCAGACGCGAGCTCCGGCGCCGCATCGAGCACCGCGCGCACCGCCGCCACCGCTCGCGAAGGCCCCTGCCGCCCCGGATCGCCCACCCCGAACGAGTACTCGGCCCCGGCGAACGCATCCACGTACACGATGCGCCCCGGCGCGCCGGGATCGTCCTCCTCCGCGCGCGCGGCTGCACGCGCCGCGTCCCTCGCCCACGCGCCGGCGAACGCGGCGAGCACGGGGTGCAGCGCGGCGTCGGGAGCGGGCGGCGGAGCGGGGTTCACGGCAAAGGGCGCGGGGTGGACGGTGGATGCGGGCGAACACTACACCCGAACCCATACCGAAGCAACCCGGCCCGCAGGTTGCTGCACTGCACGCGGGCCGCTGGGTGCCACCCGATCAACCAGGAGGGATGCCATGGATGCAACCGCGTCGCGCAAGGCGACCGTCGCCTGCTCGTCGTGCGGGCGGCTGAACCGCGTTGACCTGTCGCGCGCATCGGACCGGCCGAAGTGCGGCGCGTGCGGGCGCCCCATCGCGCTCGACCGCCCGCTGGCGGTGACCGACGCCACCTTCGACCGCGTGGTCGCTGGATCGGACGTGCCCGTGCTGGTGGACTTCTACGCCGACTGGTGCGGCCCCTGCAAGATCATGGCGCCGGTGCTCGACGCGGTGGCGCAGGCGCGCGCCGGCTCCGTGCTCGTCGCCAAGCTGGACACGGACCGCAACCCCGCCATCGCGCGCCGCTTCCAGATCGCCTCCATCCCCACCCTGATCGTCTTCCGCGGCGGGCGCGAGGTGGGCCGCGAGCTGGGCGCCATCCCTCGGCCGCGCCTGGAGGCGCTGATCGATGGGGTGATGCGGTAGATGAGGAGCCCCTCGCTCGCTATCCTTCTGCTCGCGTGCATGGCGGCGTGCCCCGGAAAACCACGAACCGCTCCTGTCGGCGAGAGCGTCGCGGGCACCTACGAGCTCATCGCGTGCCGTGCGCCGTGCAATCCCGGCGTGCGGGGAACTACGCTGGCGCGCGGCCTCCTCGTGCTGGAGGACCAGCCCTACTCGCTGGACCGAGTTCCCGAGCCGGCCCGATCGCACATCCGCGATTCGTACCTCATCATGGACGACGACGAGATCGCGGACCCGAACGTCTGCTTCGTCGTGGAGCGCATCCCGGACGCCGAGACCTACGCCGGGATCGAAAAGGTTGGGATGACGACGTGGCGCGGTGAGAACGGGGGAGGAATCTGGCTTCGCCTGTTCCAGTCTCCGGACGCCGCCTACGTTCTGAGCCTCTCCCGCGTCGGCGCAGACCTTCGCGGGAGCGGAGAATCGTGGGGTGGCGAGAACCGGGGTGCCGCGTTTCCGCGTGATTCCGTGTACGCGCGCCGGATAGGCCCGCCGGACCGCGGCCCCTGCATCCGCGCCGCGATCAAAGAGGCGGAGGAGTTCAGGCGGGATCGGGCGTCGCCGTAGGTGCCGAAGCGCCCTCGCACCGCCGGGTGCGAGGGCGCTTTCTCGCTCGTGTTCACCCCGCGGTGATCGCCGCCGGCTCCAGCTCTACGCTCCAGCCGGTGCGGATGTCAGGGGCTAGGGAAGCGGCTACCGAGCAGTACTTGTCGAAGGAGAGCTGGACTGCGCGCTCCACGTGCTCGCGCGGGGAGTCGCTGGCGACCCGATAGGTGAGGTGGAGGTCGGTCAGACGGCGCGGGTGATCAGGGGCGCGGGAGAAGCGCACCGAGACGCTGCACGCGCTGGGCGGCGTGCGGCGCTTCTCCAGGTAGTCCACCACGTCAACGCCCGAGCACGATGCGATCGCCACCACCAGCGTATCCACGGGGCTGGGCGCCGCCTCCTTCTTCCCATCGACCACCAGCGTGGGACCTCCGGCTGCGCCGCCGCGGTACCGCATTCCGCCTTCCCAAACCACCTCGACCGGGTACTCCACGGGCACTCCATCCGGCATCACTTCCTCCTCGTTATCAGTCGTCGCGCTGGACCGTGTAGGACAGCGTCACCATGCCGCTAGGATACGTGTGCGTACCCGCCAGCGCGAGGGCGGTGCGCGGCGCGCCGGGTGGCAGCAACGGCACGCCTCCACCCAGCAGGATGGGGACGATGGTGACTTCCACCGAGTCCACCTGCCCCGCCGCGAGCAGGCTCCGGAACAGCTCGCCGCCGCCGAACAGCCAGATCTCCCCCTCGCCGGGCTCCGCGCGCAGGGCTGCGACCACCCCGCCCGCGTCCTCGGCGACGACCGTGACGCCGGGGTGATCCTCCGGGCGCAGCGTGCGCGAGAAGACGTAGACGCGCGTCCCGGCCGCCCACGGCGCATCGCCGGTCCGCGTGAGATCGTAGCTGCGGCGCCCCAGGAGCACCGTATCCACCCTGGCGAAGATCGCCGCGAAGTCGACGGTCGGATCGTCCGGAATCCAATCGAACTCCCCGTTCGGCCCGGCGATGTACCCGTCCAAGCTCGCGGCCACGTTGTAGCGTACCCGGCGCATGCCCCCTCCTCCTCTTGTTTTTGTCTCTGTGTCTCTGTGTGAGATGCAGTTCAGCCGATGCTCGCCACGTGCCGCCCCGCGAGCTCCTCCAGCCAGCCGTGGATGTGGCCGTTGCTGGCCAGCACCCGTCCCGTGTCGAGCGGCTCGCCGGAGTCGCCGGGCCAGCCGGTGACGCGCCCGCCTGCCTCGCGAACCAGCAGCATCCCCGCCGCCACGTCCCACGGCGCGAGGCCGACCTCGAAGAAGCCATCCAGCCGCCCCGCCGCCACGTTCGCGAGGTCCAGCGCCGCGCTCCCGTCGCGGCGCACGTCGTGAGTGGCGCGCACCGCATCCGCCACCAGCGACATGTAGGCGTCCAGGTTTCCCTTCCCTTTCTTGAACGGGAAGCCGGTGCCGAGCAGCGCTCCCGACGGCTCGCGCACCGCGCTGACGTGGATCGGCTCGCCGTTGAGGAAGGCGCCGCACCCCCGCGCCGCGTGGAAGACCTCGCGGAGGAAGGGAGCGTGGATCACCCCGGCGGCCGGGCCGTCATCGTCCGCGAACGCGATGCTCACGCACACGAACGGGTGGCCGTGCACGAAGTTGGTGGTGCCGTCCACCGGGTCCACGATCCACCGCCGGCCCGACGTGACCGCCGCCGACGAGAGCTCCTCGCCCACCACCGCGTCGTCGGGAAAGCGCTCCCGGATGCGCTCCGTCACCAGCCGCTCCACGGCCTCGTCCACCTCGGTCACCAGGTCGGCGCGGCCCTTGAGGCGCACGCGGTCGGCGCCGGTGCGCGCGGCGATCAGCTCGGCGGCATCGTACGCGGCGTCGAGGGCAAGGCGGAGCTCGTCGTGGAACGGCGTGGTCATCGCGGGTCAGGGAACGGGGGCGGAACTTCGGGCCGCGCGGGGGATACGCATGCAGCGGCCCGTCCGGTGATCTGGCGTCCTTTTCGGACCGATGGTACATTGGGCGTTTCCGCGCGCAAAAGCCACCCGTCGCAGCGAAAGTCCGGCCCCCGGTCGTACGTCCGAACGCACGCAAGCCACCCTTCCACCCACCCGTCACGGTCACGCCATGGCAAACACCCCCAACGAGTCGCCGAGGGAGGCAGCCGCCACCCTGGACCTCCCCCCATCGCAGACGGGCTTCGCGGACACCAGCTTCTTCGGCCATCCGCGGGGGTTGTCGACGCTGTTCTTCACGGAGCTGTGGGAGCGCTTCTCGTACTACGGCATCCGGCCGCTCCTCGTGCTGTTCATGACGGCGGCGATCGCCAGCGGCGGCTTCGAGCTCCCGCGCGAGCAGGCGTCGGCCATCGTGGGGATCTACGCGGCCAGCGTATACCTGGCCTCGCTCCCCGGCGGGTGGGTGGCGGACCGGATCCTGGGCCTGCGCCGCGCCATCTTCTGGGGCGGCGTGCTGATCGCGCTGGGGCACCTGGCCATCGCGCTCTCGGCCGTCTTCGAGCGGAGCGCCTTCTTCCTCGGGCTGGTGCTGATCGTCCTGGGAACGGGTCTGCTGAAGCCGAACATCTCCGCCATCGTGGGCGACCTGTACCCCGAAGGCGGCGCGCGGCGTGACGCGGGCTTCTCCATCTTCTACATGGGCATCAACATCGGCGCGCTGGTGGCGCCGCTGGTCACCGGCTTCCTGGGAGAGGACCAGGAGCGCTTCGGCTGGCACTACGGCTTCGGCGCGGCGGGTGTCGGGATGGTGATCGGCCTCATCTGGTACTCGCTGTCCGCCAAGCGCACGCTGGGGAACATCGGGATGGAGCCCTCGCGCCACGCGGACCCCGCGGTGGACGCGAGCCAGCGCCGCAGCGCCGTGATGGGGCTGTCCGTCTTCCTCGCCGTGCTCGCGCTGGTGGTGATCCTGGGGATGGCGGGCTTCATCAACGTCAACCCGGTGACGGTGGCGGAGAACATGAGCAAGGTCATGCTGGGCATGGCGGTGCTCTACTTCCTCTACCTTTTCATCGCGGGCGGGCTGACGAGGGACGAGATGAAGCGGGTGGCGGTCATCATCGTCCTCTTTCTCTTCGCCACCATCTTCTGGTCGGCATTCGAGCAGGCACCGACTTCGCTGACGCTCTTCGCGGCCGACTTCACGGACCGCCACGTCTTCGGCTGGGAGATGCCGGTCACCTGGCTGCAGGCGGCCAACTCGCTCTTCGTGATCCTGCTGGCGCCGGTGTTCGCGGCGATCTGGGTGGGGCTGGCGCGGCGGCGGGGCGACCTGAGCAGCCCGGCCAAGTTCTCGCTGGGCCTCCTCTTCGCGGCCGTGGGCTTCGCCATCATGATCTTCGCGGCCAACGCGGTGCTTTCCGGCGGCGCCGGCACGCGGGTATCGGCGTGGTGGCTCATCGCCAGCTACTTCTTCCAGACGGTAGGCGAGCTGTGCCTGAGCCCGGTAGGCCTGTCGTCAATGACCAAGCTGGCACCCCGCAAGTACGCGGGCCAGATGATGGGCGTTTGGTTCATGGCCGCCGCGCTCGGCAACCTGATCGCGGGGATCGTGGGTGGGCACGTGGACCCGGAGAACCCGGCGCAAATGCCGGCGCTCTTCGAGCGCACCACGCTCTCGCTGCTGATCGCCGCCGCGGTGCTCGCCGCGCTGATCATCCCCATCCGGCGGATGATGGCCACCGCATCCGACGAGCGCTCCGCGGGCGTGCACTGACGCGCGGCGGGGCGGGATGAACGCGGACGGGGCCCCCACACGCGGGCCCCGTTCGCCGTTCATGGGGAACGCGCGCCGCGCAGCCGTTTACAGGAGGCGAAGCGGCGGACCCCCCGCCCGCGGCGCGACGAACGGAACAAGCATGTTGAGCGACGAGCAGATCGGCGAAAAGATCCGGGCGCTGGAGCTGGAGGAGGAATACATCCGCGAGCTCCTGGCCTCGCTGGGCTTCGACCCCGCGGACGGCTTCACCTCCGCCTCCATCGCGGCGCTGGAGCACGCGACGATGGACGAGCGCCGGCGGGCGGCGTTGCGGACGCTGGCGCTCGCGCCGGACTGAACCGCGGGGGCTGCCCCGATCCCTCCTCTGCCCCTATTCCCCAATCCCCGTTCCCCGATGTTCCACCTCGACCCCTCCGACCCCACACCCATCGAAGCCCAGCTCGTCCGCACCGTGCGCTCGGCGCTGGGGGCGGGGCTGCTGTCGCCCGGCGAGCGGATGCCTACGGTGCGGCAGCTCGCGGTGGACCTGCGCGTGGGGGCCAACGCGGTGGCGCGCGCGTACGAGGAGCTGGAGCGGCAGGGGGTACTCGAAACGAAGCAGGGGGTAGGGACCGTAGTGCGGTTGTCCCCGAGCGCCATCGAGCACGAGGAGCTGCTCGCCGAGCTTTCCGCGCTGGAGGACACCTTCCTACGGGAAGCGAGCGAGCTGGGGTTTTCGCTGGACGAGGTCATCATCCACCTGGACAGCCGCCGCCCGCGGTAAAAGGCACACATGCCAGGCAACAACATCGTTCCCTCGAAGGGCAACATGATCGCGCCGCAGAGCAACGCGCCGCGTCCCAACTTCATCTCCGCCCTCGCGTTCGGCGTCCCCACGGTCGCCGGGGCGTTCACGGCGGCGGCGGTGAACACCCCACTGGCGGCGGTGGTAGGGGTGGGGCTCGGCATCGTGGCCGCGCTCTCGCCCAAGATCGCGCAGCACTGGGAGCGCGCGGTGGTGCTGCGCTTCGGGCGCTACCAGGGGCTGCGCGGGCCGGGGCCCTTTTTCGTGATCCCCTTCGTGGACAGCATCTCCGCGTGGGTGGACCAGCGCACCGTCACCACCGCCTTCACCGCCGAGGAGACGCTCACCTCGGACACGGTGCCGGTGAACGTGGACGCCGTGCTCTTCTGGACCGTCTACGATCCCGAGAAGGCGGCGCTGGAGGTGCAGGACTACACGGCCGCCATCAGCTGGGCGTCGCAGACGGCGCTGCGCGACATCATCGGCCGCACCTCGCTCTCCGAGCTGCTGCGCGGCCGTGTGCGCATCGAAAAGGAGCTGCAGGCGCTGATCGACGAGCGCACCACCCCCTGGGGCGTCACCGTGCACTCGGTGGAGATGCGCGACGTGGTGATCCCCGCCGCCCTGCAGGACGCCATGTCGCGCGAGGCGCAGGCGTCGCGCGAGAAGTCGGCGCGCATCATCCTGGGCGAGGCCGAGGTGGCGATCGCGGAGCTGTTCGAGAAGGCCGCCGAGCGCTACCGCGACAACCCCACGGCGCTCCAGCTGCGGCAGATGAACATCCTGTACGAGGCGCTGAAGCAGAAGGGCGGGATGATGGTGATCCCGAGCAGCATCGTGGAGTCGATGGGCCCCGCGGGGGTGATGAGCACCGCCGCCCTCGCCGGCCAGGCGCAGCAGAAGCAGGACGCCGACACCGTCGCCGCCGACCTCCCGGCCGCCCCGCCGCCTCTTCCGAACCTCCCGCCCGCCGCGGACCTGCGGGTGTTCGGGGGGTGACCCTCACCCCCAGCGTCGCTCCGCGACGCATCCCCCTCCCCCAAAACTGCCTGGGGGAGGGGGATTTTGTTTTGGTTTCAGGCGGCGGGCGTCTCGTAGGGGCGATTCACCGCGCCCACCCTCGCCCCGCCGCAACCTGCGCACGCGGCACCGATGCCGTAGGGGCAGACCTGCGTGTCTGCCCGCCCTCTGCCTGGCCTCAACGCCCGCATCTGGCTCCGGCGCCGGCACCACGATCGGCACCCGCACCGCACCCGGTACCGACACTCGGGACCGAAACCGGTAGGGGCAGCCCCGCGTGGCTGCCCGTGCTTTCATCGACGCCGATGCTGGCGCGTCAGGCCTCCCACTCGCCGAGCACGTGATGACCTTGTGCAACACCAAGCGTCACATGAGCACGCCGATGAGCAACACCACTCCGGCGCCAGCCACGAACCACCACGCCGTCAACCGGCGCAGCCTGGCACCGTCCGGGGTGAAGAGTGACGGGCGAAAGAAGTCGAGAGCGTGGATCTGGCGCGGGAAAAGGCCAAAGAACTCCTTCTCGTCCGGATTCCGCAGATGCTTCCGCAGCCGGAACGCGAGATGGTTGACGCCCAATACCCAAACCACGAGCGCGATCCAGAACAGCGCATGCATCACCTGCCCCTCGCCTTAGATTGCAGGTACTCGCTCGCGCAACGGCGGATCAGCGTCTCCGCCTCGGGAAGCGGGATGTAGCTGGCTGCGCGCGGGCCGCCCGGGTACACGGCGGTCCGATAGAAGCCGTGCTCCTCGCTCTGGATGCTGGCGGGATCGACCGCGGGGTCCTCCGAAATCGCGAATTCCCAACTCTCGTGGCGCGCGCGGAAGTAGAAGGCATGGCCATCCACCGCGCCCTCCGCCTGAACGGGAGCGGCGGTGGAGGTGAAGTGGAAGCTGAGCGGCAAGGTCATCGCGTCCCTCCTTCGAACGTGCGCGGAGCTACGATCCCGCGCTCTCGCGCTTCCACATCAGCAGAGCGAGCCAGAAGACGAAGGCCTGGACGGACGACGGCCAGTCCGCCGGAAGCTCGATCAGGACGCGGCGCGTAAAGGTGCCGGCCGGCGCGACCCGACCCACCTGCTGCTCCCCCTCGAACAGCCCGAAGCGCCGCGCCCACATCGACTCCTTGCGAAGCGTGAACGCCCGCTTCCCGATCTCCAGCTCGAAGCGGTCGCTGAACACGCTCGGCTTGATGGCGCGCGCCAGCTTGCTCCCGTTCCACTCCAGCACGAACGCGCCGCTCATCATCCCCTCGCGGTACAGCCGAAAGGTCTCGCCGTCGATCTGCACGTCGGCCTTCTCGCGCCACGATGACGCGTCCAGGTCGGCGATCAGGCGGCCGTCCTGTTGAAGGTGGAAGCCGCTGGAGAAGATCCCCTTGGGTACTGCCTCGATCACGAGCACCTCCTGGCCGGGTGGAATGCCTGCCGGGTGCGCCGGCACACCATGGGCTACGGATGTCTGAGGCCGCGGTTTCGGCGCGACGTCCTCGTCATTCCGCGGATTGGGTCTCGATCCATGTTTCCGCACCGGTGGGCATGCGCAGCGCCGCAAGCGTGTCGAGGCGGAAAACCGCCAGCGTTCGGGGAGTGCCGTCTGCGTTGGTGATCAGGAGGGGGCCAGCGTAGGTGAAGCCGAGCCTGCGCGCCACCCGCGCGCTCGCGTGGTTCTCCGTGTCGCACCAGATCTCGGCGCGCTCCACGCCGTGCGCATCGAAGGCATGGCGGGCGAGGGCGGCCGCCGCGGCGCTCGCCACCTTGCGGCGAAGCCAGGAGGAGCGGACCCAGTATCCCACCTCCAGCGCGCCTGGACCGGTATACGGGTGAAGGCTCGCACCGCCCAGCAGCAACCCCGTGTCCGCGTGGAGCACGGCGAAACGCCAGCGGCTCCCCTCCGCGAAGTCTTGCGCGTAGCCGGACAGCCGCGCCGCGAGCACGTCGAGCGTGGTCGGCTCCTCCGGCGCCCACGACATCCAGGGGCGGAGCGCATCCAGGCTCTCGTTGATGGCGGCGCGCAGGGCCGGCGCGTCACTCGCGCGCCACGGCCGCAGCAGGAGGGGCGGAGGGATCGTCATCGGACGGGTGGCTCCGGGCGGTGTTGGTCTCACGCGAAGACGCGGAGGCACGGAGAGAGACCTCCGATCGGGTTCCAGCACGGTGAGAGGAAGCCGGCGATGCACGCGGCCAGGGGATCGGGAAAGGTGTGCGTGCGCAGATCACCCGGTGTGGCGTACCCTTCCCAACCTTCACGGAGCGCGCGCCGCTCGCAAGCGCCCGCTCGGTCGTGGTGGCAGAAAAATCTGCCAGGATGGCCGAAGCGCACTGGCCCGGCGGCTGCAACGCGCGCGGGCCGCAGGTCGTCCACCACCCTTTAGCCTGGAGGAACCCGTGAAATCATATCTGTCCGTGATTCTGCTCGCCGCCTCCGCCGCCGCGTGCGCTCCCTCGGCCCCGCAGCCCGGGCCCGCGCCGCGCCGCGCCCAGCTCGAAGCAGACGTGCCGCCGATCCTCGCGCTGCTCAGCGACCGGGAGCGGCTGTCACTGACCTCGCAGCAGGTGATTGCGCTGGACTCGATCGCGCGGGAGTGGGACGTCAACAACGTGAAGCTGAACCGCCGGCTGGGCGTGGCGCGTGGCAAGCGCCCGGTCACCATGGCGCTGAACCCCGCGGCGAGCCCCATCCGCGCCGCCCTCGCCGACAACAACCGCCGCGCCGCCGAGGCCGTGCAGCAGGTGCTGACCCCGGCCCAGCGCGAGGCCGCCTGCGCTATGCCCCGCGCCGTCGGCACGCGCGCATCGAACCGGAGTGGCGGGCTCAAGGCTTCGTTCGCCGGACGCGGCACCACGCGGCCCGATGCCCGGCCCGCGCCGGTGCGTCCGGCGTGGCACTGGTGCGCCGGGACGGCTCCCGCCCAGCCGCTCGCTACGCTGTAAGGCTGAGCTGGCACGCGTGATCAAGGCGGCCTGGCGTGACGGCGAAGAATCGCCGTCGCGCCAGGCTGCTTTTGGCGAACTCACTTGTCCGGGTAGAAGTAGTGCCGCTGCCATTCGTACGCACGACCACGTACCCTGCACCACTCGTCGAAGTCCGCGCCGCCCTCGGCGCGGAACGCGATCCAATCCTCTACGAGGTGCCGTGCCGCCGCGAGCTCCGCCCGCAGCTCACCCTGAGCGCGAGGGTCCGCGACTCCCTCGATCAGCCGCGCCACCTCGGTCGTGAACGCCAGATCCTGTTCGGGATCTCCGATGTAGTAGTCCGGGAGGTGGTGCGCCCCGAAATCCAGGTGCCCGAGCTCGAGCTGGATGAGCCGAATGCGCGCGGGCTGCTCTCCCGGATCCAGCTCGATTGCGCGGCGAAGGTGCTCTTCCGAGCTCTCCCCGTTCCTCGCGTGAGGGTAGCGGGAGAAGAACATCCCCAGCCACCGGTGCGGCAGCGCGGCGCCGGGCTCCCGCTCGCTCCACTCAGCCAGCGCCGGGCGGAGGAGGCGCGCGACGAGCGGGTGAGGGGTGAGGTCGTCATACGTGGTCTCACGCTCCTCCAGCACCCGCGAGATCCAGACAGCGAACTCGCGCCTCTCCTCGAACGACCATCGCTCCGCCGCGCCCAGGAACTCGTCGAGACACTGCAGCGCCACGTGCCGCAGACCCTGCTCGCGAAGGCGGCAGTACCGGGCGTACCCGGCCCACGACGGCGCGCGCTCCGCTCCCGCCGCCGCCGTGAGCATCGCCCGCGAGTACCTCCCGTCGCCGCGCATGATCCCGTATCGCGAACTAGCGGATTGCCCGCAGCCTCCGGTTCACCGCTTCCAGGTCGAAGGCTTCCGGGTCGAAGTCGTCGCCCATCCACTCTCGCCTTTCCTCGTACTCCTCGTGTTCAGGATTGCCGAGTACCTCCAGCAGATCGTCGTAGCCCCAGATGCCTCCGCAGTCCTCCGGCGGGCAGGCGCGCTCGCCCCCGGTGCACACCGGAAACTCCGGTGGCTGCTCAGGCCGGAGGATAGCCTCGACGCGTACCTCGTGCTCCCAATCGTCGCCGAAGTCGTATAGGTAGAGCATCCGCTGGCCAGGCTTGGTGAGCACGCGGTAGAGCAGGGCCTTCCGCTCGTCATGCACCCGTACCCCGCCCGGCGATGCGGCCGGGCCGTAGCGCTTGGTGCCGGCGGTAAACTCGTGAAGGTGGTCGTCCCCCCAGCCCATGCTGATCTGGATCACCTGGTGCAGCGCTTCCAGCGTGATCGTCGCCGGCACGTGGAGTTGCCTCCAGATGGGCGGCTCGGACCCCAGGAGCGTCACGCGGAGCTGGAAAGTCGGTACGGTGAACATGGTCGGCAGATTGTCGGGGTCGAGCGTTTCGCGTTGCGGAAACGCGTTATACGGCTTCCACTGAAGATGGAGCCGCTATCTTTCGTGCCGTGCTGAGGTGCCGCGCAGCTCCAGGATGAGGCGCCGGACGGACGGGTCACGGAGCTGGGGTTGCGCGGCCAGCTCCGCTGCGAAACGGTCGCGCTCCACACGTCCGCGTCCCCGTTCGTGGATCATGTGCGCGAGCCGGAGCGCCTTGAGTGCGTCTTCATCGCGGGGCGGCCGCGCCGCATCCTCCGCTCCCCAGCGCGCCGGTGGGTGCCAGCGCGCGACCTTTCTCTGGTACTCGCCCAGGTACACCCACAGCCCGTACGAGATGGAGACGCTGCGGAGCGCCGCACGCGGGACACGCCTGGCCCACTCCACCTGCTGGTACCACCGCCAGGTGTTCGGACTGTTCTTCGACCGGCTGGTGATCCCCAGGAACCGGATGCGCCTGCGGACCGCAGCGACGTCAACGCGCGCGTCGGCGGCCCAATGCTCCAGCAGCCCGAGGAAGTGCCCAAAGGTGTTCCCCCCGTACACCAGGTCCACGAACACCTTGGGACGCTCACTCGCCGCGATCTGGCCGGGCGAAAGCCCAAGGCTGGCGAGCTGGTCGCGGATGGCGGCGATGGCCCCAGGATCGGTGCGCGCGAGCTGCTCGACGTCCGAGTGGCGCATCGAGAGGTTCAGCAGCACGAGCCGCTCGCTCCACGACGTGCCGCTCAGCACCCCCGTAAGATAGTCGAAGATGCTCTCCGGTGAGCGCCCCACGAACACGAGGTCCCCGTCCGCCGCGGCCGCGACCACCCGCACACCGCAGTCGCGCAGGTCGATGAAGAATCCGCGGTATGCATGCTCGCGATCCCCGTCCAGCAGAGTGCCGAGCGCAGGCCGGCCGGCGAGTTTCCAGCGGAACGGAAGGGGGGTCACGTTGGGGTGCCGGTGTTCTTCAGGTCCACTTACGCAGCCGCGCTCGGGCCTTGTCAGAAGGGATAGCCGACGACGGGTCGGCCCGGTGCTCGGCCAGCCGCTCCTCCATCTCGTCGAGCAACTCCGGCGGAAGCCGCAGCGCATCGGAGTCATCCGGTATGCTGTCCCAGAGATACTGCGCGAGCTGGATGCGCTCGGCAGCGCTTAGCTTCAGCAGCTCGGAAAGAATTCCAGGACTCATAGCCGCTAATTAACCCAGCCGCACGCTGAAGATCAAGCCACCCAAGCGAGGTAGGTCACCGCGCGCTGACGCACATCGGATCCGGGGCGGTTTCGGGACGCTCCACTCTGGTCAGAGGAGTTGTGCGATCGACAGACTATGAGCGTCGCTCTTGCGTGGCGCGGAAATCCGCTACAGACTAGGCTATACAAATACGTTTGTATACAAACGTATTTGTATACAAACGTAATTGTGCAACTTCCACCCAATTCCCATCGATGCGCGACCCAGAACTGCTCATCGACCGCGATAGTGAAATAGCGCGCCTGAGTGAACTAATCGCCAGTGGTGAACCGAAGCTGGTGCTGATGTATGGGCGGCGCCGCGTGGGTAAGACATACCTCCTCGGCCGTGCTTGGAAGGAAACGGAAGCCCAAACCTTCTACTTCACGGCGGCGGAAACGACGCCCGCGCAAAATCGCGCGGCGCTGGTGGCTGCTCTCGCGGAATGGTCTGGCGAGACGATCGACCCAGCGGACTACCCTACATGGCGTAGCGTATTCCGCCTGCTCCTGGATTTTCGTGCACCGCAACCGCTGGTCATCGTTCTGGACGAGTTCCAGTACCTCGGCGAGAATCCCGGCGATCTGCAGGCTGTTACGTCCGAGCTCAATGCCGCCTGGGAGATGCGCCGCCCGCGGCGGCCGCTCGTGCTGGTGCTCGCGGGGTCAGCCGTTCGCACGCTGGAGGCGCTCAACGAAGGTGGGTCACCCCTGTACGGTCGATTCGCCTGGCAGTGCCGGCTACGTCCGTTCAACTACTGGTACGCCGGAGAGATGGTCGGGTATGCCGACCCGAGGGAGCGCGTCTACGCCTACGGCATCTTCGGCGGAACGCCACGATACCTCAGCGCCATCAACCCGAAGCGATTCGTCGCGCGTAACGCCATCTCACTGATGCTGAGCCCTTCCGGCGAGGTCCGGGAGCTTGTCCAGACCGCTCTGCTCCAGGAGCAGGGCCTCCGTGATATCCAGAAGTACGCGGCGATCCTGCGCGCGGTCGGAAGCGGCCGCACGGAGCTCAACGCCATCGCCCAGAACGCGGGGCTCGCTCCGGACACCGGGCTTCGTGACAAGCTGCAGCGCCTGATCGAACTCGACTACGTCCGCGCCGGCCGCAACCTGGGAGCCAAGCCCAGAGAACCGATTCGCTACCGGATCGCCGACCCGGCGCTTCGCTTCTACTACGACTTCGTCGCCCCGCTGGAAAGCGCGCTCGCGACGCAGGAGCCCCGCCTGGTCTGGGACCGCCACATCCAGCCCAACCTCGACGGATACATCGGGCTCATCTTCGAGAACGTCGTAGAAGAGGCGTATTACCGGCTTCAGGGACAGCTCGACCTGCCGCTCGTTCGCGAGTGGGGGCGCTGGGAGGGCCTGGACCGCGACCGGCGGCCGCTGGAGATCGACATCGCGAGCATCCTGATGGACAAGCGCGTCCTGACGGGCGCCGTCAAGTGGCACCGGGACCCGGTGGATGTCGAGGTACACACGGAGCACCTCGCCATGCTCGAACGCCTCTCCCACGCCGGAGTGAGCTGGGCGCACCGGGCAAGGAGCCCCGACTCGCCCCTCCTTTACGTCGCCTCGAACGGCTTCACTGACCGGTTCATCCAGGCTGCAAAGGCTACGCGGGACGAAGTCTATCTTTGGACGCTCAACGATATCTTTCAGCCGCTCTCCGATCCCGGACCCTACACCCTGAGAAGATGAGCGCGGAGAGATAGCGCGACCCGAGGCGCCTACGTAAGCACACAGGCCCCGCGTCGCCAGGGGGCCTGTGCCGCTCAAGCTTAGCGAATTGATTCGTCAGGCAGCGGGGCGGGTTGCGGGGCGAACGGCGAGGAGATCGTCATCATGCACCTCTCGCACGTCCATCGCGGAGACAGTCTTTAGCGCGAGCGTCCTTCCGGAAGCGGTCACGAACTCCACCTCCAGGGCATCAGCCGCGTAGACCTGAACGACTGCACCTAGGTCACCGGCGCGGAGTCCCGCGTCGGGAAAGTCTCGCAGCAGGACGACCGTGTCGAGTTCGCGAAATGTTGCGTTCATCAGGAGCCCCCAGGATAGGCGGTCACAAGCCGCGGAAAATCCTCGCCGACGAGAATTATCCAGACAGTCACGATCTCAGCCGTGCGGCCGGCCGGTCCCTCAATGATACCCTGCACTTCATACTTCCGCCCGTACGGAGTCGCAGCACCCTCGATTGCATCGCCCTCACGCGCAACGCCCAGCAGAATACCGTGGAGTACAGGCCACGCGGCGCGATCAAAGCCAAGCGCGGAGAAGAATCGTGCCTTGTGACGCCCGACCGGGTGCTCGGGCGAAAGGAGATAGTCCCGCACTTTCGTCGGGTCTACCACAGCGCGTTCAGCTCCAGGTAGTCTCACGAGCAGACCCGTTTCTCAAGGTGTGCCTGAGGGACAGCAAATCTCTAGCCCATCCACTCGCAGACGTGAGCAACTCTACGGCGAGCGCACGAGTGGCTGGACTGACCGCGTCCAGCCACTCGTGCCTTCCACCGTTGTAAAGACGCTACTCCCCGTACGGCACCCAGATGTTCTTGACGTTCGTGGCGTGGCGGAGGAACTCGGGGCCCTCGGACTGCTCGGCGCTCTCCCAGTCGCGACCGCGGCCGTAGTTGACGAAGGTGCGCTTCATGTTGCCGGTGGAGAGGCGCTCCACCTTTGTGCTCCCCTCCGCGCCGCCGAAGTACCACATGGCGTCCACGTCGTCGTGGCCGGCGAGGGTCTCCGAGAGCTCGTCGCGGCGGCCGGTGACGATGTTCACGACGCCGCCGGGGACGTCGGAGGTGTCGAGGATCTGGTAGAAGTCGGTGGCGGCGAGCGGGTGGCGCTCGGAGGGGATCACCACCACGCTGTTCCCCATCGCGATGGCGGGGGCAACGAGGGAAACGAAGCCCAGGAGCGGCGCCTCGTCCGGGCAGGCGATCGCCACGACGCCGATGGGCTCGTGCATGGCCAGGGTGACGTTGCGGAACGGCGTGCTGTGCACCGCGCCGTCCCACTTGTCCGCCCAGGCGCCGTAGGTGTAGAGGCGGCGGATGGAAAGCTCCACCTCGCGCGCGGCGCCCGCGTCGTCGCCGGTGAGGGCGGCGATGCGGCGGGTGAACTCGTCCGCGCGGGCGGCGAGGTTTTCGGCCAGGTAGTAGATCACCTGCGCGCGGTTGTGTCCCGTCCCCTTGGCCCAGCCGGAGGCCTTGTGCGCCGCCTCCACCGCGTTGCGGATGTCCTTGCGGTTGCCGAGCCCGACTTCGCCGACGACGCGGCCGTCGGCGCCGACGACGGGCATGGAGTAGCCGCTGTCCGGGCGCGCCTGCTTGCCGCCGATGTAGAGCTTGGCGGTGCGGTCGATGGGCGGAAGAGAGGGTGCGTCAGTGCGTGAGTGCGTGAGTGCGCTCACGGCGTCTGCGGTCTTGCCTCGGCCCTTTTTCGCCGTCGTCTGAACACCGCCCTCTTTCGCCTGGTCCTTTTCCCACTTCGGCTTCACGTACTCCCACAGGCCCTCGCGCCCGCCCTCGCGGCCGTAGCCGCTCTCGCGGTAGCCGCCGAAGCCGGATGCGGCGTCGAAGAGGTTGGTGGAGTTCACCCACACCGTGCCCGCCTTGATGCGCGGGGCGATGTCCAGCGCCAGGTTGATGTTCTCCGTCCACACGCTGGCGGCGAGGCCGTACGGGGTGTTGTTGGCCAGCGCCACCGCCTCGTCGGGGGTGCGGAAAGTCATCAGCACGACCACGGGGCCGAAGATCTCCACCTGCGCCACGGTCGAGGCCGGGCCGACGTCGGTGAGGAGCGTCGGGGGGAAGAAGCATCCCTCCTGCGGGCAGCTCCAGGACGGCTGCCAGAGCGTGGCGCCCTCGGAGCGTCCCTGTTCAACGAGATCGCGAATCTTTTCGAGCTGCACGGGGTCGATGATGGCGCCGATGTCCACCGCCTTGTCGAGCGGGTCGCCCACGCGCAGCGTCTCCATCCGCTCGCGGAGGCGGGTGACGAGCCGGTCGGCGATCCCCTCCTGGGCCAGGATGCGCGAGCCGGCGCAGCACACCTGCCCCTGGTTGAACCAGATGGCGTCGACCACGCCCTCGATCACGCTCTCAATGTCGGCGTCGTCGAAGACCACGAAGGGGCTCTTGCCGCCCAGCTCCAGCGACAGCTTCTTCCCGCTCCCCGCCGTGGCGGCACGGATGATCCGCCCGACCTCGGTGGAGCCGGTGAAGGCGATCTTGTCGACGTCCGGGTGGTCTACGATGAGCGCGCCGGTCCGTCCGTCGCCGGTGATGATGTTCACGACGCCCGGCGGGAGCCCTGCGTCGCGGCACACGTCTGCGAAGAGGAGCGCCGTGAGCGAGGTGAACTCGGCCGGCTTCAGCACAACCGTATTCCCCATGGCGAGCGCGGGGGCGATCTTCCACGACAGCATCAGCAGCGGGAAGTTCCACGGGATGATCTGCCCCACCACCCCGAGCGGCGCATGGCCGGGCATCTCCGTCTCCATGAGCTGCGCCCAGCCGGCATGGTGGTAGAAGTGCCGGGCGACGAGCGGGATGTCGATGTCGCGCGACTCGCGGATCGGCTTGCCGTTGTCCAGCGTCTCCATCACGGCGAAGAGGCGCGAGTGGCGCTGGATGTGGCGCGCCAGCGCGTACAGGTAGCGCGCCCGCCCGTGCCCTCCCAGCGCCTGCCACCCGGGGAGCGCGGCGCGCGCGGCGGCGACGGCGGCATCCACGTCTTCCGCGCTCGCCTGGGCGATGCGGGCGAGCGGCTTGTTGGTGGCGGGATTGTTCGAGGGGAAGTACTCGCTGCCCGTAGGCTCACGCCACTCGCCGCCGATGTAGAGCTGCGTGGTGCCGCCGCGCTCCTCCAGCCAGCGCAGCGCGGGGGACGCGCTCTCGGGGGCGGGGCCGTATTCCATGGTCTCGAAGATCTCGGCGATGCTCATCGGTCGGGGTCCTTCCGGGGGTGCGTGCCGTTCGGGGGCCGTGCGGTGTAAGTATACGTTCCTCCGCGCGCCCGCGCACGGGCCCCGCCCTTGCACCCGGCGCGCGGACACTCCGCATCCAGAGGCCGATGACCGTTCCCGACCCAACCCCTTCCCCGCCCGGTGGCTACGGCATCGTGGACGCGCAGGGGACCCTGCACCCCGCCACCCGCGACGAGCTGGTCGCGGCGTGCCGCGCGGGTCCCATCCCGCGCCTGGTGTGGACGCCGGATTCGAGCGGCCCCGTGCCTCCCGAGGAAGTGCCCTTTCTGCTGGAGGCGATCCGCGCGCGCATCGGCGGCGGGGCGAAGACGCAGGCGATCATCGTGGGCGTGTTCGCGTCGGTGCTCGCCATCCAGAACCTCGATTCGCTTCGCCCCGGCTCGCCCGGGGCCGTGTACCTGCTGTTCGGGGTGATCTGGGTGGCGATGCGGCTGCGCGAGTGGCGGCAGGCGAGCGTCATGACCCCGCAGGGCTTCCGCGACATGATGCGCGAGGCGGAGCAGACCGCGGCGCTGCGGCGGGTGCCGGTGGTGTACCTGCGCCTGCTGGCAGGGATGATCGCGGCGGTCGGCGCGGCGCAGCTCATTGCGAACGGCTCGGGCGTCCCCATCTACGGCATCGCCCCGGCCGCGATGGTCCCCGAGTACGTCCGCGCGGGCGAGACGTGGCGGCTCCTCACCGCCGGCTACCTGCACGGCAACATCATCCACTTCGCCGTCAACTTCATGGCGCTCCTGTCGCTGGGCCGCGAGACGGAGGTGCTGGCCCACCGCGCGTACCTCTCGCTCGTCTTCCTGGCCGCGGTGCTCGGTGGATCGCTCGCCAGCTTCATCGTCCCACCCGATGGGATGTCGGTCGGCTCGTCGGGCGGGCTGATGGGGCTGATCGGCTTCCTGGGCGTTCTGGCCCACCGCCGGCGCGAGACGGTGCCGCCCGGCTTCCTGAAGATGGTGCTGCTGAACGTGGCGGTGATCGCCGGCATCGGGATCGTGGGGATGGGGCTGATCGACAACGCGGCGCACGCGGGCGGGCTGGCGGTCGGCGCGCTGCTGGGCGCCCTCCTCGTCCCCACAACGCGCGCCCACCCGCAGTGGGTCACCGGCCGCGCCGTGCAGGCTGCCGGCATCGCCGCCACCATCGTGCTGGCGCTGGGCTGCGCGTGGACTCTGTTCCTGGTTCTGCTTCCAGTTTTCTGAACGGCAGTCTCACGCAGAGGCGCAGAGACGCAGGAGAGAACGGCAACTGCAGGCTCACACAGAGGCACAGAGCCACAGAGAGAACTGCAAAAGGTTCTCTGTGGCTTGTAGTTCCCTCGGTGGCCCTGTGTGAGGCTTTTCTCTGTTGTTCTCTCCCTGCGTCTCTGCGCCTCTGCGTGAGGCATATCAGTGCCGCGGGTACGAAGCGGTTGGTCTCGGGGGCGGAGTGCGTTATACTGGAGGCGCGGCCCGCGGGTGTGGCCGCAGCGGTAGCACGGAATTAGCCAAGTGCTTTCGCCGTTCCATGTTGTCCCCGAACGGCAACCCTGACATGAGATACTCCACACACATCATCCGGGCCACGTGCGCGGCCCTGCTGGCCTTCGCCGCGCCCGCCAGCGCGCAGGACGGCCCCCGCGCCGGCGAAGACACGTCGCGCGTCAACACGGACGCGGACAGCCGCCCGCGCGGGCTGGTGACCACCGACGAGCTGATCGCGGACCGCCTGCGCCGCATGGGCGTGGTGAACCCCGATCCGGCGCCGCGCCGCCCCACCTCGCGCGCCGACTCGCTCACCTGGGAGCGCCACCGCCGCGCCGCCAACAACGCCACGGGGCGCCGCATCGTCATCTCCATCTTCGACCGGCGCCTGTGGCTGATCGACGGCGCGGACACGCTCCTCTCCGCCCCCGCCGGCGTCGGGATGGGGATGGTGAAGAGCACGGGCGGGCGGCTGATCGACTTCTCCACGCCGCGCGGCCGCCGCACCGTCATCAAGATGGAGGAGGACCCGCTCTGGATTCCGCCCGACTGGCACTACCAGTCGATGGCGGACCGCGTGCGGCAGTTTCCGGCGGGCGGGGTGGCGCTCAAGGAGGGCGGGCGCGTCATCCGGCGCGGCGTGAACCTGGGGATTCTCAAGGACGGCGAGTTCGAGGTCCTCCCGCAGGAGCATCCGCTGATGTGGGACGGGATCCTGTACATCCCGCCCTTTGGCACCATCAACCGGCGCGTGCCGGAGGTGCTGGGGAAGTTCAAGCTGGACACGGGCGACGGGTACTTCATCCACGGCACCAACGACCCCATCGCCATCGGCTTCCCCGCCACCCACGGCTGCATCCGCCTGGACGAGGAGCCGCTCACCTTCCTGTACGAGAACACCACCGTCGGCACGCCGGTCTACATCTACTGATCGGCAGGTTGGGTGACGCAAAAGGCCCCCGCGGAATGCCGTGGGGGCCTTTTGGGTCTGGTGGTTCCGGCGGTTGAAACCGCTGCAACAACCGCGGGAAGCCTGCCTTCGCAGGCTCGTGGTCAGGTCACAGCAGGGCGAACGCGATCAGCACGCCCACCACGATTCCGGCGATGCCGGTGAGCAGCAGGAAGGCGGTGTAGCTAAGGATGGTCGCGAGGATGCCGCGCAGGAAGCCGGGAACGCGCGGGCCGCCGGCGAATTGCGCCGCCGCCCACGCGAAGTACGCGATGACCACCGGGACGCTCCAGTTGAGTGACGCCTGCGGGTCCGCGCCCGCGGCGGCGCCCAGAAGGAGGGCGGCGACCATCAGTACGCATTGCTGCGCGCCGGTGTAGGCGTTGAAGATCAGGTGCTCGGCGTAGTTGTACCCCGCGCGCCGAAAGACCCATCGCGTGGCGGCCGCGGCGGTGGGGAGGGTGAACGCCAGCAGCAGCGTGAAGTACGACGAGATCATCTCCACCAGCGCCCCCGTGCGGGGCGAGAGCCGGCCGTTCGTGCTGGTGGTCATCCCCTGCGCGATCTCATCCGCCATCTGGCCGGCGAGCCCCGTCTTCACGTAGACGAGCGTGGTGAGCGCTCCCATGATCAGGAAGTACTTCACCGGATTGGCGTAGCGCACCGTGTGGCCGCGCACGTAGTCGCGCACCATGTGGCCGGGGCGGCGAAAGAGCTCCACGAAGGTGAAGAGGAGTCCCCGGTTCAGGTCCAGCGCCTCCGTCACGTGCTGCGAGAAGACGGCTCGCAGCGTGAACCTTCCCTGCCAGGCGCGCTGCCCGCACCGCGCGCAGAACTCGCCCGCGAGGGCCGCTTCGCAGTTGGCGCATACGGCCGGCGCCGCTTCGGCCACGGGGAGCGGCTCGGCGGCGGCCTCGGTGGGGAGGGTCGCTTCGGACATGGGAGATCCCTCGGGAGGGAGAAGAAGGGGGCGAGCCGGGCGGCCCGCCCCCAGCCGGTCAGCGGAGCCCCATCTGCATGCGGGTGGTCAGGCGGCCGTCGCGGAAGCTGGCGGTCATCACCGTGCCCAGCGAGGCGCCCTTCCAGCTGTATCCTTCGCTCATCGTCCCCATGATGTCAACGAAGCCGGTGAAGTTGCCCGGCCCGCCCATGATGCGCGACACCTCTTCGTACGTCATACCTACCTGCACCTGGTTGTACTTCGCCAGCGTGGCGGTGCGGGCGGAGGCGGGCTGGCTGTCGAGCCCCGCCTGCAGCGTCTGCAGCGCGCGCCCGTCCATGAAGGTGACGATCATGAACTCGGCACCGCGCTGCCACTTGTAGCCGGCGGAGCGGCGCCCGCCGATGTCCGTGCTCGACGTCTGCGTGCCCGCGAAGCCGACGAGCGCGTTCACTTCCTCGAGCGACATCCCGGGGCGGATGGCGCGGAAGGCCGCCGCCGTCAGGCCGAGCCGCTGCGGCGTCGCGGCGCGTGGAGCGGCCGCGGCGGGCGCGGCGGAAGCAGCCAGCCAGTCGCGATAGGGACGCGTGTGCGACTGGAAGGCGACGCGGCCCTCGCGGTTCACCTCCACCACGATCTCGGTGCCCGCGGCATCCGTCCAGCGATAGCGTGCCTCACCGCGGCCGGCGCGCACCGCCTCGCACAGCCCGGTGCCGGCGTCGTTGCGCTCGGTGATGGTGGGGGCGAGCCCCGGGTAGGAGCGCTGGAACTGCGAGAGGAACTGCCGGAACTGGAGCTCGCACGCCGGGCCGGTCACGTTCGCGGCGGACAACGCCTCCACCTGCACGAACCCGTGCTGGTCGTGCACCGCCACCGTCCACGTTTCCATCCCCATCCAGGGGAGGAAGCTCAGGCGCGTGACGCCGTTCTCGCGCTTCACGGCCAGGGGCTGCTCGCGCCAGTGTGCCGCGACCTGCGGGGCGGTGGCGCCCCACTTCAGCTCCGAGAATTCGGCGGGGTTGAGGCCCTCGATCACGTTCTGCGCGTGGGCGGGCGCGGCGAGGACGCCGGCAAGGATGGCGGCGGAAAGCAGCTTCTTCATCGCGTGGAACCGGGGGAGAATGGACGCGAAAGCGCCCGCGGGGAAGCGGGCGCGAATTGAGGGTGTGACAAGAAGATACAAACGTTTCCGGCACGCCGGAAGTGGGGGTCCGGTTCCCATTTGGGAACACCGCCGCGGCCCGCTGTGGGCCGCGGCGGTGCCCGGTCACGCCATCGGGTGGCGGTGCGAGGCGGAGTAGCGGCCGGTGACGTGGTGCTCCAGCTGCCGCTCGATGTCGTTGAGGAGCGACGAGGCACCGAAGCGGAAGCGGTCCGCCTCGAGCCAGCGGCGGCCCAGCTCCTCCTTCATCATCATCAGCCAGTCCAGCGACTGCTTGGCCGTCTTGATGCCGCCGGCCGGCTTGAACCCCACCTCGTGCCCCGTGCGGTCGCGGTACTCGCGGATGCAGCGCGCCATCACCAGCCCCACCGGGAGCTCCGCGTTGCGCGACTCCTTGCCGGTGGAGGTCTTGATGAAGTCCGCGCCGGCCATCATCGCCACCACCGATGCGCGCGCCACGTTGCGCAGCGTAGCCAGCTCGCCGGTGGCCAGGATCGCCTTGAGGTGCGCGGGGCCGCACGCCTCGCGGAACGCCTTCACCTCGTCGTACAGCGCCTGCCAGTTCCCGGTGAGCACGTGCTCGCGGGTGATGACGATGTCGATCTCCTCCGCCCCGTCGGCCACGGATGCGTGGATCTCCTCCACGCGCTGCTTGAAGGGCGAGAGACCCGCCGGAAAGCCGGTGGAGACCGCCGCCACCGGGATTCCCGAGCCGCTCAGCGCCTCCACGGCCGTCGACACGAAGCGATGGTAGACGCAGACCGCGCCGCAGCGGATGGTGAGCTCCTCCGCGCCGAGCGCGCCCAGCAGGTCGGGGCGCAGCGGCTGGCGGGCCTTGGCGCACAGGCGCCGCACCGTCCCCGGCGTGTCGTCGCCCGAGAGGGTGGTGAGGTCCATCAGGGTGATGGCGCGCAGGAGCCACGCAGCCTGCCACTGCTTCTTGACGGTGCGCCGCCCCGGGAGGGTGGACGCGCGCCGCTCCACCGCGCTGCGGTTCACCCGCACGGAGCTGACCCAGTCCAGGTCGAGCGGCACGCCGGGGTTGCGCCCCTCTTCTTCCACGGAGTGCGAGGCGCCGGTGGGTACGGCGACGAGTCGGGAGGGTTGCGTTGCCATGGCGTAGCGCGTCTCGTTCGTGGTGCGGCGCCGCGGGTGCGGCGCGGGCGGAGCTCTCCCGCCGGTTCCACAAGATACCGCCGCCCCCGCCCCGCCGCCAACCTCGCGCGCGAGGCGCCGCTCCGGAACGCGCTTGCGGCTCCGAAGCGGACGACAAACAAAAAGCTGGCTAAACTCCACGCGCGGCTTCATTTTGTGGGCAGGACGGCGATCCCACGCCGCCCCGCAGTTCCCGCCCGTGCACTCCCCCACCTTCAGGTCCGGTAAGACGATGCGATTCGCCACCTCCGCCACGCGGTGCGCCCTGCTGGGTGCCGCCGTGCTCTGCAGCCTTCCCGCCGCCCTCGCGGCCCAGCCCGGCACGGCCATCCGCGCCGGGCAGACGGTCTCCGGCAGCCTCGCCGAGTCCGATCCCAAGCTGGCAGACGGCTCGTACTACGACCAGTACGTCTACCGTGGCCGCGCGGGCGAGCAGGTGACGGTGACGCTGCGGTCCAGCGCCTTCGACACCTACCTGAACGTGGGGACGATGAGCGGCGGCACCTTCACCTCCAGCGACACGGACGACGACGGCGCGGGCGGCACCGACTCGCGGGTGAGCGTGGCCGTGCCCGCGGGCGGGGTGCTGGTGATCCGCGCCAACTCGCTGGCGGGGGGCTCCACCGGCGCGTACACCATCCAGGTGGAGTCCGGCGGCGGCGGCGCGGCGCCGGGGCCGGTCCAGCGCCCGCAGCCGGGCGGCGGCGGCAGCGGCACCATCGCCCCGGGGCAGACGATCCGCGGCGAGCTCACCAGCAGCGACATGCGCCTGGCGGACAACTCGTACGCCGACGACTACCGCTACACCGGCAACGCGGGCGACCAGATCGTCATCACCCTGCGCTCCACCGCCTTCGACACCTACCTGGTGTGGGGCAGCGGCACGGGAAGCTCGTTCGCCTCCGACAAGACCGACGACGACGGCGCCGGCGGCACCGACTCGCAGCTCACCGTGACGGTGGGGAGCAGCGGCAGCTACACCATCCGCGCCAACTCGCTGGCGGCCAACTCCACCGGGGCCTATACCCTGAGCGTGGAGCGCACGGGCGGCGGCGGTGGTGGCGGCGGAGGCGGTGGCGGAACGCGGGCGCGCGGCGGGGCGATCCGCGCCGGCGAGACCGTATCCGGCCGGCTGGAGGGTTCCGACCCCAAGCTGCCCGACAACTCGCACTACGACACCTACGTCTACCAGGGCGCGCCGGGCGAGCAGATCATCATCACCCTCACTTCCGGCGACTTCGACACCTACCTGCGCTGGGGACGGCTGCAGGGGCAGCAGTTCCAGCTGCTGGGCACCGACGACGACGCGGCCGGCGGAACCAACTCGCGGATGCAGGTGACGCTGGACCAGAGCGGCACCTACGCGATCCAGGCCAACTCGCTCTCCGCCAACGTCACCGGCACCTACACCCTGGCGGTGGAGCGCGCGAGCGGCGCGGCCCCCACCGGCGCGCAGACGATCGCGATGGGCCAGACGGTGAACGGCCGGCTGGACACCTCCGACCCGAAGCTGAGCGACAACTCGCACTACGACCTGTACGTGTACCGCGGCCGTCCGGGCGAGCAGGTGATGGTGACGATGCGCTCCAGCGACTTCGACACGTACATGGCGTGGGGTCGCGTGGCGGGGAACCGCTTCGACGCCATCGCGCGCGACGACGACAGCGGCGGCGGCACCAACTCGCAGCTCATCGCCACGGTGGGGGCCAGCGGCATCTACGCCGTGCAGGCCAACTCGCTGGCAGCGGGCGCCACCGGCTCGTACACGCTCACGGTGCAGCCGGTGAGCGCCACCGCGCAGCAGCAGACGACCGCCCCAGCCGGCGCCGTGACGGTGACCGCGGGCCAGACGATCAACGGCCAGCTCACGACGTCGGACCCGATGCTGTCCGACAGCTCGTACTACGACCAGTACGTGTACCGAGGCAGCCCCGGCGACCGGCTGCAGATCACGCTTCGCTCCAGCGACTTCGACACCTACCTGCGCTGGGGCCGTCTGGAAGGCGGGCGGCTGGAGGCGGAGGTGAACGACGACGACGGCGGCGGCGGCACCAACGCGCAGGCCACCGTCACGGTGGGCGGCACGGGGGTGTACGTGATCCAGGCCAACGCCTTCGAGCCGCGCAAGACGGGGAGCTACACGCTGGCCATCCAGCGCCTCTCCGCCGCCCCCGCGCAGACCGCGGCCGAGGAGCGCACGGCCGGGCAGAACAAGTGGCTGTACGCCTCCAGCGAGCCGACCACTCCCGCGCTGCGCACCCTGAACCAGCGCATCAAGCAGGCGGGGATGATGGAGCGCTTCACCGAGTCGCTCAACTCCAACCGGAACCTCCCCACGCTGCCGCGCAGCGTGTCGGTGCGCACGGCCCAGTGCGGCAACGTGAACGCGTCGTACAGCCCGCGCCTGGGCACCGTTACGATGTGCTACGAGATGCTCAACCACCTCGCCAACATCTTCGTGCGCGACGGGCGGTGGACGCAGGCGCAGGCCGAGGCGGTGGACGGCGCCGTGAACTTCATCATGTACCACGAGGTGGGGCACGCCCTGGTGGACGTGATGGACCTGCCGATTACGGGGCGTGAGGAGGACGCGGTGGACCAGCTCGCCACCTACATCCTGATCGGGAGTGGCGAAAAGGGTGCGCAGGCCGCCTTCAACGGCGTGCTGGCCGTGCAGCCGGGCGAGAACGCGGTGTTCAGCAACTCGGACTTCGCGGACGAGCACTCGCTGGGTCCGCAGCGCCTGTTCAACATCGCCTGCTGGGTATACGGCTCCGATCCGCAGAAGTACTCGCGCATCGTGACGGGCGGCATGCTTCCGCGCGAGCGCGCGGTGCGCTGCCCCGGCGAGTACCAGCGCATGGCCAAGGCGTGGGAGCGCCTCCTCTCCGCCAATCGCAACGTGCGCTGATCGGCAGTTAGCGGGAAAAAACTGGTCTCATGCAGAGGCGCAGAGACGCAGGGAGAGAAAAGCCTCACACAGAGAACACGGAGGGAACCGCAAGCACAGAGAAA